>JAKOXM010000044.1 GCA_029781095.1 Bacteroidota bacterium
AACCGTTGAGCGCCGAAAGGCCCGCCCCGGTGCCGCCACCTAAACAAAAGGTACCCGTACGATGAGACACGGAGATAAAATCAACAACCTCGGACGCACCGCGTCGCACCGCCGCGCCATGCTGGCCAATATGGCGATCGCGCTGATCGAGCACAAACGCATCACCACCACGCTGGCAAAGGCAAAAGCCCTGCGCCGCTACGTGGAACCGCTTGTAACCAAATCCAGAAGTAACACGACCCACTCACGCCGTGTCGTGTTCAGTTACCTGCAAAATAAAGAAGCCATCAACGAACTCTTCGGTCCGATCGCTGAAAAAATCGGCGACCGTCCGGGTGGTTACATGCGCGTCATCAAACTCGGTTTCCGCCGGGGCGACGGCGCCGAAACGGCCATGATCGAATTTGTGGATTTCAACGAAACCTACAACCCGAACGCAGGCAAAGTACGCCAGGCGAAGAAAACACGTCGCGGCGGTAGAAGATCCTCGGCCCCTGCCGCAGTGGCTGCTGAAACACCAGTGGCGCCGGTCGTTGAAGAAGTAGTGGAAGTTGCAGATGAGCCGGTTGTGGAAGCAGTGGTAGCACAGGCCGAAGAAGCAGTGGCCGCTCCCGTCGTTGAAGAAACCGTAGCAGTTGCCGAAGAAACGGCGGAGGCTGCGGCGGAAGAAACAAGCGAAGCCACAGATGCAGTTGCTGAAGAGGCTGCCGAAGAAGAAAAGAAAGATGACGAAGCGGTGTAATTGATCCGAAAAGTCATTTGCTGAAATAAAGAGCGGCGGCTCCCGATTCCGGGGGCCGCCGCTTCTGTTTGCCGGTCTAGCGGTGAATCCTGTTCACCAGGTTTTCAACCACATACCGTTTCATATTGGTCTGCACCTCTTCAACCCGGGTTTCCAGACGTTTTACCATCACACTCACGATGATGCCCAAAACGATAGCAATGATCGTGGTGAAAAAAGCCGTACCCATGGAATCAATCAGCGCCTGAACATCGGAAGAGGTCACTGCCGCGACAGGGGTGCCGGCTGCGGCCGTGGCACCCGGCTGGACGACTGCTGCAACCGGTTGGGCTTGCCCCATACTGAGGATGGCAGCCGCCATACCCCATACGGTGCCTAAAAAGCCGAAGGCAGGAATCAGGGTCTGGCATGTACTGATGAGCCAGAACTCTTTTTCCATTGTCTTGCGTTGCATGTCGCTGATGGTTTCGACAATCGACAGTGTCTCGCTGGCGGAACTTTCAGCCCTGAATTTTGTCGTGGCCTGTTTGATCAGGTCGGTAAGCATGCGCGGGCCAAAGCGACGCTCCATTTCGATGGTCTCCAGTTTGATGCGATTGACGTCTTCCGGATAAAGCACATACTGTTCGGTCTCGGGCAATAATTTGGCCATGTAGGCCGTCTCTTCCGATTGCAGTCGTTTGTTCAGCGCCTGCACGCCAAACAGGCATGTAAAGAAGCAGGCGATGGTAGCGGCCTGTATTACGCCGGCCGGCAATTTGCCGCCCATGGCGAAAAAGAAGGTTTCCAGAGACGAGCCAACCGGGGCGGAATGGTAGCCGAAAGCAGCGATGGCGGCTATAAATAATGCGATGCCGGTACCGGCGGCGATTTGCAGATTTTTATTGGCGAACATGATTTGAAATTTTATTGCTTAATGTTGATAATGAATGGTTTCAGGGTTACCATCTGTGTTTACCCCCATTTTCCGGTTTTTCCGGAAGGTTTGCTTGCGGGAGGCGCGCCGGTTTTCTGACCGGGCTGAGGGGCCGTGGCGGCAGGGATGCTCTCGGTTTTGGGGGCAGCCGGTAATTTCGACTGGTAGTTCAGACTATTGCCGCTGATCTTGAGATAACCGGCCGGAATCCAGTCGCTGTCAGAGCCATTTGCAGCAAAAGTGCCGAAGGAATAGGTGATCGTTTTTTGACCCGGCGGAATGATTTTTCCATACAGGCTGAACGGTTTGCTTCCGGCATTTCTCTGGCCTTTTTTTACGCGTACCAGCACTTCATAGGTCCCTGGTTGTATTTCCGTCTGAAAGAAATAGGTCAGTGCTTTTTCGTACTGAAAGTCGCTGTTCTGGTATTTGCTGGCACGGGTAGGCTTCCAGGTCTTGTTGCCCTGCCGCAGCATGAACTCGACCGATGCTTTGGCCTGGTCGCTTTGTTGCAGCAAAATGACAACTGCGCCTTTGGTTTGCTTCATCAGGTCCACGGCCACCGGGTCCTGCGGTGGGGTAGGGGGCGCTGGTTGCTGGTTGCCTGTGTTCTCAGGCGTTGGCGGATTCTGCGGCGTTTGTGTCACCGGTGTAACCGGCCTGGGGCTTTGCGGTTGGGCCGGAGTCGGTTTGCGCCACCAACCCCTGGTGTCTGCCGGCTTTGAATGGCCATTTTCCAATTTGCCCGTTTCTGTTTTTTTGGCAAGCGCGGGAGGGTTGGCGGGCACCGGCGGCACCCCGATCAACTTTGTATTCAAAAAATTAAGAATGATGAATACGCCCAGCGCGCCTGTCAGTATATCGAGGGCCGACACAAAAAGCGGATTGAAACCTTTATTCGTCATGGCTTGAAATATTAATAGGTTGGCGGATTTCGGGTTTCAGGTTCTGATGTTGCAGTGTCCCATTCGGGCGGCCTGTCACCTGAATTTTGGCGTTACAGTGCTCGCAGCGTTCGGCCCCGGCTGTGTTCGGGTGCCGGCAGTTCCAGCAGGATACTGTTGTTTCAGGTCTTGCCGCCTTCGGTTTGGGACATTCCGGAAGTTTATAGTTGCAGTGGCCGCATCGCGCCACACTGGTTGGTGGCGTTGCGTGGCCGCAATTCGGGCAGTTCATGTCAGATATTGTTTGTGTGAGGTGACAATTGGTTTCGACAGGTTATTGACAGGATCTACATGATCTACTGGGTTTTATATTGCCGGCCATACCGGCATTCCGCAGACTTGCCATGTAGACCCTGTCAAGAAAACTGTCAAATCCTTATTGGCCGATATAGTGCATATAGGACACCCCTATGAGGAAATTCCTGTTTTTCAGCCCGTCTACGTTGAGATTTTTCAGTCCGTGGGTATAGCGCAGGTCAATACCGATTTCGCCGCTTTCGAGGAGAAAGATCAACCCTGCTCCTGCGTTGAGACTCAGGTCAAAACTTTTATAGTTGTCGTAGCGACCTGATCCCATCTCGATCTGATATTCGGAACGATCGGTCTGCGAGTCCACGGCGCCGTCGCTTGCCGGAAATTCAACGGTGATCTCTTCCCGGCCCTTGCCGTTGAGACCGAATGAGAGCGCCGGACCGAGTGCCACATAGGCGCCTATATTTCCGCCGCCGAAGTTTTTCTCTACCATCAGCGGGATGTCGATATAATTGAGCGTTTCTTTCTGGCGGTAGTCGACTACCTGATAAGATGCGGGATAACCGAACTCGGGGCCGTCCCAGTAGATGCTGCTTTCGCTGCTCAGGTTGACACCGCGCTGCGTGAAAGCGATCTCCGGCTGAAGCGTGAAGCGATTGCCGAGGTTGACCTCTACAAAGGCCGCGAGACCGACACCCGGGCGGAGGGCCGCATCATACGTATCATTGTATTCCTTGTTCAGTTTATAGGTAGAGAGACTGACCGCAGGACGAATACCGATGCCACTGATTTGCGCGTGCAAAAGGCTGATAACAAAGAAGAAAAGCGGAAGCAAAAACAATTTTTTCATGACTTTGAATTTTGTTCGTGATGATTTTCGATTGATTTGTGCTTCTTTGTGCAGGGGCAGACGGATACGTAACCACAGGTTTTGTTTTTTAGGAAAATGATAACTAAAACACTTGTTGTCCGGCTTCAAACGTTAAGAAACTTTTATGAAACCGGTTCCGCCGGGTCGGATACCCGTGAATATGACCGCTGACTTTCCCGGATGGGGGAGGTTACCTTTCTACTTTTAAATGCACTAATGACAGCAAACACCAACTGGACCGACGAAACCTTGCTGGCAGCCATACAAAACGGCGGTCAGGCGCGTGAAAACGCGCTGCGTCACCTGTACCTGCTGC
Source organism: Bacteroidota bacterium (assembly GCA_029781095.1). Taxonomy (GTDB): domain Bacteria; phylum Bacteroidota; class Bacteroidia; order Chitinophagales; family Saprospiraceae; genus M3007. The sequence continues at coordinate 4,042 of JAKOXM010000044.1, forward strand.
CCGGGCTGCGCGAAACGATTATCCGTTTTGTGCTGGACAACGGCGGCAACCGCAGCGACGCACAGGATGTATTCCAGGAGGCATTGGTGTTGTTTGACCGAAACCTGCGAGAAGGGCGTTTTGAAGGCAAGAGCGCTCTTGCCACGTATTTTGTGGCTATAGCAAAATGGCGCTGGGTGACCCTGCGCCGGCAACAGGGACGATATACGGAACTCTCGCCCGCGCAATACGATGGAGAGGTGGACAGCCCCGAGGCAGAAACATTGCGCATCGAACATCGCGAATTGCTGGCAGAAG
>JAKOXM010000102.1 GCA_029781095.1 Bacteroidota bacterium
TGTGCGGCACCTTTTACATCTCGCTTTCGCTGATGCACGATATTGATCCGTCTGTGCGATTTACTGCCGATCATGTAAGGGAGGCGATTGAAAGGAATCACGAAATCGGTTGTCACACGTATGGCCATACCGAATTGTACACGGTATCTTTGGAAAAAGGAATGGAGGACATCAACAAAAACCAGGCGGAAATGCAAAACATAGCGCCGGGCACCAAGCTGGAAAATTTTTCATATCCATTTGGTTCTCAAACACGTCCGATCAAGAAATTCATCAGCAACCGGTTCAGAAGCGCAAGAGGGATCGAAGAAGGGATCAATGGGAGCCGCACCGATATGTTCAACCTGAGGTCCGTCAAACTATATGAGCACAGGAATTCGCTGGAATACATATTCCAAAAAATCGAGGCGGCGCGGGAGAGTAAAGCCTGGCTGATATTTTACACCCATGACGTTCGGGAAGACCACACGGAATGGGGATGCTCACCTGCTTATTTTGAAGCCGTTGTGAAAAAATGCATGGAAGAAAAGATCAAAGTACTAACTATAAACGAGGCCATAAATCACATCGAAAGCGAATTATGAAACACAACCTGCTTATAACCGGCGGCGCCGGATTCATCGGCTCCAACCTTGTCGAGCGTTTCCTTGACGACCCCCGCATCGGGCTGGTCAGAGTGCTCGACGACCTTTCCAACGGTTTGTATGAAAACATAGCGGAATTCGAAGACCACCCGAAATTCGAATTCATAAAAGGAGATATCTGCGACTATGAAACCTGCACAAGGGCGATGAAGGGTATCCATAAGGTTACGCACCAGGCCGCGCTCGGCTCCGTGCCCCGGTCGATCCAAAACCCGATGCGCACCAACGAGGTGAATGTAGGCGGCACGGTGAACGTGCTCCATGCAGCCAAGGAGGCCGGCGCAGACCGGGTTGTGCTGGCTTTTTCCTCCAGCACCTATGGCGACAGTCCCGAACTTCCAAAAGTAGAAGAACGGATCGGCAACCCGCTATCCCCGTATGCGGTGAGCAAACTTGCTGCGGAGCATTATGCACAGGTGTTTTGCCGGACGTACGGATTGAATTTCGTCGGCCTGCGCTATTTCAACATATTCGGCCCAAAGCAAAACCCCGACAATCCGTATGCCGCTGTGATTCCCCTGTTTTGCAGGGCCTTCATCGAAGGGCAGCAACCGTTGATCAACGGAGACGGGACTGCCAGCCGAGACTTCACCTTTGTCGAAAACGTACTGCATGCCAACGACCTGGCACTTTTTTCGGAAAGCGCGGAAGCCATCAACCAGGTTTACAATGTCGCTTGCGGCGATCAGGTTTCCCTGAATGAAATGGTCAGGATGCTTCAAACCATCAGCGGCCAGGACATACAGCCCAGGCACGGTCCGGACCGGCCCGGTGACGTCAAACACTCGAAGGCGGATATTTCAAAGATAAAATCCAGGTTAGGCTATGCTCCGAAAGTACTCATGTACGAAGGGCTCCGGCAAGTGTACGACTGGAACAAAAAAATGTACGAGGAAAAGCAACTCCAGGCGCAAAACTGAATGACAAACCCAAAACAAACACCTGATGCGAGATTTTACCATTACAGCCTATAAAAGCCTGTTGACCAGTCTCAAGGATGCGGGGTATCCTTTTGTGACTTTTTCTGAATATTTACGGAACAAACCGGAGCGTGCGATCATGTTGCGCCATGATGTGGACGATCGCAAACTGCATTCGCTGGAATTTGCCAGGATACAACATGAAATGGGGATCACAGGTACGTACTATTTCAGAATGGTACCGGAAAGTTTTGACGAGGATGTAATCAGGGAGATTCATCAAATGGGCCATGAAATCGGGTACCACTACGAAGACATGGATTTTGCAAAGGGCGATCCGGACAAGGCGATACGGTTATTCGAAGAGCATCTGGAAAAACTGCGAAAGGTTGTGCCGGTATCTACGATATGCATGCACGGAAGCCCAAGATCAAAATATGACAACAAGGATGTCTGGAAACATTACGATTATAAGAAATACCAGGTCATCGGAGAGCCCTATTTTGATATCGATTTCAGAAAGGTATTCTATCTTACCGATACCGGAAGGCAGTGGGATGGCCATAAAGTAAGCGTCAGAGACAAGGTTCCTGTTTATTTCGACCTGTCTTTTCACACTACTTTCGACATCACGGAATTTATTAAAAATAACAAATTCCCCAATATTGCAATGTTTAACTTCCACCCGCAGAGGTGGACAGATAATTATTTTTTATGGATATGGGATAAGGGCGTCCAATACATTAAAAATTTAATTAAATTCCTGATAATCAAATTGCGGTAAATTTTATATCATACCCTTAGTAGGCATAATTTTTGTACTTTTCTGGATACGCAACAGCTGTGCTGTGACGATAATCTACATATCTGATTCTTTTTTCAGAACAGATTCTCCTGCCTAATCTGTTTGGTTTCTCCCCCGCCTTTCTGCACCCGAAACCTGGTGTCATGTATGCTCCTCCCATTGTGTGGCATTCCGGTTTACCCGTATTAATTAATCAACCATAATCACAAATGGGACAAATTAAACATCAGCCGATGTACGAACAACCAAAACAAACACTGACAGATTTGTATCGTCGCGCCCTCAGCGCGGAGATACCGGCAGAAGCGGTTGAATTCATAGGCAAGTATGTGGATCTCGACGATCTTTGGGATTCTGTTATTCTGAACACTTCTTCTCCACTTAACCTGATCAACGTCATTTCCTGGCGTGGGTACGACGAAACCGGCATCAGCTGCATTATCAATGTTAAACGCCTCAATGACATCTGGTACATCAACAAGTTCCTGGAGTCTGCCAACGAATATTTAAAGCCGGGGGGATATTTGATCGGATGCGTGGAGACCTGCCGTCAACGCGAAGAACGCCTGAAGGCAAAGTTCGCGTGGCCATTTAACCACGTTTACTATTTCTTCGATTTCTGGGTAAAGCGTGTGTGGCCCAAACTCCCGCACCTGAAACAATCCTATTTTCTGCTGACCAACGGGCGCAACAGGGTTCTTTCCGAAATGGAAACCTACGGCCGCCTTTATTCCTGCGGTTACCGCCTTGTGAAAACTTTTAACGCAGAAGGACAACTGTATTTCGTGGCCGAAAAAACCGGCGATCCGGACTACAACAACGATGCATCATACGGGCCGCTGATCAGGCTGCGCCGGGTTGGCAAAAACGGTAAAATTTTCAATGTCTATAAATTCCGGACGATGTACCCCTATTCGGAATACCTGCAGTCGTTCATTTATGAAAATTACGGCCTTCAAAAAGGCGGAAAATTCAAGGACGATCCGCGCGTAACTACACTGGGGCGCTTCTTCCGCAAGAACTGGATCGACGAATTGCCCATGCTCATCAACTGGCTGAAAGGCGACGTGAAACTCATGGGGGTTCGCCCGCTCAGCAAACATTACTTCAGCCTGTACCCGACGGAGTTCCAGGAATACAGAAAGAAATTCAAACCGGGCCTGATACCGCCCGTATATGTTGAAATTCCCAAATCCATCGAAGACGTCGTTGACATTGAATATCGTTATCTGAAAGCATATGAAAAAAATCCTTTACTCACCGATCTGAGTTATTTTTGGAGAGCTTTTTGCAACATAGTTTTCAAAAAAGTCAGGAGCAATTAGACAATTGCATTTCAAAAATAAAACATCGCGTATGCACTGGTTATGGCGGGGCGACTTCCGGTTGCCCCGTCAATGCCTTTTATGGAGTGACCGCGGCCGGCATGCTGTCCGGTTTTAGTTTTTCGGTTACTTTGCCCCTTATTCGCATTGCCGGACATTTCCCACGCGAAAACGTAGAGATACAAAATCTTAAATTTCAACGCTTTGCGTCTTTGCGTGAAATAAAAATATCAAGTAGCACACCTTTTACCCCCGTTTTCAAAAAACTTTTGAAGCAAACAATCGACATGATGAATGTTACTTCACCACCTGCCGGGCAAATGATGATCTCAGGCGAACAGGAGCAACACGACGGAGAAAACTCCAGGCATAAATTCGGTCCTTATGAGGATTTTCTGAAAACCTACCTGGATCACGGTTACCGGTTTCATTTTTTCCCGGAGATCAACCAGCCCAAACGGCAAATAGCGCTCCGGCACGATATCGACTTCGACACCCATCTTGCGCTGCAGTCAGCGGAAATAGAATCGGGCCTCGGCATTAAAGCCACCTACTTCTTTTTGATGCGTTCCGGCTTCTATAATCTGTTTTCGCCGAAAGATCACGATAATGTGCTGAAAATCAGGGAACTGGGCCATCATGTGTCCATCCATTTTGACCCTACAGTCTATGAGGATTTTCACAAGGGATTGCAAGGAGAAGTGGCACTTTTTCGGGAAATGTTCCAGCAGGAAGTCAGTATCATCAGCCTGCACCGTCCCAACGTTTTTTTCCAGGAATTCGACGCCCCGATCTTCGACATCGAACATACCTATCAGTCAAAATACTTTCGCGATATCAAATACTTTGCGGATTCCACCGGCGTGTGGCGTTTCGGGCATCCGTTTGATTCGCCTGAATTTCAGCAGCAACGCTCGCTTCATGTACTGATCCATCCCGTTTGGTGGATGCTGGACGGCGCCTCCAACCTGGACAAGTTGCGCTATTATTACGAGCAAAAAATCCAGTCGCTGAAAACCGAATTTTCCAACAATTGCATTCCCTTCCGGTCCATTCATGAAAGTCTATGATGAAATAGCGGTTTTCGGATGTAAGGCCACTACCCTCTTTCTGCTCGATAACCTGGATATTCCTTTTAAAATCCGCCATCTCATCACGATAAGCCCGGAGGCCGGGCAGAAACACGATGTGGCAGACTACCTTGATTTGAAAGAAATTGCCGGATCAAGGGGTATAAACGTGTACCAGGCAAAATACTATTCACTGAAAAGCGAAGCAGACCAGGAATATCTCAACGCCTTGAAAATCGATATCGCATTCGTGGTCGGCTGGCAGCGGCTCGTCCCGGCGGAGGTGCTTGCAGGTCTTTCCATCGGCGCATTCGGGATGCACGGCAGCTCCATGAACCTTCCGCTCGGCAGGGGGCGCTCGCCTATGAACTGGTCTCTTATTGAAGGCCGGAAAGTCTTTTACACCAACCTGTTCCGGTATGATCCTGGCGTCGATTCAGGCGATATCGTAGATACGTTTAAATTCCAGGTATCGAACAGGGATACGGCAGAAACGATGCACTTCAAAAATACGCTCGCCATGAAGTATCTCATCGAGCGAAATATCGATGACCTGGTGCATAACAAATACAGATTGACCCCGCAGAATGATGTCCTGACGCCAACCTACTATCCGAAGCGAACTCCGGATGACGGGCTGATCGATTGGGATCAGGACGTGCATGTCATAGAACGCTTTGTCCGTGCGGTGACCCGGCCTTTCGGCGGCGCTTTTACTTTTGCCGGTAATGAAATAATAACTGTGTGGGATGCGCAGGTCTTTGACCTGAATGAATTTGGCTACGAAAACCAGCCCGCGGGTTCGGTGGTCGCCGTTTTTGAAAGCGGCAAGTTCCTGGTAAAATGCTTCGGCGGTCTACTTCTGATCAACGCCTGCGATACAGACTGCAACATTGTAAAAGGTACACAGTTTGGCAACAATGGTCTGACAATCAAACACTTCGACCGAAATCCATTGGGCTTTTTCGATATCTGACCTGTTTGGGCAATATTATTACACCTTGAACAGGGTCGTATGTTTTCCCACCACGTTGCGCGTATCGGTAGCGGTAACTGTCAGTTCCTGATATGGCAGTGAGGGGTCAAGTGTCGAGGTGTCAATAATCACCTCGCCTGGCGCGGGCGCCTTTGTTCCAAGGTAAATCGGCTTGCCATTCAGTTCAACCAGGACACTTTTCAGTTCCAGTGTATTCAGCACATTCACCTTGATGTCGAGGGCTATATTGCCTCCCAGTAGAGGAATGTCCACATCGAGTGCCGGTGGCTGTACGAACAGGATCTGTGGAGTTGTCTGTAGCGCAATCGGTATTAAAGTCCGCTGCGGACCGTACAAATTGTCATACACCCAAACGTTACCGTTGAGGTGGACGACTGCCTGCGCCGGGTTGCTGTTTAAAAAAATATTCTGGTGAAATTCGGCCAGGATACGCGGCACACCCCGCACTTCGGCATCCAGCGAAGTATTTACAGACGGGTCGCTGCCTGCATTATTGATAAAGGTGTTGTGGTGGATGTTCAATATATCGCCTGCGATATGATAGCCGGTTTCCTGCATAACCTGCAGATAATCATGCATATCAATTGCGAACGAACCGTCGTATGGTTGCCATGAGTCCGGCGCCGGTTCCCGAACGATGATGTTGTAACGGGCTTCATAGCCCGTGCCGGGATAGCCGCTACCGGCCGTGGCGTGCCATATCCAGTGTATCCTGTTTGCCTCGATGAGAACGGGCAATTCTGATTTGTTCAGCGTGATTACCGGGTAAGCGTGGATATCGTGCAGGTAGCAATGGTGCACATGGATATTCTTGCCTCTGGGATAAATCTCCACCCCTCCCCTGCTGAAATTCGAGATTTCACAGTTTTCCACCTCGATATTTGCTCCTTCCAAAGCCATGCAAAGTACTTTTGATTCGGGCCTGACCGAATAGTCGATATCGTGATAGTTATCATCCGGGCCCTTGAAACGCAATCCTGTTATGCGCACGTTGTCTTCCACATAAAAAATAGCGCTCTCAAAAGGCGTTGAAGTTGAAAAGAGCAAGGGTCCGGCCGCTCCCTGCTGGCCCCGGTTACCTGCCAGCGTAATGCCCGCCGGAATGTTGATGTTGCTGAGACCCGTGAGGTCAATTTTAGCGTCGGAGGCCACCAGAACAACGTCGCCGCTTTTGGCCGAATTCAAAGCGGCAAGCAACTCGTTGATATCATGCACTACAAAATCGCCCTGGGTCACGATTTTACTGTAACCGTTTCCCCCGCCGATGGAGTCGCCGGTCGGGTTGACATCCGCACCATAGCCGGTCAAAGGCTGTGCAACGGGGTTATCCTTACTACAGGTCAGGGTGGTCAGGCTTGTGACGCAAATGAACAGGGAAATAACAAATAAACGCATTGATTTATAATATTGAACAATTCACTGAATGGACTGCAAGGTTATACAACTTTT
>JAKOXM010000115.1 GCA_029781095.1 Bacteroidota bacterium
TTGCCGTCGTATTTGAACAGGGCGATATTTTCGCCGCTGATAATCAGCATCTTGGCGCGACTTTCGGGAATGTCCGATACTTCACAGGCGAAGATGTAATCGTTGGACATTTGGTCGGCAGTCGTTTTTAATTGTTGTGTTTTCATATCGTTTGCCGTTGTTGATTTTCTGCGTGCGTGGCGGTCTTTCTCGTGTTGTTTAATGGCAGCGGCGAGGTGCAAACCGATGACGGTGAACATGCCCGCACCCGTCAGGCCAATCAGGACAGGCGATTTTTCCAGTTGTATCACGCCGAGCATCACGTGCATGACAAGCATGGCGTAAGCCGCGTAAACGCTCATGTGCAGCGTTTTCCAAACGGGCGGCGTCAGGTTTTTGAGCCAGAAATCATGGCTTGTAGCAGCCATCAGGAATAAAATGATCAGGGCAAAAAAACCGAGCGACTGGAAAGGGAATCGCGCCAGCGAGCCGAATTGTGTGTTCGACGTAAACAGCGAAACAAGCGGATCGACGTTGCCCAGGGAATGGAACTGCACGAGGTTGAATATGCCATGTATCAGCGCGATCATAAACATCGAAACACCGAGGTGCCGCCGGTTGTAGAGCAAGGGCAAAAACCGCGAATTCAGGCGGCACAGCGGACCGATGCAAAGAATGATGTGCAGCATCAGAAATGCCAGGGTACCGGTGGCCCGTATGACGAGCGTTTCCGCAGTGATTTGCGGATGCAGCAGCAGTTCCAGGACGCCGAACAACACCAGATAGGCCGTTGCGAAGGCGAGGATCAGCCGGTCATAGACCTTTTTATGCGGCGTCCAGTGAACCGGATCGTAGATGACTGACATATTTATTCTTCATTTAGATTGATGGTTCTGAGAATCCGGCCCTCTATTCTGTCTTCCAGCCTCAATACGAACGGGTTTTTCGAGGCGGTCAGGCTGTCCAGGTCGAAGCGATAAACACCGCGGGTACCGAGCAGGCCGAGCAAAACGCCCCCATCGTTCCCGATGGTAATGACAGTATTCGGGTTTTCGAGTGGTTTTTTGATAAACACCTCCACCTGTTTATGCTTGCTGCTGCTGTCTTCCCGCAAACTGATCACAAAATCGCCGGATTGCTTCGATCTGACCAGAAGCGGTAGTTGAGCCGGTTGAGCAGGCCGGAGGGGCTGCTGCCAGATCTCATCCGGAATAGCCCTGATGGCAAGCAGCCAGCCCAGCGGCATCAAAACAGCCAGACTGAACCAGATGTACCGGTGTGCTTTTCTCAACTGTGGAGTCATGTGCAATAAGTTTAATACGCAAAAAGATATGACACGCTTTCGGCTACGGCGGATAAAAAATCATGAACCCTGCCGGACTGTCCACCATTTGCGCAGCAGTACAGGCCAGAGGGCCGCGCTGCCTGGAAAAAGAAAGGCGCGGGTTTTCCACGAAATTCCTTTCGCCGCCTTATCGAGTTCGGCTGCGCCGCGCCACAAAAACAGGACGGCAAACACCACCCCGGCAAGCAGGTACAGGTAAAAGATATTTACGAGGAATCTGACAGTCTCCATTTGTGTGAAAAATATTTGATTATCAATGATTTGTTTCTGCGATTTCCTTCCCTAAAAAATAACCGATCACCGTTCGCAGCAATCCGATAATCGCCAGACTGATGAGTTCCTGCCATTCAGGGTGCAGCATGGAGGACAGGATATCCGAGACAATGTAGAAATCCAGCCCCAGGAGGATGTAATTGCCCACCATGGGGCGTAATATGGCAATCCCTTCCGGCGAGGTTTCAGTTTCGGTGCGTATTTCCTGCCATTCATGCAGCAGAAAACCCCACATGCCTTTGGCAAAACCCACCAGCAATACAACGGCGCTCAGGAGTTCGATCCCGTTGGAAAGTCTTTGCAAGAGCATTACGCGGTATTCCATCCGTTAAAGAGTGATGAGTTATGAACGATGAGTATCGTATTGATAGTCAGATTTTTATGGAGTGTCTCCTGTTCATTTGCCCTTGCTTCAGGGAATGAGGATTCCCGTTTCCGGTTATGCCTGGTTGTACAGTTTGATAACCGTTTCCCGGAGGTTTTCTCCCGTTTCGCCAAGCAGAAAAGCGATGGTTTCGGCAGCGGAGTCCGGTGTAACCCATTCGCCCGCCGGAGCATCCGGCATGGCTGCCCGGTTTTGCGGGGTGTCGAGCAGGGAAGGTATCACCACACTGGCCCGGATGTTTTTAAATTTACCCTGATCGTTGACGATTTCGGCAAGGCGAAACAGAAGCGATTTGCTCAGGGCATAAGCCACCTGGTTTTTGCCTTCCGAGGGGTTGATGGCCGGCCGTGCGCCGATGAATATGAATTGTCCGCGCCCCTGACGCTCAAAAAATTCCATGAGCGGCCGGACGATATTGAACGCGGTATAAAAATTGAGTTTGAGCATTTTGTCCAACTCATAACCCGTTGTCTCGGAGAGCGTTCCGGGTTGCCAGCCGCCGACGATGCATACAGCGGTATCCACTGCCGGATCCTGGGCGATGATCCCTTTTACATAACCTTCCGATACGGTTTCGTCCGTCAGGTTGAGAAATTGGGCGTTGATGCTTGCAGCATGCGGGCTTTCGCTGAACAGGCGGGAGTTTTCGCCCAGTCCGAGCGCTGCATAAATCTTGTGGCCATCTTCGGCGAAACGCTTTACCACAGCCTGCCCCATATTGCCGGCTGCGCCGGTGACGATGATCGATTTCATTATAATGCGTTATTGGTGTATGATTAATTGATTGTGTAGTTGACGATACAAAAGTCAGCCTAAATTAAATCCCGGAAGATTACCCAGGTAACATTTGAAAGATTTATCCCTGAAAACTGCATTTGAATTCCGGTTTGCGGCATATCCACGCCTTCCAGGCTATTCCGGCCCCCAGCATCCCGATCAGCGGAGCGGTCAGGAATATCCATTGGTAATGAAAATTACTTGCGGCTACAGCCGAAGCAATGGAGCGGGCCGGGTTCATGGAGGTACCCGATAACGGCGATTCAACAGTGATGTACAACATCAGCAACAGCCCTGCAAATACGCCGGTATAAGGAGCGGTTTTTTTGTAGTTGCTTGAATACAAAACCGTTAGAAACATGCCCAGCGATATAACTACCTCGGCAATAAAAGCGGCTGCAATGCCTGCCATTCCGGGCTGGGTCTGCACATAATTCACCTCCCGGGCCGCGGTGAAGTCCGGAAACAGGTTTCCAAACAAGAGCATCGCGAGGGCTCCGCCGGTAAATTGCGCTGCGATATACCATACGGCGTCATAGCGGCTTATTTTTTTCAGGTACAAAAAAGTCAGGGTCACGGCGGGGTTCATATGTGCTCCCGAACGGCGACCCCAGCCGGAATACACCAGGCCCATGAGGGTAATACCCATGGCGCAACCGCCGAGCCAGCGCCGCAAAAGCGGGTCGGTGACGAGATGCCGGGCGGGCGAATGTGGCAATTCGAAAAAGCCCGCAAAAAAGGTGGCTGAAATCATAAACATGCCCAGCGCCCAACCTTCGATCAGGTATTTCGGCCAATTGGTTTTGAGTGCAGCGATCATGGTGCTTTTGCGTTTGACATGTACGGTGTTGTTTTTAGACAGAATTTGCAGGATTATTATTCCGCCGGCGAAGCAGCAATTCTTAATCCCGTAAATCCTGTCTAAAAAACAGTCTTCAAAAATTACTGGGCCAGGGTTTTGGACCAGAAGTTATCGCCTTGCTGCATCAGGGTGTTTTCGGGCGTCTTTTTGATCTCTTTTTCCCAATTGCTGAGGGCATTGGCGTAGAAAGTTTTGAAAAACAACACGTTGCGACCGTTTACTATTTTGTAGCACTCCGGGTTGATCTCTACCTTTTCGCCGCGAACGGCCATGGCATGGCCGCACCAGCCGCCCCATACGGGTTCGTATTTTGTCGGGTTGGTTTTGAATTCGGCGAGGTTTTCCGCGCTGGCAAAGTGGTAGATCACACCGTCGTAGGTATAACTCTGGGCCGAACTTCCTTTTTTAGGGCCGTCTTTGAAATACGACACCGGATCGTAACCGTCTATCGCAACACCGTCTTTGTTC
>JAKOXM010000187.1 GCA_029781095.1 Bacteroidota bacterium
TTTTACCACTTCCGCCAATCTGGCCCAGTTCGAGCGGTGGGAATTCGAATTGAATTTCCCGGTCAAATACAAAAAAATCATTGACGGTTTTGGCGGCAACCAATTCATTTACAATGCTTACAACGCTGAATACCTCGATACGCGATTCGACCGGAGCAAGTGGAACTGGCTCGCCTACTGGCAGGTGAACGTCAATCTGCCTGCTGATTTCAAAGTGGAAATCGGCGGATGGTACATGACCAAATTTCTGGAAGAATTTTTCGATATCAGGTCCATGGGCGGCCTGAATTTGGGCATTTCCAAAACCTTTTGGGACAAACGGGGTCGCCTCTCGCTCTCGCTGAACGACTTGTTATACACCCAGAATTCGCGAATTCACATCGACTATGCCGACGTGCTTGTCAATTTTAACCAGCGCAACGATTCGCGGAATGCGCGGCTTACTTTCAGTTATCGTTTTGGCAACACCGAACTGAAAAACGCGCGCCGGCGCAACACAGGTTCGGAAGATGAAACTTCCCGCGTGAAAGTCGAATGACTATGATAAATAAGCCCGCAGCATCCAGGCCATTTTTTCATGCCGCTCCATCAGGCCTGTGAGAAAATCGCTGGTGCCGAGGTCCCTGTATTCCTCGGCTGTGCGGGCTATGTCGGCGCGGAGTAGGCGGATGATTGTTTCATGGTCATCAAGCAGACCCCGGACAAGGGTTTCCTGTTTGCTGAAATCGGCCTTGTCTTCTGTCAGGTTTGTCAGTCCGGTATAATCGCCGAGGCTGGCGGCGGCAAAATGCCCGATCATACGCACACGCTCGGCTACTTCGTCAATGACCTCGTCCAGCTGCTCGTATTGACTTTGAAAAAAAAGATGCAGTTCTGAAAAACCGGATCCGGTGACGTTCCAGTGTGCATTCCGGGTTTTGACGTAAAGTACAAATTCATCGGCCAGGAGAATATTGAGCAAATTGGCGACGGATTGTCTGTGGTCATCGGCAATACCTGTGTTTGGTTTCATACTTCGTTTTTTTAATGGTAATTACCGGGATTGAATCAATTGACAGATAAGAGCAGGGTTTATGAAGCAAGATCGGGCATTTCTGTGTCAGGACTGAAAAATAACCCAAAAAACACCGGAAGTGGATTTTATCAATTGATTCAATCCCCCGTCTTTGAACAGAAATATAACAAAAAAAGAAAGAGCGTGTTTGCTGCGTGTTTACACAAAATCAATCATACGTATCCACCAGACTTTTCACGGTAAACGCCGATTGCGGATCATCAAGGATCTGGCCGGTTTTGAACAGGATCGTTTTGCGTTCGCCGGGCAACATGTCGAAGTAATTGTCGCTGAAGGCCCCGTCGGCCTCGGTGCCGAGCATCACATTTTTAGCCAGATTATCGCTTTCCAGGCTGATGCGGTAACCTTCATTTACCTGTTCGACTTTCATGCTGATACGCGTTTTCGGGAGCGACAACTTGCGGGGCGGAGCCAGGTAAAACAGCCTTCGGCTCAGCAAATTGCCGTCCGCGCTTTTGAGTGTGATCTCTACTACTGCATTTTCCTCCTTGTGGCGGTCGAGCACTTTTTTCAGGTAGCCTTGCCAGATCATCCGGCTCGAGTCAGGGCGAACGGGGGTGTCCAGTTGGGTGACGTCGCTGAGCGTTTTTCCTTCGAAACTCAATGCCCGGACCCGTATGCTTACTTTTGTCTCCTCCTTCAAATCCGATACGCCGTACAATTTAAGAATGCCATCTTCAACGCAGGGTAGTGCCACTACAGGCTGAAAAGCATCCCGAACGTAGTATTGAAGGGCTTTCCAGCGGCCGTAATAGTCGATGCTCGACCAGGATGCTACGGGCCATACATCGTTGAGTTGCCAATACAGTGTACCCATGCAGTAAGGTTTGTTGCGCCGGTGCGCTTCGATGGCAGTGCGTATGCCCTCGGCCTGGAGTATCTGGCTGACATAGACGAAGTCTTCAAAGTTTTTGACGGGCCTGAAATCGCGTTTCATGTATTCAGCAATGAGTGCGTTGCCGCGTGGATGCTTTTGATGGGTAAGCATCACCTTGCTGTCGAGCAGGCGGTCTTCCGGCAGGGTAAATGCCTCGATCGTGCGCCAGTCGGGGAAAGACTGAAAACCGTATTCGCTCATAAAACGGGGGACTTTTTTGTTGAATGTCTCGAACGGCTCTTCATCGTGCCAGACGCCCCAGTAATGCGAATCACCTTCGGAAGTGGATTTGGCGTTGCCGCGGCCGTATTTGGGTGAACTTTCCCAGTACGGTATGCCACCGCCGTAATTGGCGATGTAGGTCGGGAGCAGGTCATTGAAAAGGATCTGATAACTTCGCCATATCTGTTCGCGTTGCGCCTCGTTGAACTGCATCTGCCAGCCCCAATTGTTCCAGGCTTCGTTGTTCTCGTTGTTGCCGCACCAAAGCGCCATACAAGGGTGCTGGCGCAGACGCTCTATTTGCTCGAAAGCCTCCTGTGCGCTGTTTTTCAGGAATTTTCCGTTGCCGGGATACATTGCGCAGGCGTACATAAAATCCTGCCAGACCATGATGCCGCGTGCGTCGCAGAGCTGGTAGAACAGGTCGTCTTCGTAGATGCCGCCGCCCCATACGCGCAGCATGTTCATATTGGATGCCGTTGCGGCGTCGAGGAGGTGTTTGTACTGTTCCGGCGCCACACGATCCTGAAAAATATCCTGCGGAATATAATTGGCTCCCTTGGCGAACACGGGCACCCCGTTGAGTTTAAAATAAAAGTTTTCGCCGGAGGCGTCTTTGTCAGTCACAAGTTCGATGGTCCGGATACCCACCCGCACGTCGGCTTTTTCCACAGTGGCCACGCCGCGTTTGATACTCAGGGAAAAATCGTACAGATATGGTTCACCGAGGCCATTGCACCACCAAAGGTGTGGTTCGGGTACATCCCAGGTTACTGAATCCTCATGGACTCCAATTTCTAATTTCCTGTCTTCCAGTGACTTGGTCTTGTTGTATTGTGCAACGACGGTAACTCCTGCGGCAATATCGGAGCGGTAGCGGAAGTGCGCCACCATGCGTGCTCTTTCCTTTTCGATGCTCTGTGTCGTGACGAATACGTTTTCGAAGAGTACGTCGTCCCAGGCCAGTAGTTCCGGCGCTTTCAGGATGCCGCAACCCACGAAACGCGGGCCCCAGTCCCAGCCATAGTGAAACTGTGCCTTGCGCGTCATGGTGCGGATACCGCCGGGTAATTCGTAGCCCAGATCCTTCCAGTCCTGCTCTACTTTTTTCACCGGGCTTTCAAAGTAGATATGGAGTTTGTTGCCCGCAGGCCTGAGCCATTTTTTCACGTCGACGGTCCATGTTCTGAACATATTGTCGGCTTCCAGTATAAGACTGTCATTGAGATAAACCTGCGCGTAGGTGTCCAGGCCCCGGAAGATCAGTTCTACATGTTTGTGCTGCAAAATAGCCTCTTCCGCGTCGAATGTGCACTGGAATTCCCAGTCCTGCTGCTCGATCCATTGCAGTTTTTCTTCGTTATCGCGGTAAAAAGGGTCTTCTATCATGCCGTTTTGCAACAGGGCCGTGTGTACGCTTACCGGTACTTTGGCGGGTTTCCAGGTTTCCGTGTTGGCTTGCCTGAATTCCCAGGGGACATGGACGGTGCGGCGTACGGGTATGGCAATGGTCTGGGCGATGGCAGGCATGGCGAACAAAACGAAAATGGCAGGTATGAGTATCTTCATGTGAAAAATGAATTGGCGAGAGGCGCAAAAGTACGTTTTCATCCGGGGCAAAAAACCGGATAAACGTCAGTGTTCGTATAAATAGGGAAAAGAAAACGCGTCGCTTTTTGACGTTTGGGCAAACATCCCGAATTTTTTCACAAAAAGGGGATACTTTTGGGGAAATTTAGTCTAAGACAAAACAGGGAAACAGCAGGATGCGTTTTTACGATCAACGTACCGATCAACGCAGTCAAATCATTTCAATTTGAATTTGCATGTCCGTCAACAACCCAAATCTGCCACAGACCGGCGACCCTGCTCCTTTTTTCGAGTTTCAGACGCCACAGGGGCCCATCGTTTTCCCGGAGTACTGCCGGGGGTTCTGGTGCGTATTTTTTGCCCACCCGGCTAATTTTACTTCTGCCTGGACGATGTTTTCGGCATTTCTTGCCAAAAAAGAGCGCTGGCTCAACGAACGCAATACCAAGGTGCTGGCGCTCTCTACCGAGCCGATGCGCCTCAACGACTGGTCGGACAAGGCAAGACGGTTTATCGGAATCCACCTCAAGGCGCCGGTACTGGAAGATCTCGATTTTTCCGTTGCCAACCTGTATGGTATGGCCTCGGGTCGGCGCCCTTACCCCGGGTGTAATCGCCTGGCGTTTATCATCGACCCGGAAGGCATTATTCGCCATATCATCACGCGTCCGCTGATGCCCGATATCGAAAGCGCATTGCTGGAAATTGAAGCCCTGTTCGATCGACTTCAGGGCAACCTGGCGGCGGGATTCGGCCAGCAGCCCCTCGAATCGGTTGGGTCGGTGGAACAGTCCGACGCCACGGGCAAGCGCTATAAAGCCAAGCCGGCGCATTTTCCCAAAAAGAAAATATTCCCGAACTGATGGAGTTTGAAGCCGGCGGCGTGCCTGCCTGCCGTCTTCGCTTATAAAAAATCCACGTCTACTGCGTAGGGATACGACATCAGGTATTCAAGTGCTTTTTCAATCGGGAAGCCCTCGAATACTACGGAAAATAGCATATTGGTGATCGGCACGTGGAGTTTGTATTGCCGGGCGAGCTGGTGAGCGATGCGCAGGGTGCGCACACCTTCAGCCAGTTCGGGCATGTTCGCCCGGATCTGTACGGCGGATTCGCCTTTTGCAAGGCGCATGCCGAAAGTATAGTTCCGGCTGTTGGTACTGGTAGCTGTCGCCACGAGATCGCCGATGCCTGCAACGCCGATAAACGCAGAACTGGAAGCGCCGAGCGATTTGCCGAAGTAAACCATTTCGGCCAGCCCGCGCGCGATGAGCAGTCCCTGGATATTGCGGCCCAGCCCGAGGCCGCCGAGGATGCCCGAACCCAGCGCCACGATGTTTTTTAAGGCCCCAGCCAGTTCTGCACCCAGGATATCGTAGGAGCCGAATACATGGAATCGCTGGCTGTTGAGCGCGGACTGGCCGGCCTGTATGACTTCGCGGAAACGGCTGCCGACGAGGGTTGCAGTGGGTTGTCCTTCCATAATTTCGATAGCGAGGTTGGGCCCGGACAGGCACCCCACGCGCACAACGCTGGTCTCCTCGCGTACCACTTCGCTCATCGTGCGCACGTTGGCGCGCGTGAGGATGAGCCCCGGCTTTTCCAGATCTTCTTCTTCGAGGTCTTTCAGATCAAACCCTTTTGTTCCGTGAATGACCATGTGATGCGGGCGCAGGTAGGGCGCCAGCGCCTGCATCGTCTGCCGGAAACTGGTAGAGGGTACGATGGGCAGCAGGAGCGCACAACGACGGGCAATTTCTTCGAGGTCGCCCGTGGCTGTTACGCGCGACTCGATCTGAATGCCGAGGTGTGTACCCGTCTGATTGATGGAATTGACGGTTTCCTGTTGCCGGCTGAACAGCAACACATCGGCATTGTAAGCCAGCAGATTGGCTACAGCCGTGCCGAAACTTCCTGCGCCGATAACGCCTACCGGATTAAAATGAGAAGACATTTTTGAGTGATGAGTGGTGAAAATGATGGTTTCGTTTTATTTCGGGCCCTCTTTTGCGATCGTTTTGGTCCAGAGTTGTTTGCCGTCGGCGTCGTAATTCCTGATCTCCAGTTCGCGGTTTGTACGCGGGCCGCTGAAGTGCAGGATGGAAAAATTATGTTTGTCTACGAGCGTACCTTCCACACGATGCGCGTTGGCTTCTTTTTCCGCTCCGGTGTATGATCCCGCAGTCAGGGAAGAGGTAGTGAGGTCGTACACCCAGTTGCCCGCTTTGTTTTTCATGGCGCTCAGTTCGCTGAAATGCCGGTCGCCGGTAAGAAAGACCACGCCTTTGATATTTTCCCGTTCGATAAAGTTCAGGATTGTGTCGCGCTCGGCGGGAAAAAAGTGAAAGCAGGTTTCATGGTGGTTGTTGGTTGTAAGCACCTGTCCGCCGATGGCGACGAGTTTGAAGGGCGCCATGCTTTGGGCGAGGGCGGCCAGAAACCAGTTCAATTGCTCTTTGCCGAGGATGGTGCGGTCAGGGCAGGTTTCACAGTAATTGGGGGTACGGAAATAGCGGTTGTCCAGCAGGAAAAAGTCCATATCCATGTATTGAAACTGGGTGGTACAGCCCTTTTGCCCGTTCACACCAAAGGTCGGGTTGCCCCAAAAATCGCGAAACACTTCCCAGGACGTTTCCTTGTGTACGAAAGAGCCATCCGAATCATTGGGACCGAAATCATGATCGTCCCAGATGGCGTACTGCGGCGTGGAAGCCAGAAGCGGTTGAAGTTCGGGCGTGGCGCGGTCGTGGGTCCAGCGATGTATCATGCCGGAACGGGTATTCCAGTCCACTTCGCGGTAATACACGTCGTCGCCGAGCCACAGCATCAGATCCGGTTTTTGCTTGTAAATGCTTGTAAATATCTGATAATCAGATCCATATGGCGTTCCCGGCCGGTCGTATTCCGGTTCGTTGATATAAGCGCAGCTTCCCGTCGCGAGGTCGAAGGCGGGCGGGTCGGTACGCCATTGCCAGAGCGGCTGGGTCTTGAAAGTAGCGGGGTATGGCAGGCTGACCGGCTTGTCGTTGATGAACACGGTATAGGCGTACTGATGTCCCGGTTCGAGAGGACTGGCGAGGCATTTGGCAATAAAACCGCCGTTCTGGCTGCTGATAACCGGTGCCGTGTCGAATTTTTTTTCGGGCGACGTTACATCCCAGTATTGTATCCGAACGCTTCCCGGCGTGTTTGTTTGCACCCAGATCAGTACCTCGCGCAGATCGGCGTATCCGAGCATCGGGCCGTTTAACAGAGCGGCATTACCGGCCGGCGGAGGCATTCCGGCCCCCGGCATTTTCGCCGGTGATTTACAGCCGATTGTGCATATTAAAATCAGTGCTGCGAATAACTGAATTCCAATTTTCATGTGTTCAATATTAAGCGCCGCGAAGGTACGTCAAACCCCGGTTTAAACCCCGTTTTTACAAAAAAGTCAAATTGCGACCCAACCATTCGATTTGGTGTTGCGTTTATAATATTGAAATAAAATTTCCCCGTTTGCTTGTTTTTACCAAAATAAAAATCTTACTTTGGACCAATAAAAAAAGGAGGTTCGCCATGACAACTCGAATAGCTTCACTCGTAATCCTCCTCACGCTCTCCCTTGCCGCCAACGCTCAGTCGGTGGAAAAAACATTTTCCAAGGCTTTTAATACCGATGGAAAAGGTACGATCAGCCTCGACTTGCCCGGCGCTATTGACCTTAAAGTGTGGGATAATTCTACCATTCGTATCGGCATTACCGTCAGTATTCCGAACGGAAATGAGTCGATGCTTGGTGAACTCGCCAATATCGGGCGGTACAACCTGGTATCGAAATCAAATGGTGATGTACTGACCATTCAGGCGCCGAATATGCAAAAAGTCATCAGGCTGAAAGGCCAGGAACTGCACGAAACCCTGACTTTTGTCGTCTTTGTTCCAAAGGACCTCACCATTGAATTGCCCAACGCGGAAACATTTGCCGCAAACAGGAAATAGTTATCCAACCCGTGTTATAGGTGCGTTGAACAAACGTATCACCGACAGACAATCCGATTGCCCGGACGGCGTTATTGCCTCCGGGTAATTTTTTTGCGTTTTTGAAAAGCCGCCGCTTCGCCCGACCTTTGTCCAAAATATATGAACTTATGAAGCCAGGGCTGTTTGCCTTTCTGATACTTGTTGCCTCTGCCACTGCCCTGCAGGCGCAAATGGAACGCACCATCTACCAGGTTTTTGAAGTGGATTCCGTCAAAACCGTTCAACTCGATATTGCAGATATTTACGATATCTATTCCTGGGCGGGCAGCACTATTTTGATAGAGACCAACGTCCAGCTGTCGCACGGCTCTACTGAAATTCTCGATTACCTGATCAAGGAAGGGCGGTACGATGTCGCCATGGATACGATTGCAATGCCGGAAGTGAAAATATACACCAAAATGCCCGATCGCAAAAAGAAACGGGTAAAAACCCCCGACGGCGAAATTACCGAAATCCCGACAGCCAAAATTTTTGTTCCGGACACTTTTACCTGGTCGGATGATAAAAAGACGTTGTGGCGAATAGTGAAATGAATTTTTCCCGATAAAAACGGGACTTAGCAAAACCATGCCTCAGTTAGTTGAAATCGTTCTGCTGCCCGAAGAGCGCCATGACATGGCAATTCTTCGGCAAAAAGCCGCCCGGCAGACCGGCCTTCGCCCCGATCAAATTTCCCGTATTGAGATTTTAAAATCGTCGCTCGATGCCCGAAGCCGCCAGGCCGTATACCGCCTGCGGACCGAAGTATACCTGCCGGACGAAGTTTTCACGGCAGAACCGGCTATTTTAGACGGTTTTCGACCGGCAGACGGCAAGAAAAAAGCGATCATCGTCGGGGCCGGGCCCGCCGGTTATTTTGCGGCGCTCGAGCTGCTGGAACAAGGCATTCTGCCCATTGTGCTCGACCGCGGTAAGGACGTGCGCGATCGCCGCCGCGACTTGCGCGCCATACAACAATTCGGAATCGTAAATCCCCATTCCAATTACTGCTTCGGCGAAGGCGGCGCGGGCACCTATTCCGATGGAAAATTGTACACACGATCCGTCAAGCGCGGCGATGTGCGAAAAGCCCTGCGGCTTCTGGTGGAACACGGCGCCAAATCCGATATTCTCTCGGAAGCGCATCCGCACATCGGCTCCAACAAATTGCCGGGTGTGGTACAGAATATCCGCGAAACGATTCTGAAATACGGAGGTGAAGTACATTTCGGGCAGCACGTCACCGACCTGATCCTTTCCGATCCGGGCTCCGGCGGCTTCAACCGCAGAATACTCGGCGTTGTCACGCAAACGGTGGGGCCGGCGGAGGCGTCGTCCAGCGTGCATGGACCATCGTCCGCCGAATGGCTGGCCGATGCGGTGGTTCTTGCGACCGGCCATTCCGCGCGGGATATTTACCGGTTGTTGCATCAAAAAAACATACGCATTGAAGCCAAGCCGTTTGCGCTCGGTGTGCGCGTGGAGCACCCCCAGTCATTGATAGACAGCATACAATACAAACAGAATCAGCGGGATGAGCATTTGCCTGCCGCGAGTTACAACCTGGTCTGTCAGGTAAAAGGCAGGGGCGTATTTTCATTTTGTATGTGCCCGGGCGGGCTTATCGTCCCGTCGGCTACGGCGCCTGGCGAAATAGTGGTGAACGGCATGAGTATGAGTCGCCGTGATTCGCCATTTGCCAACTCCGGCATCGTCACGTCAATTGAGCCCGAAGACCTGTCGCCCTGGGCGAAACATGGCGTTTTTTCGGCCATGGAATTTCAAAGCGAAGTGGAACGCACCCTGTTTCAGTCCGGCGACGGCAGCCAGAAAGGCCCGGCTTTGCGGCTGCCTGATTTTATCCGTGGAAAAATGTCGGCCGACCTGCCCGGATCGTCGTATATACCGGGCCTTTATCCCGCACCGTTATTCGAGTTGCTTCCTGCATTCGTTTACAAGAGAATACGGGACGGACTGGCAGAGTTCGGCAAAATGGTGCGCGGATTTTATACCGAAGAGGCCAATGTGGTGGCCACCGAGAGCCGTACGAGCGCGCCTGTGCGTATCCCGCGCGACCCGGCGACCATGATGCATCCGGAAATGCACGGACTTTTCCCTTGTGGCGAAGGCGCGGGCTATGCGGGAGGGATCATTTCGGCAGCCATGGACGGTCAGAACGTAGCGCGGGCGGTAGTGGCAGTTATTCGGTCCTGAGAGGTTGTTTTAACTGATTTGCCGGGGTTCAAAGAATGGGTTTTGTTGTCGGACAAGACGCATTTTTGAGGAAATAGTAGGGGCCTGTTGCAAAAAAACAGCCAAAGCATGACATCAAAAACGTCTTTTGGCCCCGATGAAATGAATTTAAACAACCGTTGACGTCATTCGTCTTCTTTGACATCTCCCCTGCGAATCGCCTTTTTTTCGGATAACTTCTTTTTGGCCTGTGTACGCGCCTCTTTTACGCCTTTTGGCACCCGTGTGGGCTTTCGTTTTTTGGGTTTTTGCAAGGCTTTTTCCAACAGTTTCAGGAGTTTCTCTTCTGCCAGCAACTTGTTGGCAAGTTGGGAACGCTCCGTTTGATTTACGATACCAAGTATGCCTTCGCCGGAGATTTGGTTGGCCAACTTTTCCAATATCAGGGTCTTTTCTTCCCCGGTCAGCGCCGCGGATGCCGCCACGTCGAAACGGGCCTCCACTTTGGTCTCTACTTTATTGACATTCTGGCCGCCCTTGCCGCCTGAGCGGGAGCTGCGGTAAATGAGTTCCGATTTGAGCAATTCGGCGTTCATTGATTGCGTTTGCATCCAAACGAGCGACCCGGGAAATGAGTTCATACCTGGCAGCGAATTCGGTGTGTTTTTATTGTTTTTTGAAAAAAATGTACTCTGCCGTTTAGTTTTTTTCGGTTGATGCGTCTGAAAAGGGAAAAGTTACAACCAGATCCCGGCTCCATACTTATCTTTACCACGGCCATTTGAATAACCGCCGATTTGTTGCCAAACGGAATAACCCTGCCTGCCCGACTGACCAGCACAAGTTTTCACTTTTCAACATTTATGCGTTATGAAAATCATTGTTGTTTGCACTTTGTTGTGGGGCAATTTCATTGGGAACGCCCTCCATCAAGACGCTCTCGTCATCAAACCGGAACCGGTAGCCATTGCAAGCACCGACCCTGTAAAACCGGCCAAACAGGTCGTTCGCAACTACGGAACAGTCTGGGATTACAATTCGAACAGAGGAATAGGCACGATCCAAGATCAGGAAGGCAGAAAATACAGAGTGTCTGCGCGGAATGTCAATAAAAGGATCAAGACAGGAGACCGGGTGTCTTTCGAGGAAGAAACCCGCATGCACGTCAGGCATGCCGTTTCCGTCGAACCCAATTGAACAAAATACTATCAATGACAAATCGTAAGTCATTAAAAATCAAAAGAATACAAAAATGAATAAGTCCATTCTATTTTTAGGCCTGTGCCTTTGCATGCACTTCAGCGGCGGTGCACAGGACCTCAGGGAGGTGCTTTGTGGTGGTGACAGTCGCATTTGGGAGCTGCGCGATATCAACTTTACCGGAGACACCGAATGGGAATCGGAAGAGTTCGGAGATCTTGACGAATTTGACAAAGAATCCGAATTGGCTCAGCTGATACCGGAGACCATTATCTTTTACGAAGACGGCACCTGCGAAATGGTGTATGTATCGTATTATCCGGATTCCGATGACTCGCCTTCTGACAACTTTGACGACGATGACCTTACCGTTCATGGCACCTGGAGGCTCACATCCTACGGAGTCGAGGTGACTGAAACTGACGGCTGGAAATGGTCACTTAACAATATAACTGTCAGGCCCGACGAGGACGGATCAAACATTCTTTGCCAGTTTGCCTACGATGGCGATGCCGGGGATATTGAAAGCCTTGTGTTCGATTGGGAAGGCAATTAATAAGAGCGAGTTTAAATTTTAGTGCCGCATGAAACAAAATTTGCCGCTTGTAACCCGGTGACTAAAATTTAAAGACGCTCTAAGTTTTCGGCTGCATCCGCAGCCCGGCCCGGGTTTACAGTTCATTGATTAGCTGTTTGCGATCAGGGAATATTTTCGCCGCTCACAGCCACCTTGCCCATCCGGGGCGGGGTGGCTGCAAGTGCAGCGCTCCGAAAAAATTTATCGCTGTTTGTTGATCAAAAAACTGTAGCATCGAATGCAGCCGAAATATGAAACCTTGAAACAATGTGATCCAAGTGCACAGTGATCATTACTTTTGGGCGTTTGGGGTCCCCGATTTCCACGGTCTTATAGTTAAAACCAGATTGAACACATATGAATCAAATTCCCGATCGCGACTGGGAAAAGCTCCGCCTTGCATTTGAAAACAGGGCTCTTATCCTGGTGATGGGCCCACTGTTAAGCTCGGTACCGGATGCTTCAGGCCCGGGCAAGGCCATGCATGAAGCGCTCGCCGAGCACCTCGCCGGTGAACTGGACGCCGACCGCCAGCCCGCTCCGGGCACCGATCTGACCACCGTCGCGGGATTGCTTGTGCGCGAAAAGGGCCGGGCTACGCTGGAAGTAGCGATGGATACTTTCTTTCGCAAACCGATACCGGTCAACCCGGTGCAGGAGGCGCTGGCGCAACTTCCGTTCCGCATTATTATCAATGTAGCCCGCGACAAGCAGATTTGCACGGCACTCGACAAATTCAACATCAAATACCGGGAAGAGATATATAATTTCCGGCAACCCCGCGATTTTGAATTCAACCTGACCGACAGCCGCACATTTGTGTATCATTTACTCGGAGCGGTCAATTATAAAGATGACAGTACCGGCCAGATCAACAAATCACTTGGCTCGCTGGTGATGACCGGCGCCGACCAGGTGGAGTGTCTCAAGCAAATTGTGCAGACGGAGCGTAAAATACCCGACTCCCTGCTTGCCGAACTCAACGATACCAAAACCTTTCTTTTCGTCGGGTTTAATTTCAACGACTGGTATCTTCGCCTGCTGCTCTACAGCCTCGGCCTCAGCGACGATGCCGACGCTATGCCCAGCTGGGCGCTCCACTCGGGCCCCGGCGAATTGAACTACGCCACATCGGTCTTTTTCAGTACGCGCTACAAGATCAGTTTCATGAAGCTGAGCGAACTCGAATTCGCCCAGGACTTTCTGGCCCGTTACAAAGCCGAAATGGCCCAATCCGCTCCCCCGCCTGCTGCGGACAACGCCGTGCGCACGGTGAATGCACTGATCGTCAGCGATCCCGCCGATGAGGCTATGCGCGAAGAATTCATCCAGGCGCTTGCGCCCCTTCGCAAGCGCTACAACCTGCATATACACGAAACCCAGCCCGGCGAGGATATGCAGGCTGCCTTTGAAAGGCAACTTGCAGACAGTCAGTTTGTATTTCCGCTTATTTCGGGCGATTTTTTGTCAAACGAAGACCTCAGCGGGGCGCAATTTGAAAAAATTCAGGCTGCCGATGCGCCGGGCAAAACCATCGTATCGCCCGTACTTATCGGCAAATGCCCGTGGAAACTCCTCATAACAGGCACGATCGTTAATGCCATAATGCCCAATAACCTCGAGCCTGTCAACAGCAGTAAATGGGACGACCCTGCAAGCGCGTGGACGGATATCGTACTGGAAGTAGAAAGGCGCATTCAGACGCACTTTCCGTGAGTGACACAATCATGAATATTCGCCTGCTCTGAAACTTCAACGGGTAAAATTGACCTAATGACGAATGACCCAATGACGAAAATGACGCTATCCTACCGCTACCCCGGGCTCCAGCCTTTCGAGACAAAAGACGCCGGCTTGTTCTACGGTCGCGACCGCGAAACCCGCGCCCTGTACGCACAGGTCATGGTTGAAAAAATGGTCGTCTTGTTCTCCAAATCGGGCATGGGCAAAAGTTCGTTGCTCAATGCCGGCCTAACGCCTTTATTGGACAAAACCAATATTCTGCCATTGCGTATCCGCCTGAGCAACACGGCGTCAGCGCTCAAGGAGCAGTTTTTGCAGGAGCTGGGGCGCGATGAATTCCACGAAAATGTTACGCTCGACCCCGCCTTGCGGAGCAGCAACGCCACTTTATGGGAACAGGTGAAAGCGGCGACATTTACCAAAAACGGCGCAAGCGCGGTGCCGCTTTTTATTCTGGATCAGTTCGAGGAGATATTTACACTGTATACACCCGATCTGCGGCAGCAATTTATCAGAGAGCTGGCCGACCTGACCAACGGAACGCCTCCCGAACCATATCTGGTACGCCTTCGGGCCCGGATTGAAGCGGGAGAAAAGTTCGATGTGCCGCTGCTGGAATCATCGCCCCGCTGCAAGTTCATATTTTCCATTCGTTCCGACCTGCTGCATCTGCTCAATGCGCTCAGCCCGGTCATCCCGGATATCATGCGCAGCCGTTTCGAGCTGTTGCCTTTTGGCAGAGAACAGGCGGAAGAAGCCATTACCCTGCCGGCAATGATCCGCGACCCGAAGTACACGTTCGCCAGCCGCCCTTTCCACTACGACGAAGCTTCTCTTGATACGCTTATCAACTACCTCTCCAAGAACGGTGCGGAGGACGTCGAGTCTTTTCAGTTGCAGATACTTTGCCAGTATATCGAAAGACTCATCATCAGTGGAAACAAGAGCGCCGGGAGCAGCCCCGGCAATGCATCCTCCAAAACCACCGTTGTCACGCCCGGCCTTTTTGGCGGCGAAGAAGGTTTGAAGACCATTCTCCGAAACTTTTATACCGATCAAATTGGTGCGTTACCGGCTGAAAAACAACTAATTGCCCGCGAAATTATAGAAGAGCAGCTCATAACCGAGAGCGAACGCCGCCGCAGTGTTGCAGAGGATGACCTGCTACATTTCCATGCCGACAAGTCGCTGCTCGATCAACTCGTGGAAATGCGCCTGCTGCGCAAGGAACCGCGCCTGAAAACCTTTTACTACGAGATCAGCCACGACACGCTCGTGCCGCCTATTCTTGTAAAATACAAAGAGCGCCGGCGGGAGGAAGAACGCGTGGAAGAATTGGAACGCCGTAAAAAGGAACAAGCCGAACGCGACGCCCAACTTGCGCTGGAGCGCAAAAAACGCATGCGGGCTATCCGTTTTACCGCATTCTCGCTCACCCTGGCAGTTATTTCGATCGCTGCAATGATTTATGCATTAAGGCTAAAAAACAAAGCCGAGCGCGATCGACGCCATGCCTACGCCAACGATATCGCCTATAAAAGCCAGATTGCACTCCGTGACGGCGATCGAACCGCCGCATTCCGCCTTGCAGAGTTTGCCCAGCGCTATGTGGAAGCAGGCAACTCCAACGTCGTGCATGCCATTGTTGAAGCCTTGTATTACAACGACAACCCCGACTCCACCAAACGCGGACTCTGGAATTATAACCTGGAAGGACACGAGGCCGCCGTTCTGAGCGTGGCATTTTCACCCGATGGAAAATTACTTGCTACGGGTTCTGATGACAATTCGGCCAGAATTTGGGATGTAGCCGCCGGCAAAACGATTTTGAAAATACCCTGCGACAGTTCACCCGTTCTGAGCGTGGCGTTTTCGCCGGATGGAAAAACGATTGCCACGGCGGGTGCTTCCGATAAAACAGCCAAAATATGGGATTTGACGAGTGGTAAATTGCAATCGGCTTTTGAAGGGCACAGCGACCAGGTACTGAGCGTGGCGTTTTCGCCCGACGGAAAATACCTCGCCACCGGCTCAAAAGATAATACAGCCAGAATCTGGGATGTGACGGATGCTGCAAAACCGGTTTTGACTCTTCCCCACCCAACCTCCTTCGTGTATGGCCTTGCGTTTTCACCCGACGGCAAGTTTCTTGCGACAGGCTCGTCCGATAATTTAGCGAGAATATGGGATGTGGCGAGCGGAAAATTCCTGATGGCGTTCAGAGGACACAGGTCCCCGGTCAGAAGCGTTGCGTTTTCTCCCGACGGCAAAACACTTGCGACAGGGTCTTCCGACAATACAGCCAGAATTTGGGAAGTGGCGAGTGGTAAACGCATCAAGACATTTGAAGGACACCGGTCCTATGTGTACAGCGTTGCGTTTTCACCCGATGGAAAATACCTTGCTACGGGTTCGGAAGACCATACGGCCAGGATTTGGGATGTGACTGGTTATCAGACTGTTTTGACTCTCTACGGCCACAATTCCTATATCTGGAGCGTTGCGTTTTCGCCCGACGGGAAAAAGATAGCCACCGGGTCCGATGACAACACAACCAAGATATGGGACCTGGCAAGCAATGAAGAAGCTGTCATGCTCGAAGGCAACGGCTCGCCGCTAAAGGCCCTCGCCTTTTCACCCGACGGGAAAAGGATTGTGACGAGTGTGGAAGATAATACGCTGAAAATTTGGGATTTGGCAGGCGGGAAAGAAATGAAATCGCTGAGCGGAGATTCCACGATCGTCAGATGCGTCGCCTTTTCTTCCGACGGGAAAAACCTCGCCGCAGCATGTAGCAATAATAAAATTCAGGTCTGGGATCTGGAAAACGCCAAAGTGGACAAAACCCTTGAAGGTGACACCTCTTCGGTTTTAAGTATCGCGTTCTCCCCTGACGGTAAAAGGCTTGCCACAGGAACGGATGCCAATAAGGTCAGAATCTGGGATATCGGGAGCCGAAAGGTGGTTAAAACAATCGGCGTGGGGTCTTTGGTCACGAGTGTCGTTTTTTCACCTGACGGAAAAAGACTCGCCACAGGGGCTGACGACAACAATGTCAAAATCTGGGATATATCGGGCAACATGAAGGAAATCATGTTCCCGGAAAAAACTTTGAAAGGGCACAATTCGGAGATCATAAGCGCCGCTTTTTCGCCTGACGGGGAAAGGCTCGCTACGGGCGCTTACGATGGCGCCGTCAAAATCTGGGATTGGAAAAACAGCAGGTCGGTAGCCACCCTTGCCGGGCATATCGAACCGGTCAATAGTGTGGCGTTTTCTCCCGACGGGAAAAAACTTGCGACTGGATCAGACGATCACTCCGCAAAAAT
Source organism: Bacteroidota bacterium (assembly GCA_029781095.1). Lineage (GTDB taxonomy): Bacteria > Bacteroidota > Bacteroidia > Chitinophagales > Saprospiraceae > M3007. The sequence continues at coordinate 16,812 of JAKOXM010000187.1, forward strand.
ATGGGATCTCCAAAGCGGTAAATCGATTATGACCCTTACCGGTCACACCGAATCGGTTACGGGTGTCGCTTTTTCCCCGGACGGAAAAAAACTCGCCACCGCTGCCTACGAAGGGACGGCCAAAATCTGGGAAATCGATGCC
>JAKOXM010000282.1 GCA_029781095.1 Bacteroidota bacterium
GATGAGGATTGAAACCTTTAACTTCCCAACCATCCAGTTTGAATTTCCGAGAACTTCCAGCCCATATCCAGTATGATGAGGATTGAAACGTGATTTTGTAATCCTTGGCTTTCCTGGAGTATATCTTCCAGCCCATATCCAGTATGATGAGGATTGAAACGTGATTTTGTAATCCTTGGCTTTCCTGGAGTATATCTTCCAGCCCATATCCAGTATGATGAGGATTGAAACTTGCAACTCCTTAAACTTACATTGAACCTACCTATGCTTCCAGCCCATATCCAGTATGATGAGGATTAAAGACAAGTGAGCCGGTGACTGGCAGTCACCGGCTCACTGATTTTCCCGCCATATCCATGCAATTGCTGCCAGGCGTCTCCGGCGTATTTCGTGTACGCGTCCGCAGACCGGACGGTTTCCGTCAGAATGACAAGCGGAGATGGAGAAGGGGGCCGGGGCAGGGCAACCACATCAAAATCACGGACGACCTCGTAGAGGTCAAACGTTTGTAGAATTTTGCGCCCCCCCTTGACCATACGACCTCGGAGAGGTCGAATATCTAACAAATTATACCCATGTTCGACCTCTCCGAGGTCGTGTGATGCCGGGGGCTGGTGTATTCTACAAACATTAGACCTCTACGAGGTCGTCCGTGATTTTGATGCCTTTGTCCTGGGGAGGGGCGGGGCCGGTTGTTCCCGAAGGGACATTTGGAGACAAACGAGGCGATGACCGGCAGTCACCGCCTCACTGGCTTTTTTTCAGCCACGTCCTTGCATTTCCGGTGGCTGGGGCGGATGGATTTGCTTTAAGCCGGCCGATCCGTTGCGGCCCGCTTCCGGTAAAAGGAAAATTGAACAATTTTGGTGCGGGGTTTTTACGTCCGGCTGCGCCGCTTTATCTTCGTCTGCACATCCGTTTCACATCGCTATGTCCAAACGCCGCATTTCCTCAAACGCCGTCGGCACCGCCGACTGGATGAAGTTTCGCCCTTACGAACGTTTTTCCCCTGGATACGACAGTTTTTATTTACAACTGGCCAACGAATTGTTCCGGGATTTGAATGCCCCGGATCGATTCTTCCGGAGTGTGGTTCCGCGTGACGAATTGATCGAGTTGTCCGTGGTCCTGGCCTCCTGGTTTGAGGATTATGCCAACGAAATCGGCCTTTGGGCCGCGTTTGTTCGCAATAACAAGGGGCTTTACGGCTACGAATTGCCGTTTTACAATCTGGAAAAATATGATCCGGATAACATAAATCCGGAAGATATCGCTTACCTGTTGTGGCACCACTGTTGTAAATCCTCGCGAAAATTTATTGCTCCCGATAGCCCGGGCATCCTGGAAATGGCCGATATGGCAACCGAAATATTCGACCATGCGCTCGATAAGGCGCCCGGCACCGATTTTTACGACGGTTACCTGGCCATTCGCGACAATATTCCGTTCTTCGAACTGAAAAGCAAACTGCAATGGATGGCTTTTCAAAACTATCTCATCAGCCCGGAATTCAGTCGCGGCATGGAGGAAGCGTTGCGCGAATTGTTTGAAGAAAAACAGCATCTCATTGAGCAGTTTGGCGATCCTGCCAAGCTGCTTTATACCATACAGGACGATTACCTGTACCAAAAAAAATCTTCTTTTCTTGCATTCAACTGCCCGGAATGGTTTGCCGAGGTGGCGCGATGTTCAGAAGAGTTGCGGAGCGACATCCGGAAATTGTCGCGCCGAGTCATGGCTGAATTTACATTTGAGGGAGCCGACAAACGTTTTTACCAGTTCCGGCATCTGTATATCAAACGGCTCTTTTTGGTCCGGGAAGAATCCGTCGCGCTCAAAGGCATATCGCCGGGTGAACAGGTATTCACTACCCTCGTTGAATGGCGGGGCGAATGGTGGGTTACCGGAACGCTCGCGGGACTGGGCAATACCCCGCCTCCGCCCTTAAAGGTGAAAGGCGATTTCGACCACAAACAGTTACCCTTTTATGCCTGGCCCGACGACAAGCAAGACCTGATACGCGAAACATGCGCTGAAATGGAGGCCGTACACCTTGCGTTTTTCGGGTCGCGCCTGGCGTTTATCAAGGATGAAAAGGATTTACGTGCCGCTCTCGAAGCGCAGAATAAATTTTATAACAGCACGAAAACGAAAGTCTGGTCGCTATTCCAACGAGCCAGGGCTGCGCGGCAAAACTTCTCCATTTCGCCTGCTGAAATAAAACCCGGCCGAAGTTTTGCCATCTTTTTCGAGCCCGGAGAAGGCACTTTTATGTCGCCGCATCTGGCAACGATCGCATGGAAGCTCGCTCAACCCGAACTCTCCGACGAGCAGGTTTCCATCCTGTTTTTCGATCTGTTCCAAGAATGCACGCCCGCTATGGTGCACGATCTGCTGGAGCAGTTCTCGGCCCGCAACCTGCGTTTCCCGGCGAGGACCACCTTGCCGCTGCTTCCACACCTCGAATTTCTCATGCGTTTCTACAACCCCGGCGCTTTCAGTGAGAAAATCCCCAATAATACCATCATGCCGGAATGACAAACACAGTGATGAGCGATGAGATGTTCCATCCCGGGAGTGCATAAAAATCTGTGTCTGTCTTCTGCTTGCGCCCCCGACCTCAGAAGAGGGGGGGGCGCATTTCGTTGAATGTTTAATTCATTGATAATAAAACAATTATTTAGATTTTTGTGATGAACTCTCCTTCAGGGTCGGGGGTGGATAAGGGGAATTGACACAGTTTTCGGTACGTACTCTTCAATCCTTTCGGATAGCATTATTACTCAAAATTGGCACCGCCCAACAAGGAATGACGATAATGACGAATTAGGGATCGGTAGCACGGCGTTCACGCCGTCGGAACAGCAGCCGTTTACGGCGCAGTACCGCGCATCCGGCTATCAATACTTATCTTTCAGATCCCCTTGTCTCCAGCATTATCTGGAGGTTTACGGCGCAGTACCGCGCATCCGGCTATCAATACTTATCTTTCAGTTCCCCTTGTCTCCTGCATTATCTGGAGGTTTACGGCGCAGTGCCGCGCATCCGGCTATAAATACTTATCTTTCAGTTCCCCTTGTCTCCAGCATTCCAGCATTATCTGGAGGTCTACGGCGCAGTACCGCGCATCCGGCTATAAATACTTATCTTTCAGTTCCCCTTGTCTCCAGCATTATCTGGAGGTTTACGGCGCAGTACCGCGCATCCGGCTATAAATAGCCTCATCCCGACGGCGTGAACGCCGTGCTACCGATTTGAGCGACAAAATTATTTTTACAGGAAAAGCCTGAATGAC
>JAKOXM010000299.1 GCA_029781095.1 Bacteroidota bacterium
TCCGGCCACTCTTTGGGCCACCAGTTCGCTTGCATGCGTCATGGCGTATTCGGTTGACATGCCGGGTGTTTTCACGGCCGTCACGTCGGACAGCCCCATTTCGAGGCAATCGGACTTTCCCAGTGCCAGCGTTCCGCAAATGCCCAGCACGGGTACTCCGAACTTTTTTGCCGCTTCGCATACACCTTTCACCACTTTGCCCTGAAGGGTCTGATTGTCAATTTTGCCTTCGCCGGTGATCACGAGGTCGGCCCGGGCAAGCAGATTTTCGACGCCTGAAACGCCGATAATGGTCTCGACGCCGGGCAGTATTTGCGCGTTCAGGAATGCCACTGCACCCGCCCCCAGGCCACCGGCTGCGCCGCCGCCGGGCATTTCTGCCAGATTCAGGAGGGAATGTGATTCGATCACGCGGCTCACTTGCCGGAGCCCGCGGTCCAGCAACTGAACGGCGGCTTCATCCGCACCTTTTTGCGGGGCGTAGACGTGGGCGGCACCTTCCGGACCGAACAATACATTTTTCACGTCGCAAACAACGAATACCTGCAGGCTATCAGGTTTGAAGTAAAGATGGCTCGCATCAATCGAATGAATATCAGGTAAATACTTGCCGACCGGAAGCACTTTCCGGCCGTTTTTATCCAGAAAAGCGTATCCAAGCGCGGTGGCCATGCCTATGCCTGCATCGTTGGTGGCGCTGCCGCCGATAAACAGATAAATGGTTGAAATTCCGTTGGAAATGGCGTGCAGCATCAATTCACCCGTCCCTAATGTAGAGGTGTTAAGGCAATTTCGTTCATCCGTTTCAAATATTTCGAGACCGGAGGCTACCGCCATTTCAATAAAGGCTGTGTCCCTGTTTCTTTTATAAAAAGCCTTTATTGGTCGAAAAAGCGGGTCGTTGACAACCAAATATTCCGTTTCCAGCTGCATAGCCGCATCGAGCACATCGAGGGTGCCTTCTCCGCCGTCTGCCAGCGGATGCATCATAACCCTGGCCTCGGGGTCATGTCTTCTGATACCGGTTTCGATTGCTTCACAAACCTGTACGGCCGTGAGCGAGCCCTTGAATTTGTCGGGTGCAACGAGAATATTCATCATTTCGGAAGTTTACAGGGCAGCCACGGAACCCGTCAGTCATGTGGCCTTTGAGGTGTGGAGAATCCCGGAATCTGACGTTTCGGGTGATTTGCTTTTTTCAAAACAGCCCTGATCGACATGTGATTTCCCCTCATACTACCGGATATATGCCACGCAAAGGCGTAAAATTTGAAATTTCAATGCTTTGCGTCTTTGCGTGAAATAAAATTGTCCGGTAGCATAACTCCACCCCCTGATTTCAACAAATATATGGAATATGTATCAAGACCCAGGCAATTGGTGATATTATCCAGCGCATCAGAATATCAAGCGCTGAATACAACAGGTTTTTGATTATCAATATTTTATTCATCCGATGACTTCGAGTCATCAGATGAATTGGATTATGAACTGGGTAGCAAACGAGGCCTGGGTCAACCCCCAATTTGCCATGTCGACAATTCTGCCCGGGACACCAAAACCGGATAAAAACGGAAAACGCCTTCGGCGGAACCGGCAAAATCGCTATCTTTACATTAACAA
>JAKOXM010000310.1 GCA_029781095.1 Bacteroidota bacterium
ATTTCTTCCAGTTGCTGTTCGAGGTCGTGTACGACCGGAAAGTATTGATCCACAATGGCGTCCATCAATGCATACAGTGCAAACGCCGGCCCTTTGCGCAATAAATGCGGCTTGTTTTCACAACGCGCGCGCACTTCCGAATAGGAGAATGACGATCCGTGGCGCACCGATACGATGAAATTGGAGCCGGCGAAGAAATGCGTTTCGCCAAAATCAATATGCATTTCCGTGGTATTCATTTGTGCGGTTCGCAGTACGATAAAAAGCGATTCGCCATAGGTTTCTATCTTGGGTCGCTGGTGCGCGCGGTGAGCGTCTTCGATGGCAAGATCGTGCAAACCGAACGCCTGCTGCACCCGCCTGAGAATCTCTTCATCGGGTTCGTGCAACCCGATCCACACAAACTGACCGGGTTGTTTGAGCACGTCGCTCACCTTGCCCAGTGACACATTTGCTGCCCGGCGGCCCTCTTTGTAGGCGGCACAGTTGACAATTCCCTTTTGACTTGAATCTTCGTGCTGCATATTGGTATACTGTTGATACAAAGGCAAATATCCTACTTCCTGCGCTTAAAATCCGCAATGCTATTTCACGCTTCCTTCGGGGAAAAACATTTACTCAATTCCAAATTCCGATATATTTAGCTCTGATTTTCCAAACGATCATTTTATGCACAAAAAGACCACCCTTTTCGCCGCAGTTCTTTTATTTTTTAGTCATGCCCTGTTCGCCACCCATATCGTGGGCGGTGAAATGCGCTATGAATGCCTGGGATTCAACTCCCAAACCATGCAGGGGCAGTATTTCATCACCCTGAAAGTGTACCGGGATTGCTACAACGGCGTTCCCTGGTTTGACAACCCCGCTTCCATCGGCGTTTATTCGGCGGTGCAGGGACAATTAGTCACCGAGCTCCAGGTTTCTCCGCTTTCCAACGATACGATCCCGGTCACGATCAATCAGCCCTGTGTGCTCGATCCGAACGGTATATGCGTGAATGTGGCCCGCTATCAAACGACCGTGACACTTCCATACCTGCCGGAAGGGTATATCTTCGTGTACCAGCGTTGTTGTCGCAACGAGATTATCAACAACATTCCTTCACCGGCCGAAACGGGAGCGACCTATCAGTTATTCATGTCCGGCGAGGCGCAACTGGCAGCCAATGTTTGCCCGTTCTGGATCGCCTACCCGCCGGTGACGGTTTGTCTGGGCAAGCCGCTGTCGCACGACCATTCGGCATATGACGAAAACGGGGACAGCCTCGTTTATTCATTTTGTGCGCCGTTGAAAGGGGGTACGGTCCTGGCGCCGCAACCCGTCCCGCCGTTGGGGCCGCCGTACGAGCCAATTGCGTTCGATACCAGTTATTCGGCAACCAATCCGATGGGTGGGAACCCGATCATCAGCATAGACCCTGCAACAGGACTTATCACCGGCACACCCGACCGCCTGGGGAATTTCGTTATCGGCGTGTGCTGCAGGGAGTACCGCAACGGGGTGCTGTTCAGCGAATTCACCCGCGATTTTCAGTACATCGTCAGTTCCTGCAACCAGTCGCGTTTGCTGCTCCAGCTTGACAACTCGGTCCCTTGCGATACGACCCTGGATCAAATCGAACTGGTATTGCCGACGAACAACCCGGGCTGGTGGTATTATTGCCAATGGTCGAACGGGGTAAACGGCACGAATATTATTTCCGACCTCACGCCGGGTGAAGCGTACACGGTAACCGTTACAGGTGTTGCTTCTCTGGGCGGAACCTGTACTTCCGTCATCACCATCAACGGTAATGATTGTGTATGGCCCGGAGACGCCAACTACGACGGCGTTGCCAATAATGAAGACATTCTCGCCATCGGGCTTTTTTATGGCGACAACGGCCCTGTGCGCTACAACGCAACAACCGACTGGACTGCCCAGCACGCGGCTTACTGGAATGATGTCCAGGTTTCCGGGGCCAATACCAAACACGTGGATTGCGACGGCAGCGGCTCCATCAATATTTTCGACACGATAGCAGTGGTAAAAAACTACAGCCTGCTGCACCCGACGGCATATGGCGGTGAACTTGTCGCCGATGCGCCCCTGCTGTCGCTCGAACTGGATTCGCCCGATTTTTCGCCGGGGGCCACTGTGCAGGGCAAAATTAATCTTGGCGATGCCGTGATGCGGGCCAAAGACGCTTACGGCATTGCATTCTCCATCCTTTGCGACCATCCGGAAGTCCTCGATACTGCTTTCTTATCCGTCGGGAATTATGGGAACTCGGTTTTCGGCGACCGAAGTCATATCATTACGATCTACAAGCCCTTTTTACAAGAGGGGCGTTTCGATTTTGCCGTTTGCAATGTGACACGCAAGGCATTTGCCACCCTGTACGGCGAGGTGGCGTCGTTCACTTTTGGCCTTGCGGCGGACAATCCCGGTGCGACGGTTCATTTTTCATTCGATAACGTACGACTGATTGATGCGAAAGGCAACTCTCTGCCGGTAAATATTCAAAATGACTTCATCACCACCAGTCTGTTCGAAGTGAACAACCCGGTGAAAGCAATCCGTATCCTTCCGAATCCGGCACAAAATACCGTCCGTATTTATTTTGATCAATCACCGGGCGACGATGTGCAAATCGATATCCTGGATATGAGTGGCCGGATTGTCAGGTCAGTCGCCGCAGATAACAGCGCCGGACAGCATGAAATACCGCTGGATATCACCGGATTGCCGAAAGGGATGTATTTCATACAGGCCCGGGATGGGCAGAACGTTTTGGGTGGGAGGTTTGTAGTGGAGTGATCTTGCCTTGTTTTCACGTAATGACGCTATTTTATTCCACGCAAAGGCGCAAAGGTTTTACGCAAAGGCGC
>JAKOXM010000335.1 GCA_029781095.1 Bacteroidota bacterium
GCGTCAGCCTTAGCATGAACAACGAAGGCGCCCGCATATGGGCGGACATGACGACCAAGGCAGTCAACAACGGGAACCGTGAAATTGCCATCGTACTCGACGGCGAGGTGGTAAGTGCGCCATACGTAATCAACCCGATTACCGGCGGCAACTCCTCCATTTCAGGCGGTTTCACGATCGATGAAGCAAAAGACCTTGCCAATATTCTTCAGGTAGGTAAACTGCCAGCAGGAACACACATCGTTCAGGAAAGCCAGGTGGGACCCTCACTCGGCGCCGATAATATCAACAAGTCGTTGATTACCATGCTGTTGTCTATCGGTCTGCTTTGCGCCTTCATGATTGCCTACTACAACCGGGGCGGCGTGATCAGCGTGATCGCTCTGCTGGCCAACCTCTTTTTCATCATCGGTACGCTGGCTTCGCTGGGCACGGTACTTACCTTGCCGGGCATTGCCGGTATCGTATTGACCCTGGCTGCCGCAGTCGATGCGAACGTTATTATTTACGAGCGCATCCGGGAGGAATTGCGAAACGGCATGTCTGTCGGCAAGTCCGTCATAACAGGTTTCAACCGCGCCCTTTCAGCCATCATCGACGCCAACGTAACCACATTGCTTACGGCCGTCGTGCTGATCTATTTCGGCCTGGGTCCGATCAAGGGTTTCGGTACCGTTTTGATGATCGGTATCATCAGTTCGCTTTTCACCGCCGTGCTTGTCGGACGCATGATGACGGAATGGTGGATGGAAAGCGGTCGTGAAATGAATTACAGCTTCCCCTGGACGGAGCACTGGCTGGTGGGCGTCAACTACGACTGGATCGGCAAGCGCAAGATTGCCTATGCCATTTCTATCGGTATCATTGTGGTCGGTTTTGTCTCTTTCTTCATGCGGGGTTTCGAATTAGGCGTAGACTTCAAAGGAGGCTATTCCTTCAACGTTCAGTTTGAAAAACCGGTCGAGATTGAACAACTTCGGGGACCGCTGACAAAGGCATTTGAAGGCAGCAACCCTGTAATCAAGGCCGTCAATACGGACAACACCTACAACATAACCACTTCTTACCTGATCAACGATCAGAGCAAGGATGTCAATACCAGGGTAATCGCCAAACTGCAGGAAGGTCTGAGCGCTGCGGGTATTCAAACCGACTCCACCTTTAAGAAGACAGAGGCATCGGGCACCCACATCACTTCTTCCAGTCAGGTAGGCCCTACGGTGGCCGACGATATTCGAAATTCTTCTTTCCTGGCGGGTTTTTGGGGACTTATCCTGATCTTCCTGTATCTGTTGATCCGTTTCCGGCGCTGGCAGTTCTCAATGGGCGCCGTTCTGGCTTTGTTCCACGACGTGCTCATTACGCTCACTTTCTTCACCTTGCTGCACGGACTGGTTCCTTTTTCGCTTGAAATTGACCAGGCGATAATAGCCTGTATCCTGACGGTAATCGGTTATTCGGTGAACGATACGGTAATCGTGTATGACCGTATTCGAGAGTTCATGAATACGATTACGGGTCACAAAAAAGAAGAGGTGTTCAACATGGCCATCAATACCACCCTGAGCCGTACGCTTATCACGTCAGGCACGGTCGTACTCGTGGTATTTTTGCTGTTCGCGTTCGGTGGCGGCGCCATTAAAGGCTTCGCATTCGGTATGTTGATCGGTATTGTATTCGGTACCTATTCTTCGGTGTTTATTGCATCCGCCCTCGTGGTTGATCTGATCAAAGATGAAGTGGTAACCGGAAAATCCGTTGAAGCGCCGAAAGCAGATGCTGATGGCAAAGCAAAGCCTTCAAAGAAAGCAGTCGCCAAGTAAATTATACAGTTTTTCATGATTTTTGCGGACGGGCCCGGCATTTTCAAATGCCGGGCCCGTTTTCTGTATATGCTGAATAAATCTCCATGTACATTACCCGATATTTGCATGGCCGGCAACCTGAATAACCGGCCCTTCACTGAAAAGCCCTGATTTTCAGGCCTGAAAAACTGCATTTCAATGTTAATACACAGGTTAAATCTGTAACGTATGCGCAGTTTTGTACATTTCGAGAATAAACGACAATCCCTGGCCCCCAGAAGTGTTTTCTATAACCGCGTGATACGGAATGTGATCGCCGGATCATTAATACTCATTCTGTTTTTGGGTATCGGTGTAGTTGGCTACCACCTGAGCTGCGGCTATGGCTGGCTCGACAGCCTGCTGAATGCTTCCATGATCCTGTCCGGCATGGGGCCGACCAGCCCGATTGACACAGACGCCGGCAAGTGGTTTGCATCCGTATACGCACTCGTCAGCGGGGTGGTTTTCATTACCACCATCGGGCTGATCCTCGCCCCGGTAGTACACCGTTTTTTTCACAAGTTACATCTGGAAGAAGAAAAATGAATGCAGGCCATTCATTTTCTTCAACGCAAAAGAAGCAATCCAATGATTCGCAATTTGTTGTTATTCAGTGTGTTAATTTCGCTTTGTGCCTGCTCTGCCGGCATGAAGAATGCTATCTCGAATCGTTCATTGCGCAAGGCCAGGGAATTGCTTGCTACTACGCCCGTCGTCGATACCCATATCGATTTTCCGTGGCACCTGGTTGAACGGAAGAAATGGTACAAGCCGGGATATACTGCGTTTGCGATTAAAAATCCCGAGGGTGATTTTGATTACGAACGCGCCAAAAAAGGTGGACTGTACGGCGCGTTTATGTCCATTTATATCCCTTCGCAATACCAAAAAGAGGCAGGCAGGCCCAAACAGGTTGCCGATTCGCTAATCGATATGGTGTATGCGATTGCAAAAGATTACCCGGCCAATTTTGCACTTGCCTTTCGGGCAGACGATGTACTGACCAATTTCCAAAAAGGCATCGTTTCGCTGCCGATGGGCATGGAAAACGGCGCCCCCATCGAAACACTGGCCGATGTGGCATATTTCCATAAACGCGGCATTCGTTACGTGACCCTGACGCATGGAAAAGACAACCGCATCAGCGATTCTTCCTACGATTCGCTGCATACCCATCACGGGCTCAGCGACTACGGACGGGAAGTGGTGCGCGAAATGAACCGCGTCGGCATTATGGTGGATGTCAGCCATTTGTCCGACGAAGCGATCCGGGATGTGCTTCAGGTAGCGAACAGACCGCTCATTGCTACCCACTCGGGATGCCGCCATTTCACACCCGGCTTCGAACGCAACCTCTCAGACTCTTTGATACTGGGCATTGCAAAAACCGGCGGCGTTATTCAGATACCGTTCAGTATGTATTTTCTGGGGAATAAATACCGGGATGCCTGGCACAAAGCCGAAGCGGAAATGGAAAAACGCAAAATCCCCGAGTTCGGCCCCGAAGCAGCGGCTGTGCTGAAAGAACTTGTCCGGCAAGGCGAACCAGTCTATGCGACGGTACGCGATGTAGCCGACCATATCGACTATATAAAAAATCTGGCGGGTATAGATCACGTTGGTCTCGGCAGCGATTTTGACGGGGTCGGCCTGGCATTGCCGCACGATCTTGCCGATGTAAGCGCCTACCCCCGGCTGATCGCCGAACTGATGCGGCGGGGTTATTCGGACAGAGATATCAAAAAAATATGTTCGGGAAATGTATTGCGGGTGTGGAAAGCGAATGAATAATTCCACAAAAAACCGCCCGGCGCAAAATGCGCCGGGCGGTTCCAATATTCGATATCCTGCAAAAATCAGGCGTCTTTCTTCTTTGTCGTTCGTTTAGGCTTCGCAGGCGCCGCTTCTGTGGATTCGAGTCCGCCCTCTTCAGGCGCTCCTGATTGCTGCACCACGTCGTCTATAACGATCGGGCCTTTTTTATCCGAAGGCGTATTGTCCGTGAAGGACTCCATGCCTTCGCCCGATTCGGTTGCAGTATTCTGCACCACATCGTCTATCACGATCGTACCCTTTTTATCCGCAGGGACATTATCGGTGAAAGACTCCATGCCTTCGCCCGATTCCGGTTTCGCCTCTTCCTTGATGGATTCCATCATTTCCTCCGCTTTATCAACGGCTTTTTCAAACGCTTCGCCCGCTTTTTCGGCGGCCACGCTGGCCACTGCCTTGGCGGTATCGAGGGCGTCCATCAATACATCGCCGAGAACGGTAGCTGCGGCATCAAACAGGCTGTCCTCTTCCTCCTTTTTGGTTTTGATGCCTGCCGCTATCTCGGATTTTACAGTTTCCTTGGCCGCTTCAATTTTCTGCTTTTCAGCTTCTTTTTCAGCGCGGCGCTCTTCTTTTTCTTTGGCGCTGTTGGCCTGCCGTTCCACATCTGAACGCGTCTTGTCCATTTCAGCCAGTTTTTCGCGTTTGGAGGTAAGGCGCTCTTCAATCATTTTTATCTTGGCCATACGGATCTGCGCCTCAAGCTGCCCTTCACTTGCGCTGATTTTTTTGCGCTGGAAATTGAGTTCCTCTTCGTCACGGCGAATACTGCCTTCCATTCTTTTCACAGCTTCCATCAATCCGCCGAGGCGACGCTCGTGGCGTTCGGCTGCGGAGCCTTCATTGGCCGAGGGGCCGAATTTGCGCTCTTTGGCCTTTTTGAATGCCCCGTCGATGCGATCCCACAATTGGTTGCGGTGCTCGTTGCTTAAGCGGGCATCCCGGTAGCGGCGTTGTATCTGCTTGAGTTCTTCGAATATGCTGCCCAGCTTGGAGCTGCCTGCGGCAATCTTCGCGTCTACTTCATCGAGTACTTTGGTAAACTCGTCATATACACCCTGGGATGCGGAGATAAATTCGCCCTGCATGCGGGATCGCATGCTTTTCATGTCCTCGAACAACAGGTTGATGTTGTCGCGAAGGTTATCGGCATGCTCGCGAAAAAGGTTGCGCTCGCGGCTTTGCACCTGTACTTTATCCCAAAATGCCTTTAGTCCGTCCCACACCTTATTGTCGTAAGCGCTGAGTGACTGAACCTTTTCCTTGAATTCGGACAGTTCCTGTTGGTAGGCAGCGTGCAACTTGGCGGATAGCACGGCAAAATGCCACTCCGTTTGTGCCCGCTGGATAATGTCGCCCCGTTCAACTTTAAGGTCGTCGGGCAGGAGGCTTTCGGTGACGCTTAGTTCGCGCTCAAGTGTCGTATGGCCTTCGGGGAGTTCCACCTCCTTGCCGTCGCGCCAGTCATTCATCATTTTATTGACGAAATCATCGGTCGCTATGGCTTCCGGAAACGTGTACAAAATCACTTTGTTAGCCTCGGCTTTCAATTCCAGTGCGATCAGGACTTTCTCATTCTCGGCGTTGGTTCCCCAAATTACTACTTTGTTCTTCATAACAAACGGTTGACTGTGGACGGTTAATGGTAAAAAACGGTAGACGAAGAGTGACGGACGGCAGATGGTGAAGGATGGAAAGCAACGGTTTTATTAATACAGGGCGTTAACCATCCGGCAAATACCGGCACGATCGGCAAAATTATAGCGCAACTGCGGTTTTTTTCACTTTTATCTTTAAAATCCCTTGAGCCAGCAGGTATTCGGCAATCTGGATAGCATTGGTGGCAGCGCCTTTTCGCAAATTATCGGATACAACCCACATATTCAGGGTATTAGGCTGGCTTTCATCACGGCGCAAACGACCCACAAACACATCGTCTTTATCGTGCGCGAAAAGCGGCATCGGATATTGAAGTTCCGCCGGATTATCGGTCAGGACCACCCCGGGAAACGCTGACAGTAGTTTTCGAACTTCTTCCAGGTCGAAATCCCGTTCGAATTCCACGTTCACCGACTCCGAATGCCCGCCGATCACAGGTACCCGCACGGTGGTTGCCGTGACGCGAATGCTGTCGTCACCCATGATTTTTTTTGTTTCGTTCACCATTTTCATCTCTTCCTTGGTGTAGCCGTTTTCGGTAAACACATCGATGTGCGGCAACAGATTGAGGTCAATCTGATATGGATAGGCGCGATCGCCGCTTTTGCCTTTCCGCTCGTTCATCAGCTGGTTTACCGCCTTGACACCGGTGCCGGTGACGGACTGGTAGGTGCTGACGACAATGCGCCGGATCTTGTATTGATCGTGCAAAGGCTTGAGTGCCACCACCATCTGAATGGTCGAACAGTTAGGATTGGCTATGATCTTGTCCTTCTTCCCCAGCACATGTGCATTTACTTCCGGCACGATCAGTTTTTTATCGGGGTCCATACGCCAGGCCGATGAATTGTCGATGACAACCGTGCCTTTTTCTGCAAAACGCGGCGCCCATTCTTTGGAAACGCTGCCGCCGGCCGAGAAAATAGCCACATCGGGCTTTTTGCCGACCGCTGCGTCCATACTGATGATCTTGTATCGCTTGCCCCGGAATTTGATGGTCTTGCCCACCGAGCGCTCGCTGGCTACGGGGAATAGTTTGGTTACCGGAAAATTGCGCTCTTCCAGTACCTGCAACATTTTCGTGCCGACCAGACCGGTGGCGCCTACTACTGCTACTTTCATTGCGTGATTGTGTGAATGAATGAATGGGTTGTCTTAATTTTTGCCCTGCAAAGATATAGAATCGTTGAACTTGAAGCAGTTTCCCTGCAGAGGGGTTGAAAATTGTTAATTTTGCGCGCCCAATTTAATTTGATTATTTCTCATGCTTTTCAGAATTCACAAAGAAGGCCGTTCGACTCTGCTGATCACCGCCCTTGTATTGATTGCCCTCAACTTTGCGGTCATGCAACTCCCCGCAATAATATTCTGGCCGATACTGGCACTGTCAGTCGTGTTATTCCTGCTCATCCTGCAGTTTTTCAGAAATCCGGTTCGGACGATTTCGGTCTCCGACGATCACATCGTTTATGCCCCCGCCGACGGGCGTGTATGCGTCATCGAGGAGGTGCAGGAAACGGAATATTTCAAGGAAAAAAGGCTTCAGGTGTCCATATTCATGTCTCCCCTGAACGTCCATGTCAACCGGAATCCAGTGAGCGGCCTGGTCAATTACTTCCGGTACCATCCCGGAAAATACCTGGTGGCCTGGCACCCGAAAAGCAGTACGGAAAATGAACGGACGACGATCGTGTATCAACTCGGCCAGACCGAGATACTGATGCGCCAGATTGCGGGCGCCGTGGCAAAACGTATCAAATGGTATATCAGCGAGGGTGACCGCGTGGCGCAGGGCGCCGATATGGGTTTTATCAAGTTCGGTTCGCGAGTCGACCTGTTCCTGCCGCTTGATGCAAAAATTGAAGTGACGATAGATCAGCAGGTGAAAGGAAACAGGACGATCGTAGCCAGGTTGTGAAATTTATTCGCCGGACTTCTGCGGCTTTTTTGGGGCAGGTCGCCATCCGGTTTCTCCTAAAACCGTATTTTGAGCAAAAGTACCGAATTCAGGCAGCGGGTCATTGACAATGAGACCATGCCTGGAACACTTATGCCTCCCCCGATTTTAACATGAATTTAAACCCCTCGCTATGAAACCGCAGACAACTTTCTATGTCTAAAGCACATCCTTGTCAAAAACAAAAGGATTACTGAACATGAAACTACATATCTTTTCCAAAACGCTCCTTCTGGCTGCGCTGGCATTTTTCTCTTTCGCCACCGTAAACGCACAATCCGATGCAGCACCTGTCGGCAAGGCAAAAATGTCTGAAAAAAAACATCATCATGACGATCAGATCGCCAAAGACCTGAATCTGTCGGAAGATCAAAAAGCACGCTTCAAAAAAATCGACGACGAATACGCCGCAAAGGCGAAGGAAAAACGCTCTGCCAAAAAAGAAGAAATGGCCAGGATGCGGGAAGAAAAAATAAAGGCGCACAAAGCAGTGCTGAGTCCCGAACAGGCCGCCAAATACGACGAGATAATGGCCAAAAAGCAGGCGAAAAAAGAGACACGGAAAAAGAAGAAAACAGAAAAGAAAAGCGAGATGAAAGACAAAAAAATGGAGAAAAAGGAGGAGAAAAAAGCCATCAAGGAAGAACTGAACAAGCAGTAGCGGGCGCTCGCTTCAAGGCATTCTGTCATGATACATCATTGGTCATTCCGGGTTCGGAATGACCAATTTTTTATGCTGCGAAGCAGGGAATATACATTTTACGGGTTAAAAACCGTCTGAAAACACGTGACAAGGCAGTTTCTAGGGCGCCGTCAAGCGGAAGCACTGGTGTATTTTTTTATTCCGGAAATCCTCGGGCACAGTTTGTTTCGAAATATCCTCTATGCTGGCGGCCCTGATTTCTTCTTCCCATATCTTGAAACGGCGATTATTCGTTGAGAAATAGACGGTCCCGCCGGGTGTGCAAAAGCGCAACACCCTGTTGAGCAACATAACGTGGTCGCGTTGTATATCGAGCGTGCCTTCCATGCGCTTGCTGTTTGAAAAAGTGGGCGGATCCACCACGATCAGGTCAAAACGCTCCTGAACGGGTTGTTCCAGCCACGTCAACACATCCGCCTGGAGGAGCCGGTGATTCTTTCCGGTAAAGTCGTTGAGAGAAAGGTTTCGATCTGCCCATTGCAGGTAGGTATTGCTCATATCGATTGTCAGGGTTTCCAGGGCCCCGCCGGCCGCAGCGTATACCGTGAAAGAGCCTGTATATGCAAACAAGTTTAAAAATCGCTTGCCGGACGCGTCCTGTTGCACTTTTCGCCGGGTATTCCGATGATCGAGAAACAGCCCGACATCCAGGTAATCGGCGGGATTGATGACAAACCGCAATCCGTTTTCCCGAACGATAAACTCCGCGCCAGTTCGGGCAAACCGGTCGTACTGCCGCAATCCCTTCTGCCGCTGGCGGAATTTCAGGAAAATCAGATCGGTGGATACTTCCAGCACCTGACTGATCACGCCCAGGCAACCGTCCAGCCAGGCGGCATGTTCGTCGGGCTCCATGCCGTGGTCGCGCGCATATTCAGCCACGTGTACGATA
Organism: Bacteroidota bacterium; assembly: GCA_029781095.1. Lineage (GTDB taxonomy): Bacteria > Bacteroidota > Bacteroidia > Chitinophagales > Saprospiraceae > M3007. Next base: position 8,892 of record JAKOXM010000335.1, read on the forward strand.
TTCTCATAAATATCGATCGCCAGCGGAGTGCCGGGGATGTCGTTGTCATACACCCGGTAGCATGTAATGCCTTGCCGGCGCGCCCATTTGCCGAAATGTTTGTGCATTTTGGCGAGGCGGTTGGCAAAGGGCTCAAGTTTTGAATTCATATTCGTAGGGCAGGACGCTGTTCCGCCTCAGGTTTCCGTCTTTAGTTGCTTCGTTTTTTTCCGGAACGCCGTTCGGGAGTACTTCAGGGTTTGAACACCCGGGCTGCTTCCACCGCTTTTTGCCAGCCATTGTATAACTTGTTTGCCTCGCTCCGCGGCATCGCAGGTGTAAACTTGAGTTCCAGTTGCCAGTTTTTGGCGATGTCTGCCTCATCCTTCCAGTATCCTACGGCCAATCCGGCCAGATAAGCCGCACCCAGCGCGGTTGTTTCCTGTACGACAGGCCGTTCGACGTTTACACCGAGTATATCGCTTTGAAATTGCATCAGAAAATTATTGCGCACCATGCCGCCGTCTACCCTTAGCGTTTTAAGTTGAATACCTGAATCTTTCTCCATAACGTCGAGCACGTCCTTGGTTTGATATGCAACGCTTTCGAGGGTGGCACGGATCAGGTGCGAACGGCTGCTACCGCGGGTGAGTCCGAAAATCGAGCCCCGCACCTCCGAATCCCAGTACGGCGTGCCTAATCCTACGAAAGCCGGTACCACATAAACACCTTCCGATGATGATAAACTCAGTGCATGACGCTCCGTTTCGGCAGCGTCGGTGAATAATTCGACCGTGTCGCGCATCCATTTCACGGCTGATCCGGCCACAAAAATAGAGCCCTCAAGAGCGTATTGCACTTTGCCGCCAAGCCCCCAGGCTATGGTGGTTAATAGTCCGTTTTTTGATGCAACTGCCTGATTGCCTGTATTCATCAGCATAAAACAACCCGTACCGTAGGTATTCTTGGCCATACCCGGCGCAAAACACCCCTGTCCGAACAAGGCCGCCTGCTGGTCGCCGGCAATACCGCACACAGGCGGGCCGTCCTCTCCGTCGCGAAACGGAGGAAGGCCCAGCACATCAGCCCTGACATGGCCATATACCGCCGACGAATCCATCACCCTGGGCAGCATGGATTTTGGAATATCGAGCGCAATACAGAGTTCGTCGTCCCATTGCAGGTCACGGATATTGTATATCATCGTGCGGGAAGCATTGGTGTAGTCAGTCGCGTGGGTGCGCTCTTCCGTGAGATTCCAAAGCAGCCAGGTGTCGATGGTTCCGAACAAAAGATTGCCTGCAAATGCCTCTGCCTGGGCGCCGGGCACGCTTTCCAGTATCCATTTTATCTTGGTACCGGAAAAATAGGCATCTATCAGCAGGCCGGTTTTATAGCGCACTTCCGGGTCCAGGCCCCTCGCTTTCAATGCTTCGCAAATATCGACGGTCTGCCGGCTCTGCCATACGATGGCGTTGTAGACGGGTTTTCCGGTACGTTTGTCCCAGACCACCGTCGTTTCGCGCTGGTTGGTGATGCCGACCGCCGCGATGTTGCCTGCGCCGACCTTATCCACCACTTCTCGGACCGTACTTTTTACCGTTTCCCATATCTCGACGGGATTGTGTTCCACCCAGCCCGGTTTGGGAAAATACTGCGTAATTTCCTGCTGCGCTACGGCAATCGTATTCCCTTGTTTGTCAAATACAATGGCGCGGGTGGAGGTGGTGCCCTGATCGATGGAAAGGATGTATTTCA
>JAKOXM010000350.1 GCA_029781095.1 Bacteroidota bacterium
CGCAAGAATTGCCCCTTCCTCGAGCGGCGATTGGGTGCTGCTGCCCCGGTCGCGATAAGACGCTTTCAGAATAAATGTGCCGGGTTTTGCTTTAGAGCCTTTATTGTTCAGGACATACTTTCCGGCAACCGGCAGCGACTGCTTGGGTTTGGCCGGTGCGCCGAGGGAGAGTATCCAGCGCACCATTTCGCTGGCTTCTTCATCCGTGAGCTGGGTATGGGCGGTCATGGACATCTGGCCCCAGTTTCCGCCGGGCCCCTTGATGATCCGGCCGGGCAGGATGCGGATAGCCGCTTCCTCCTTGCGGTAGCGATCGGCGACCGCTTCGAAGGCCGGTCCGACGACCTGGTGGTCCACGGCGTGGCAGGTTTTGCAGTCATTGCGGTCTATCAGCGTTTTGCCTTTGGCGTATTCGGTTTTCTGGTCGTCGGGGCGGTATCCCTGCGTGAGGATACCGGCGTCAAAACCCGTCTCCAGGTAGTCAATCGTGCAAGAAACCGCTCCCGGGGCAATACCGCCGTTTTCGAGTGAGCCGTCTTCCTGGTCTTCCACGACCAGTTTATAATTCAGTTCATCGCCCGGTTTGTAAAAACTGCGGTTCCTTCCGGCGATATCCCAGCGTACGTTCGGCGGTTCATTGCCGACGTGAATCGTCTGTTTAACGCTGTCGCTCAGCCCCGAAGCATCGGTTACTTTCAGTACAACTTCGTAAGTGCCTGGTTTGTCAAATACATGACCGAGTTGCGCTGCGGCGGCGATATCGCCTTTGTTGGACTGGCTGCCGTCGCCGAAGCGAAGTTCGTACGTCATTTTATCGTCTTCGGGGTCGCGGCTTTTCGATGCCGAAAATGCCACTGTCAGCGGCGCGGCGCCTGCAGTTTTATCCACATCGAGCACCGGTACGGGCGGGCGGTTGCCGCGCACGCAGTCGATCCGGCTGAGGCGCGCATCGGGGTTGCCGGTATAGCGCTGGAGACCGTACTCGACGATCCACAGGGTACCGTTTTTGTCGATCAGCATATCGATCGTGTGCAGCATTTTGATATCGCTGGCGAAACGCTCCATATTGACAAGTTTGCCGAGCGAATCGAGCGTGAGCGCCATCATCCAGTTGCGTTCCCAATCGTAAAAGATCATTTTCCCGTTGTAATAGTCGGGGAGGCGCGTTTCCGCGGGGTATTTGTCGCTGTAATAAACGGGACCTGCCATGGCGTTGCGGGCGTCGTCGCCAAGCATGGGGAATTCGGGTGAAGGGCCGTAAGGATACCAGATCAGCGCGGGTTGTGCAGGCGGCAGGTCGTGCGCGCCTGTATTGTTGGGACTGTCGTTGAACGGGTGTTGCGGGTCGAAATACGCGCCCGATTTTTTGGTGCCGAAGTCGTAATCGCGGTAAGGCTTGCTGTCGGCGAGAAAATACGGCCAGCCGAAGTTTCCGGCGGCGCGGGCGCAGTTCAGTTCGTCGTAGCCTGCAGGCCCGCGGGCTGTATCGGGGTCGGCGGCATCGGGGCCGGAGTCGCCCCAGAACAGGAAATTGCGGCGCGCATCGATGGTGATCCGGAAAGGATTGCGGCATCCCATGATATAAATCTCCGGGCGGCCGCCGCGTTGTTTGTTCGCTTCGGTTCGGTTTTCGTTGGGCAGCGGGCCATCCGAGACATGGATGGTGTCTTTTGTAAATAAATTACCGGCAGGGCATACGTACGTACCGTCGTCCAGTGGTTTGATTCTCAGTATTTTACCGCGCAAATCCATCGTATTGGACGAAGATTTTTGCGCATCCCAGGGGCCGCGGCCCGGGCGCTCGTCGATGACTGCATAGTCGTCGGTGGGGTTGGTGTTGTCGCCCGTGCTGAGATAGAGGTAGCCGTCTTCGCCGTAGCGCAGGCAGCCGGCGGAGTGGCAGCACTCCTCGCGTTGAACCGGTATTTTCAGTAAAACTTTCTCCGAAGCGCGGTCGAGGCTGCCGTTTTCAAAAACGAAACGCGATATCTGGTTGACGACCTCGTTGCCAACGGGTGAATAGTAGAGGTAAATCCAGTGGTTCTGGTTCCAGTTGGGGTCGATGGCCACGCCCAGCAGTCCGTCCTCGTTTTCAAAAATGACGGGCAGGGTGTGGGCTACATTCATGAGGCCCGTCGCGGGATCGTAAAGTTTGATGGCGCCGCGCCGCTCGATCAGCATGATCTTGCCGTCGGGCAGTTCGGCGAGTTGCATCGGCTCATTCAGGGCTTCCGCCACAACAGTTTTGGTAAAGGAAAATTTGGTGGGGCCCGCCGTTTTATGCGTGCAATTGTGAAAAAGAAGGCTGAGCGGTAACCCAGCGATCAGGATACCCCATATTATGCGGTACATGGCAGATTGTTTTTGAAAATCAGGTTTTATCTAACCAAAATTGATTAGCCGTATAGGTACAATTCAAAAACTAAACCATGTTTTTCGCTGCCGCGTATAAAAGTGGCGGGCATTGTCTTTCAGGTGACAAAAATCGTGTGATTCCTGCCGTTCGCTCATGAATTGGACCTCGGCAATCACAGGTGTGGCATGAATTCGGCCCCTTGCTGCATCATTTTCCGCGGAAAATGATGCAGCAAGGGGCCGAATTCATGC
>JAKOXM010000357.1 GCA_029781095.1 Bacteroidota bacterium
GACCGGCAAAATCCTGCCCGGTTGAGGCGCGCAGTCGAGGTTTGCCTGGAAAGCGGCTTGCCTTTTTCCGGTTTTTTGGGAAGCGGGAAAAAGACCCGGACTTTTCAACCGCACTATTTGTTACTCGAGCTGCCCCGGCCGGAGCTCTACGCCCGCATCGAAGCCCGCGTGGAAAATATGATCAACGAGGGACTGGAAGCAGAAGCGCAGGCACTGCTAGCCTACCGGGACAGGCCTGCCTTGCGCACCGTTGGATACGAAGAATGGTTTGATTTTTTTGACGGAAAAACCAGCCGGGAAGAAACTGTCGACAAAATAAAACAGCATTCGCGCAATTACGCGAAACGTCAGGCTACGTGGTTCAGAAAACATGGTCGTTGGACGACTTTTCATCCCGGCGATTTGACAGCGATCGACCGCTACCTGTTGGAAAATGTCGATCAAGAAACGAAAGCCGGTTAAAAAAACCTGCGCCGTTTATTTGCCACACAATCCAGCTGATCGCAAGTCCCAAAACCGCCCCCGACAGTATATCAGCCAGAAAATGCTGGACCAAGAATACGCGGGAGATCGCTACAAGTATGGCTGTCAGTGCAAATACCAGCCCCAGGCGAATTCGCTTCCTCCCCGCTAACAGGGTCAGAATGCTGTATAAGGAAAACGCCGCAGTGGTGTGCCCGGAAGGGAAACTCGTCTGCCCGGTGTTCATCTCCACGTCCGGGACAGTAACCAGATACGAGCGCAAACCCTGATTTTTAAACCAGGTAACCGGGCGGTCAACGCCAACCTCTTCTTTCAGCAAATAAACCGTGGGTATCGTGATCAATCCGGCGAGTGCGATCAGCAGCGCATACCGGAAACGCCAGAACAAGGCCGCCACTCCAAAAAGCACAAAGGGGTAGAATTCACCCAGAAGCGTTATAAACCGAAACAGGGAATTGAAGGGTTCTTCGCGCAAGTCGTTGAGTAACAGTATTTCGGTCCCGTATGGAATGAAATATACAATCAGCAATCCCGTATTGAAAAACAACAGTACCGGTATCACGAACCATGGATTTTCCCAGATGTTTTTCATGATACGCCCGGTTCTTTCTTTTTTTGAAAACGAAGGCGCAACCACCGCAACATCCGGTCCAGTCGGTCGGTGCTGAATATTTCAGAGTCGTTCACCGCTTTACGTGTCAGGTATGTTCCGATGGGTATGAGCACCATGCAAGGCACCATGGCTGCCCAAAACGGCGTCATCAGGTATCCTTCAGCCAGTTTACGGCAAAGGATCGTAAGCATAATAAACGTCACGAAAAAAATGATCGATACCAGAATCGGATAGCCGAAGCCGCCTTTACGTATGATCGCGCCCATTGGCGCACCGATGAACAGGAAAATGAAACAGACCAGCGCGAAGCTATACTTGATGTACAGTTCATAGCCCGTTTTGATATACTCCATCCGCAGGTTTTCGATTTGAGCGGACCTGGTTTCCACCGAGGAAATTCCCCCGCGCGAACGATTATGCGCCTCTTTCAGCAATTTTCCGCGGTCTTCCTGACGAAAGGTCTGATCAAAAGAGGTATACTGGTCGAGCGGCTTGTCGAGCACCTGAACGGCAAGTTGCGGCTTCTCCACCAAATTCGGATCGCCTGATTTCGGATCGGATGCTTTTTGGCCGGCAAGGCCGGTTTTCACCTTGATACTTTTTTTCAACTGCTGCTGAAGGGTTAAAGCGCGGTTGATGGAATCCTGCCGGTTGGTTTGGGGTTTGAAAGGTTTTCGCTTGAGGTTGGTTAGCAAGTCAGTAGCGACTGCTTGTTTGCCGGTTTCAATGACCCTTTGAAGCGAGTCTATGTTCAGTCGTAACTGATTCATACTGAGCATGGAGCGATTTCCGGCGAACCGATCCTTGTCGGTGCTCACCATCTCAAATTCCTTCATGTCCCAGACTTTTGTCCAGGACCTGAAGTTGGTGCGGACAAACGGGTATTTCGTATTTTGTTTATCGCCCTGGGTCGCCGGTTCGTTATACTGTGTGCCCTTAAACAGGTTCATTACAAAAAAGCGGCGGTTGTCTGTGGTATACATCTGGCCGCTGTCCGCCATGATCTTGCTGAATTTCACGCGACCGGCATTCGTCTGGTCTTCTATCATCACGTCGCTGATCGTTTCGCCGTCCGGGGCCTTGTCGCCTATGCGTATGACAAACTGCCTGAAGTCTTCGTTAAAAATACCTTTTTCCAGCGCCAGCGCAGGTTTTTGCCTGCGGATATCGGTTAACCTCGACTTGAATTCCAGGTTGGCGATCGGTATAATAAAATCGGAACAGAGGTATGAAAAAATGGCTGTTGCTGCTCCCCAAAGGATCAGACCGCGCATGATGCGAATCAGCGGAACGCCGGCGAATTTCATGCTGGAAAGTTCGTACCGCTCTGACAAGTTACCCATCACCATTACGGAAGCGATCAGGATAGCAATTGGAAGCGCCATCGGAAAAGTGGAAATGGACAAATAACCGATGAGTTCGAGCATGATAAAAATGCTTACTCCCTTTCCCGCAATTTCGTCGATATATAGCCACATAAACTGCATGATCAACACGAAGAGTGCAATGCCGAACGACACAGCGAACGGGCCAATGAAACTCGTCATCAGTAGTTTATCTATTTTCTTCACGGCAGCTCAGCAGACAAAATTTAATTTACTGATAGTACTCGCAATACCCCGGCAATGAATTCCGACCAAAAAGGTTTCCATATTGTCGCGGCCTAGAAATCAAACACCGGATGAAACGCTTTCAGGGCCTGTATCGTTGCGCGGGGATCCTGAGCGGAGAATACGCTACTCCCCGCAACAAGAACGTCAGCGCCCGCCTGAAGAATCGACTCGGCGTTTTGGAGTCCCACGCCCCCGTCTATTTCGATAAGCGCGCCGGAATTCCTCGAATCAATCATTTCGCGGAGTTTGCGAATCTTCGACATGCTGTTATAAATAAATTTCTGGCCTCCGAAACCGGGATTGACCGACATCAGGCAAACGAGGTCGGTATCTTCTATTACGTCTTCCAGCAATTGGACCGGTGTGTGCGGATTGAGCGCCACCCCCGCCAGTGCGCCTGTTTCCCGGATTTGATGTATCGTCCGGTTCAGGTGCGTACATGCCTCATAATGCACCGTAATCACATGGGCGCCCGCCTTTCGGAAGGCTTCAATGTATTTTTCCGGCTCCAGAATCATCAGGTGTACATCCAGCGGCTTTTGGGCGAGTTTCGCGATCGCCTCCACGATGAACATGCCGAATGTAATATTCGGGACAAAGCGACCGTCCATAACATCCAGGTGGATCCAGTCCGCCTCGCTGTTATTGACCATATCGATTTCATCAGCCAGCCGCGTGAAGTCGGCGGCTAAAACGGAAGGAGCAATTTTATGTTTTCTCATTGTATGTTGGTTGCGGGTTATCGGTTACCGGCAAGAGGTGCCGGCTGCCAATGCCCGGAAACTATCTGACAATAACGATCTGATCGTTCCGAAGGATCGGCAGGCGTTTCATTTTAAGAAACAGCTGCGCGGTTGCCAGAACATCCTTCTCACAATACGAAGCAATCCGGTCCAGGTCACGTTCTTCCCAGTAAACGGAAGCCACGTCGCTGCCGTCCATATCATCCTTCGGAGAAGGAAAATCGAATATGGCAGCTAACAACCGAAGAGACGTGTAGTTTTTGATATCGCCAAATTTCCAGAGTTCCATGGTATCCAGCAGGTGCTTTGTCTCCCAGGGTTTTTTGCCTGCTATGTCGAGCATGCGCGGAAACGGCAATTGATTGACGAGCATACGGCGGCAGATATATGGAATATCGAACTCCTTTATATTATGGCCGCAAATGGCAAACTTGTCCGGGTTGTTGAAATGTTTGTTGAGCAACTCGCTAAAATCATCCAGCAGGCCTGCCTCCATGTGGTTGGCATAGGACTTCAGGCGCAGTAGAGGTTCGTTGCTTTCAGGCTGCCGGGTCAGGAAGCCAACCGAGATGCAGACAATTTTCCCAAACTCGGCATATATACCCGCCCGCTGGCCATATTGGTCTGCTATTTCATCAAATTCGAGTTCGTCGGCGGTTTTTCGAAGGATGTTCCGGCACTTGATCCCCCACAGTTCCTGTAGTTCTTCGTTCAGTTCTTCAAAATCGGAATGTCCCGGCACTGTTTCGATGTCGAGAAACAGGATGTTGTAGAGATCGAATGCATCAAAAAAAGACATGGCATCGCTGGTTCAAATTGATAAAACGGGCTCCTTACGGTGTCGGGGGTAAAGGTAATAATTCGACAGCGTACGCAGAAAATTGCATTGCGATGTAAAAAAAATCTGTCTTTTTAACTGATTCTTAATGCTGATAATCAACAACTTAAGTCAGTTTGCAAAAAAAATACCATAAAATAAGCACGACCAAAATGCAATAAAGACCGACCAACATCGGTTTATTGCCCTGACTTTACGAAATTCCGACGTACCAACTTTTGCATCAAAATCAAAATGAATTGTCCGGCTTCGCCTATGATGAAATTTTTGACTTCAAATTCTAACGTTAAACCTTTTCATCACAAATTTATAGCATGAGCACACCCACCAATTTCAATCAGCCCACAACTCCGAATTACGGCAATAACGAAGACAACAACCAGAAGCGCATCACAACGATCATGGGCGTTGCAATCGCCGCCCTTCTCGGTCTGTGCGTCTTTTTATTGGTTAGCAAGCTGAACACGAGTAAACAACTGGATGCCACGACGATGGAGCTGACGCAGCAGAAAGAGGCAATGACCGAACTGGAAACGAAGTACAATGACGCAGTAACCCAACTCGAACAACAAAAAGGTATCAATGCCGAGTTGGATGCAAAGATCAACGAGCAATTGGCGAATCTGGAGACCCAGAAAAACGAAATCGCCGGTTTGATCCAGAAAAACAAAGAATACCGCGGTGCAATGAATTCTTTCGAACGCCAGAAAACGCAATATCTGGCCGAGATCGAAGACCTGAAGAAGAAAGTTGGCGAACTCACCGAGTCCAACACGCAATTGAGTTCTCAAAACCAGGAACTGGCAACCAATCTGAATCAGACGCAGTCCCAACTCCAGGAAGAGAGCACTGCGAAAGCAGCGCTGATCTCCGAGAAAACCCAACTCGAAACCGAGCGCGCTCAATTGAGCAAAAAAGTGGATATCGCTTCCGCCGTTAAAGTGAAAAACGTGACGGTAAAAGCCGTAGACGTTCGCAGCAACGGTAAAGAGAAAAGCAAATCCCGCGCCAGCAAAGTGGATAAACTGAACATCTGCTTTACTACCGAACCCAACGAAGTGGTTCAGGCGGGCGAAGAAACGTTCCAGATTCGCGTAGTAGACCCGACAGGTGCTCCGCTCGCGATCGAAAGCCTTGGTTCCGGTGTTTCGGTGGACAAAAAAGCAGAATCCGAATTCCGCTTTACAACAACCGCTACCTGCAACTACACCAATGGTGAAACCAACGTCTGCGGCGCATGGCAGCCCGGCCAGAACTTTGCAAAAGGCAAATACACGGTCGAAATCTACAACAAAGGCTATCTCGTAGGCACAGGCGCTTTCAACCTGAAGTAATACCTGCAAACGCAAAAATTAATGCAGAGGCCGTCTCATCTCGATGAGGCGGCCTTTTTTTGTTTGTGCGCTTGCAAGAGAGATGGGAAAGATGCGTCTGAGTAGCCCGGAGGGCACAATACAAACAACTTTAACCTGTGTCGTCTCAGGCTACCCTGCAGGCTTATTCCGGCAAGCCTGTGGCCGATTCACAGGCTGTTTGCGCACCTGCTCAGGGCGAAAAGCACGATTGCCTTTTCTGCTCCAAAAGCCCGTTGGCTACCCGACAAGGCTATAAACATATACACCGGCAACATGTGAAATGATGCCGGTGTATACAAAGTATTGAATCTGGAATGAAATCCGATCACTTGTCAATCCACACTATAAAAACATGATTCATTTCGAATTTTCGACTCACAATTTTAATCGCGGGTTGAAATCATGTTGTATAAAACCTTCTGCATTAAAATCCTTCGGGCAGTTAGTTTTTAAAGTGTGAAGTTGCATTTTTCCCCCCTTCCTTCACCGTATCGAGGCGTTTTTTAAACTCCGTCGACAGTTCGTCTTCCTTCCGCGCATAAATTTCATTGAGGGCGATGAGGGTGTTCATGTCATTCGGGTCAAGGCTCTCGGCCGTTTGAAAATAAGGCAATGCCTGATCGAACAGGGCCATCACCTCATCCTTCATGGTCTGGAGTTTTTTCAAACCTGCGCTCGAAAAATCATCCGGCAATGCATTCATTTCCTGCGTACGCACTGCAGCCTTGTTGTAGTACAAAGCGCCAAGGGAATAAACGGCATCGACGTTTTTCGGGTCTTTTTGGGTAGCCTGGGTGTAGTAATTTTTAGCCTCTTCAAAATATTCCTTGGCTTTAGCGTCGTTTTTGTCCTTAACGGCGGTTTGGTACAGGTTATCGTACACGTTGCCGAGTGTCACATACAAGCCAATATTGGAAGGCTCTTTTACGATGGCCTGCTTCAACCGATCGGTCAGTTCGTCGAGGTTGCCTTTTTTCAGGTAGACGTTTATTTCAGCAAAAAGCAGCCCGGAATCTTCAGGGTATTTGGTGCGGCCTTCGGACAGGATTTTCATCGCTGCTTCCTCCTGCCCCATTTCCTGCTTGATGGCAAAAATGCCTTCGTAAACGCCGGGTTTGGCATTTCCCTTTTCGTAAAGCTGGTTGTAGTATTTAAGCGCGGCGTCGTTGTGCTTGGCCTGCTGTGCGGCCAGCCCGGTCACATAAACCTGGTTTTCGTATTGCTCGGGTGTTTCCAGTACGCTTTTCTGAGCATTTGCTGTCAGGATTTCATTTGCCTGCAGGGACGCCTCGAATGATTTAAAGGCTTTTTCGTATTCCTGTGCTTCAAATTTCGTTACTCCGATATTGATGAGGTGGCCTTCTACCCCGGCAATACCCTTGATGGCATCGGTCTTTTCGTATTTTTTGACGTTCGGGTTGTCATACGCTGCTTTATAGGCCTCGAAAGCAACCAACGCATCGTTATCACCCGAAAGTTGTGCGTTGGGGTCTATCATTTTCTTGGCCATATCGCGCTGCAGGAAGGTGCTGTAGATGTCGCCGCGGGTAATCCATGCGGATACAATCCCTTGCGCCTCCGTTGTTTGCATGGCCTGATCGATTTTTTGTTTGGCCTCCGTCAGCTTATCGGCATTTTGGGTCGGGTCGATGTTATAACTGGTCAGGGCCTTGCCCGCTTGCTTGGCCAGTTTACCGCCGTCTTCCTGAGCGGCAGCAAATTGTGCGAACATAACCAAGCCCAGGAAAGAGAAAAGGACTTTTTTCATTGTCATCAATAAATTTTAGAATGTTTTGAAATCGTTTTTCATTAGACGTATTTCAACAGTAAGGTTTTCAAATGCAGTGTTAAAGGAGGTTTATTCCTGCTCCTGTTCCGCTTCCTGAGGAGTTTCTTCCTCTTCGGCTGAATCCACAACCGCCACGTCCGCGATATCATCACCGCCATCGAGCCGGATCAGGCGGACGCCCTGCGTAGCGCGTCCCATCACCCGAAGTTCGTCGGCCGCGGTACGGATCGTGACGCCGTTGGTTGTCGTGATAATCAGGTCGTTTTCGTCAGTCACCGTTTTTATGGCCACAAGGTTGCCTGTTTTTGCGGTGATATTCATCGTTTTAATGCCTTTCCCGCCGCGGCTTTGCGTGCGGTACTCATCGAGTGCGGAACGTTTGCCCATGCCTTTTTCGGATACGACGAGGATTGTGGTAACGGCATCCTCCGGATCGACGCATACCATTCCGACAACAGAGTCGGAGCCGTCGTCGGCTACGCGGATGCCGCGTACGCCGGCGGCTGTACGGCCCATCGGACGAACATCGCGCTCATTGAACCGTATGGAACGACCGCTGCGAACTGCAAGAATGATCTCGTTGCCTCCATTGGTAAGTTTGGCTTCGATCAGGGCATCATCGTCATTAATACCAATGGCATTGATACCGCCCTGACGCGGACGCGAGTATTCTTCCAGCAGCGTCTTCTTGATCTGGCCGTGGCGCGTGCAGAAAACGATGTAGTGGCTGTTGATGAATTCCTCGTCCTGCAGATTCTTCACGATGATGAATGCGCGCACCTTATCCTCTTTCGGGATATTGAGCAGGTTCTGAATAACCCTGCCGGCAGTGGCTTTGGCGCCTTCCGGAATTTCGTACACCTTCAGCCAGAAACATCGCCCGCTTTCGGTAAACAGCAGCAAGGTGTTGTGGTTGGTGGCGGTGAACATATGTTCTACAAAATCCTCGTCGCGGGTACGCACGCCCTGCGCACCGCGGCCTCCCCTGCCCTGCGCCCGGTACTCGGAGATCGGTGTGCGTTTGATATAACCGGCGTGGCTGATGGTAATAACCACCTCTTCGTCTTCGATCAGGTCTTCGATGCTGATATCTGCTTCGTTGACTTCTATACTCGTGCGGCGGGCATCGCCGAACCGTTCATTGATTTCCGTGAGTTCATTTTTAATGATGCCCCGTTGCAGGCCTTCATCGGCCAGAATGGCCCGCAATTCCGCAATTTTTTTCTGCAACTCATCGTATTCGAGGCGCACTTTGTCGCGTTCCAGACCGGTCAGTTGCTGCAAACGCATCGCCAGGATAGCCTTCGCCTGTAATTCCGACAGGCCAAATTGCGTCATCAATCCCTCCCGGGCTTCCTCAGCGTCTTTTGATGCCCGAATCAGGGCGATCACAGCATCGAGGTGATCGAGCGCGATAAGCAGGCCTTCGAGTATGTGGGCCCGTTCTTCGGCTTTGCGGAGTTCAAATTTCGTGCGGCGGACAATTACGTCGAGCCTGAACTTGATGAACTCCTCGATCATGTCCTTCAGGTTCAGCGTCCTCGGGCGGCCGTTCACCAGGGCAATATTATTGATGCCGTAACTGGTCTGGAGAGGCGTAAGTTTGAACAACTGGCTCAGGATCACGTTTGCCGCGGCATCGCGCTTGACCTCGATTACGATACGTACGCCTTCGCGGTTCGACTGGTCACTGACATCCGAAACGCCCAGTATCCTTTTTTCATTGACCAATTCGGCGATCTTGGAAATGAGCATCGCCTTGTTGACCTGGTATGGAATTTCATGTACGACGATGCTTTCGCGGCCTTTATCGTCGGTTTCAATATCGGTTTTGGCCCGAACCACCACGCGGCCGCGGCCGGTACGGAAACCTTCCTTTACACCCGAAAGACCGAAAATAATACCGCCTGTGGGGAAATCCGGCGCTTTCACGTATTCCATCAACTCTTCTATCGTGATTTCGGGGTTGTCCACCGTTGCTATGATGGCCGCACATACCTCGCTGAGGTTGTGGGGCATCATATTGGTGGCCATACCCACCGCAATCCCGGAAGCGCCGTTGACCAGCAGATTCGGAAATTTGGTCGGCATGACGGTCGGCTCTTCGAGCGAATCGTCAAAGTTGAGTTGAAAATCGACGGTGTCCTTGTCGATATCGCCGACGATCTCGTCAGCAACGCGACGCAGGCGTGCCTCGGTGTAACGCATGGCCGCCGGGCTGTCGCCGTCCATAGAGCCGAAGTTACCCTGGCCGTCTACCAATGGATAACGCAGGCTCCATTCCTGGGCCATACGTACCATGGTATCATACACAGAGCTATCGCCATGCGGGTGATACTTGCCGAGCACCTCCCCGACGATACGGGCAGATTTCTTGTAAGGCTTGTTGTAGGCCAGGCCCAGGTCGAGCATCCCGTACAGCACGCGGCGGTGGACGGGTTTAAGGCCATCGCGCACATCGGGCAGCGCGCGGCTGACAATGACGGACATCGAGTAGTCGATGTACGCGGATTTGAGCTCATCTTCGATGTTAATGGAGACAATCCTCGGGTCTTGCATCTCTTGCGTTTTGACAGTGGAAGGTAGACGAAAAACGGCAGACGGCGGCTTTGTTTTTTGTTAGCATGAACTGTCGGGAAGAATCCGTCAACCGTCCACCGTCAGCCGTTTACCGTGGGGCGCGAAGGTACGAAAATTAACAATTTTCACGCCCTGTTTCGCCGCCGGATTTCAACAAGATTCATCCCCGGTCAAGAGTCTGTCTGAATTTAAGCGCTTAATAAAACCGGGGTAATCGATTGCAGATGCCATCTGCGGTTTTTTCATCGAAAATCTGCCGGTGATTTTTTTCAAACAGCACGGTTTGACGGGTGATCCGTTGACCCGGGATTCACTTTATTAACCAAACTTAACCACCGGCACGCATCCGGGTCAAAATTTATTATTTACCTAACAATCATCTAACACCACTTAACGTTACGCCCCCCGCACATTTGCGTCATCAGTTCAAATAACTGAATATCAACAATTTACAATTCATTCACAATTATGAAAACCACAAAGCAAGTCCTGATCGCAGCCCTGATAACCATATTTGGAAACCAATTTGTTTTCGCGCAAGTAGCCCTCGGTCTGAAAGGCGGCGGCAATTTCGGGACCGTCCATACGACGGACATGCTGAACAGCCTCACCCCCGATTTCAAATACGCAACCGGTGCGGTAGCCGGCGGTGTAGCCGAAATCAGCTTCGGCCGGTACTTTGCCATTCAGCCGGAAGTCCAGTGGGTGCAGAAAGGTTTTCGCTTCGATGAAGGCATCAATATACCGGTCGGGAAAATCGATATTCCGGCAGGCGTGGAGGCCACTATCCGCACCAATTACATCGAGGTGCCGTTATTGGCAAAGGCAAAATTCGGCAATGAGCTCGTCCAGGGATACGCCGTACTGGGCCCGTCTTTCGGGTATGGCATCAACGGCAAACTCATTACCCGGACGCGTTTCCTTTTTGAATTCGACCCGATCCGTACCGACCTGAATTTCAATGACCTGAACTACAACCGCTTCGAGGTATCGGCGGTAGGCGGTCTTGGCGTACAATTCAATTTCAACGGGATCAAATGGTTCACCGATGCTCGTTACACCTATGGTCTCACGGAACTGTACAACTTCCCGATCGTGAACGAACAGATCAAAAACCGCGGTATCGCACTGACCACAGGCGTCATGGTTGATCTGGTATCACCACAGCCGAAAAAAGCAGCACCGGCGCGCCGGCCGGGAGCGAAAAGGCGGTAGAACATTTTGCAGGCTTTGAGGTCTGATAACGTCGTTCAAGCGTCATTTTACAGGATTCACAGGCTTTGCCTGCTGCATTTTTTACCCACGCAGCCGGCAAAGTCCGTGAATCCTGTCTGATTTCAGATCGGGCGTAAGTCGCCGGATAAACCACCACAGCCTTTTTTCGTTGTTTCTTTGCGAAAAATTTCACCTATGCGAGTACGCCTGTTCATTTGTCTTTTTATTCCGTTCCTCTTCTCCCCTGTTCTTTTGCTGTCCCAGCAAAAACTGAACAAATACTGGGTGGAATTTACAGATAAAAACAACTCCCCTTTTTGCACGTGCCGCCCTGCCGAGTTTTTGTCCGCACGTGCGCTCGAACGCCGTGCCCGGGCCGGCATTGCC
Source organism: Bacteroidota bacterium (assembly GCA_029781095.1). Lineage (GTDB taxonomy): Bacteria > Bacteroidota > Bacteroidia > Chitinophagales > Saprospiraceae > M3007. The sequence goes on from JAKOXM010000357.1 coordinate 11,617, forward strand.
ATTGTGGAAAACGACCTTCCGGTCAATCCGGCATATGTAAATGCATTGAAAATCAATGGTGTACAATTACACAATACTTCGCGTTGGCTCAATGCCGCTACCGTAATTGCCGATTCGGCCGGCGCCTCCGGTCTGAGTGCCTTGCCTTTCGTAAAAAAGGTGGAATATATCGGGCGGCATATACCAGCCAAAAATCCGCCCAACCGAAAACCCAAAAAGCGCATTCCAATTAAAGACTACCCCCGTCCGGAAGGCGGCGGCGAACTGGGCTATACCGGTTTGCAAAACAGCCAGCTCAACCTGCCGCCATTGTACCTGGCCGGACATCGCGGCAAAGGCATTTGGGTCGTCGTAATGGATGGCGGGTTTACCAATGTGGATACGCTGCCTTTTTTCGACAGTATCGCCATACAAGGGCGCCTGTTTCCAGGCTGGGATTTTGTGGAACACGACGGCGCCGTGTACGAGGGCGCTCAACACGGCACATCGGTGCTGTCCGTCATGGCCGCCAATCTCCCGGGTTATTTTGTCGGCGGAGCCCCGGACGCCACCTATTTTCTCCTGAAAACGGAGGATACTGCGGGCGAATACCCGGTGGAAGAAGCCAACTGGATAGCCGGCGCTGAATGGGCAGACAGCATTGGAGCCGATATCGTAAATGCCTCGTTGGGCTATACAGTTTTTAACGATACCACGCTGAACCACAAATACACGGAATTGAACGGGCGAACTGCAATTGGTTCGAGGGGGGCTATCATAGCGGCAACCAAGGGTATGATTTTCTGCAACAGTGCCGGCAATGAGGGCGACAGCCCCTGGCGCCACATCGGCGTCCCGGCCGACGCGCCCGGGTTGATTGCGGTCGGCGCTACGGACTATGACGGACACCGTGCTTCCTTCAGTTCCGTTGGTCCCACGGCTGACGGACGTATCAAACCCGATCTGATGGCCCCGGGCGAGCAGGTGGTAACCGCCGGTGGTCTCGGCACACAATTGGGCCTGTCAAGTGGCACTTCACTGGCATCGCCCATGCTGGTGGGCGCCATTACGGCTTTGTGGAGTGCGTATCCCGACAAGACAGCCGCTGAAATACTCGACGCCGTTTTCCGTTCGGCAGACCAGTCGGAAAACCCCGATAACGACCGCGGATATGGATTGCCGGATATGACCGGGGCCTGGCTGGATATGGGCAATTTCCAGGCATACTCGCCAAACGGCCGGCCCGCGTATTTTTTCGCTTTCAACAGGGATGGCGGTACCCTAACCTTTCT
>JAKOXM010000409.1 GCA_029781095.1 Bacteroidota bacterium
AGCACCATCAGGCGTTTGCCGTCGGCCTCGGCGGTTTTCTGCACGCGGTTTATTTTATCCTCCTGTTTCCAGGATGTCACTTCAATCACCAGATCGTTGGATGCGAATGCGAAATCGTATTTGAATCCCTCTTCGGCATCGGATACCGGTATTGCCATGGGTCCCTCGTCGGCAAAGAATGGTTTCAGCACTTTCAAGAGGAGGTATTCCTCGAAAAACTGCTCTTTCGCCCGATACACAAAATTGGAGCGCCCTTGTATCATGCCCTGGTTGACGAGTTTCTGGGCAAATTCGCGGTGCGGCACCAGGCCGATATCGTGCAGAAAGTGATTCCAGAAGCGGCTGTACAGCAGGTGGCCGACCGCGTGTTCGGCGCCGCCAAGGTAAAAATCCACCTTTTGCCAGTATCGGGAAGCCGCTTGCGAACAGAATTCCCGGTCGTTGTGCGGGTCCATGTACCTGTAAAAATACCAGGAGGAACCCGCCCAGCCCGGCATGGTGCTCAATTCATAGTCATGTCCGCGGTACTTCCATCCTTCGGCGCGGCCAAGCGGCGGCTCGCCCGTTTCGGTCGGGAGGTATTTGTCAATCGCGGGCAACACCAGCGGCAAATCTTTTTCGTCGATCAGGTGCGGCACGTCGTCCACCCAGTACACGGGTACGGGTTCGCCCCAGTAGCGCTGGCGGCTGAACACCGCATTGCGGAGTTTGTATTGTGTTTTGCCCTTGCCCAGGCCTCTCTCTTCCAGCCATTTGATGAGCGCCGGCACAGCTTCGGCATAACCCATGCCATTGATGATGCCGGAATTGATATAACGCCCTTCCTTTGTAGGATCGGCCGCCTGGTCCAGGTCTTTCTGCGCGTCGAGTATGGGCACGACGGGCAGTTTGAAATGCGTGGCAAAATTCCAGTCGCGCTGGTCGCCGGAAGGCACGGCCATGACTGCGCCGGTGCCGTAGCCCGCCAGCACGTAATCGGCAATCCAGATCTGTATGCGTTCGCCGTTGAAGGGGTTGATGGCATACGAGCCGGTAAAGGCGCCGGTCACTCTTTTCGTCTCGGCCATACGCTCGACTTCCGAGCGCGAAGCAGCCCATTTCACATAAGATTCTATTTCAGACTGTTGCGCATCGGTGGTAAGTACAGACACCCAGTCGTGCTCGGGCGCCAGCACCATAAACGTGGCCCCGTAAATGGTGTCGATGCGGGTGGTAAAGACTTCGATATGCATGCCGGGGTGGCCGTCGACGGCAAATTTGACCGAAGCGCCCACGGAGCGCCCGATCCAGTTGCGCTGCTGTTCCTTGATGGAATCCGGCCAGTCAATCGTGTCCAGTCCCTCCAGCAGGCGGTCGGCATATGCGGTGATCCGCATATTCCACTGGTTCATCAGTTTGCGTTCCACGGGGTGTCCGCCGCGTTCGCTCACGCCGTCTTTTACCTCATCGTTGGAAAGTACGGAACCGAGCGCCGGGCACCAGTTGACGTATGCTTCGCCGGGGTATGTGAGGCGGTATTTGAGCAGGAACAATTGCTGTTCGCGTTCCGTCATGGCGCCCCATTCGGATGCCGTCACGACGGGCGTATCGTCGTCGCACACGGCCTTGACCGATGCGTTTCCGGAAGCGGCGATGCGGGCGACCAGCTCGCTGACGGGTACGGCCCTGTCTGCTTCCAGATCGTAATAATGGTGGAACAGCTGCATGAAAATCCACTGCGTCCACTTGTAAAACGAAGGATCGCTGGTGCGCACTTCCCGGCTCCAGTCGAAAGAAAAACCGATGTTGTCGAGTTGCTCCCGGTACCGCACGATGTTTTGTTCGGTCGAGATGGCCGGGTGAATGCCCGTCTGGATGGCGTATTGTTCGGCGGGCAGACCGAATGAATCGTAACCCATGGGGTGCAGGACGTTGAAGCCGCGCATCCGTTTGTACCTGGCCAGGATATCGGTTGCGATGTAGCCCAGCGGGTGACCCACGTGCAAACCGGCCCCTGAAGGGTAAGGGAACATGTCGAGGATGTAATACTTTGGCTTGTCGCTTTGATTATCAACCTTGTACGTTTGGTTCGCTTTCCACCAGTTTCGCCATTTCGGCTCGATGTCGCTCGGCTTATACTCCATATCGATAGATTCGTTGAATAGTTGATTTGTTGAGATCAGGCATTTTCCTGCTGTCGCCCTGTGTTTTTCGAAGCGGCGAAATTAGGAGTTTTGGGGGAATTTGGTTTTAGAGATTCAACAGGTATATTTGTAGCCAACAAACTGCATCTGCCTTATGAGAAACACCAGCCTGTTAATCAGCGTTCCTTTTATCACATTGTTGTTCGTACAATGTGCCGCTACGCGGAAACTGCATACCGCCCGTCAAAACGAAGAGACCGTTCGATTGTGGTTCGAAGAAGGATGGAACAAGAACCGCAACGACGAACTCGTCGAGCGTGTTTTTTCACCCAACTGGTCGGACGGCAACCCCCTTCGCGCCAACCAGGTGGAAGGATATGAAGGTATGCGCCAGCTGATAAAATTCTACCAGCAGGCTTTTTCAGAGACGCATTTCACCATCACGCACCTGTTTGCCGACGATACGCACGTGGCGATTCGATACGATGTCGCAGCCAAACACATCGGGCCCGCTTTCGGCATCGCACCGACCGGCACACATTTTACATCCTCCGGTATCGTGATCTATGAAATGGAAAATGGCAAGATACTGCGCAGCTGGCAGGAACTGGATCTGATGGGGATTATCAAGCAACTGAAGCCGGAGTGAGGGATGTGGGGCTTTTGCAAGCGGTTCCACAAAGTCCGCTTTGTTATCCTGACTGGAATCGTCCGCTTTGCGGGCGGGTAGATCGGAATGTTATGCGCCTGTTTACATGCTCGTCCTTGCAGTCCCACAAACCATGCTTTGTCATCCTGACGGGACCTGTCCGCTCTAAAAGCGGGTAGATCGGGACGTTATGCGTCCGTATATCGGACGGGTCTCGTCAAGATGACAAATGCATGATGGGAAGGTGGCAGGAGGTGGCACTCTGCAAGCGAGTGCATCGGGGTGTTACGCCTCCGTTCAGATGCCCGCCCATGCACTCCCACAAACCATGCTTTGTCATCTTGACGGGAACCGTCCACTCTAAAAGCGGGTACATTGGGACGTTGCGCGTCCGTATATCGGACGGGTCTCGTCAAGATGA
>JAKOXM010000441.1 GCA_029781095.1 Bacteroidota bacterium
CGAACGATTCGATTTCGACGAGCAAAAGGTTGTTGCCTATCTTCAACGAAAACTGGCAGATATACAACTGGAAAATTATGGCGCCGTGGTGCTTGGCTGCACCCATTTTCTTTTCTTTAAGGCCATGATGGAGAAAGTAATACCTGCCGAAATAAGCATTATAGACGGCAACCTCGGCACCATCAGGAACCTGAAAAGCAAACTGGGTGACAACCTGAACCCGGGTCCGGGCAGTATCTCCTATTACCTGTCAGGCAAAAAAATGGACCCCGCCCATTTCGAGCGATACCTGCACTATCTGGACGCCATGCGGCTCCAATCCGTGTAAATCAAAATTTCGGGCAAAGAATTTCCTCATTCTCATAATCACCGAGATAGGTGATCGAAATTTCGAAGGCGCCCTGCCGTTGCTTGGCCTGCAGGGCACGCAGATTCAGATCATAACTGAATCCAAGCAAAACGCTGTTGAATTCCAGCCCCAGCAAAGCGACCACGGCATCGAGTCCGATGCCGTTATCGTTTTTGACCGGACGAACCCAGCTCCCGATGTGCAGTGCGGTACTTCCGTATTGCCCCATGGCAAACCGGAAATTGGTACCGGTATTGAATTCCATGTGCGGTCCCTGTTTGGCTACCAGAAAACGGGGTAACATCGTAACACGGTTATCATGGGTGAGCGGGATATTCGCGGCCAGCTGACCGGATACTTTCATATACAATTTGCTGCCCTCGTCATTATTATCATAGAAGGATATCTTGGGCTGCAGGAAGTGGTGGAGCGCCACACCGGCAAAAATATTTCCCGAGTGCCCGACTTCTGCCGAATAATTCAACCCGACGTTGTAATCGTTGAAAGAAAAGTTGTTTTCGGGCAGGTCTTCGCCCGTCGGGAGGTTGTAACCGGAGGTTCCGTCAAACTCGTCGTGGAATGTAAGCGATTCGTAATTGACGTTGCGCTGCGACAGGCCGCCCTGTATGCCAAGGGTCAGGAACTGCCGGTTGCTCGAGCCCAGCGATTTATGATAGGCCAAAGACACTGCAATTTGGGTTGTACTGAAGTCGACAATACTTACTTTGTCAGTAAAAAACATCAATCCGAGACCGATAGCGTCCTCCTTAACGCGTTTGCCGGGCGCGTCGAAGCGCAGGTCTGCGGCAACCGCAAACGTCTTGATCGGATTATCGAGTACCTTGCGCCACTGATCCCGGTAGATCATGCCGACACGGTAACGGCCTTCCATAGCCCCGGTAAGCCCCGGGTTGAGCGTCAGAGGAGATGCGTAGAACTGTGTAAAGTGCTTGTCCTGCGAGGAGGCTTTGGGGAGAAATGCACAAAGAATCAGGGAATAAAGGAAAAGTTTTTTCATGCTGTTGGGAAAATTTTGCGCAAATGTAGGCGATTTGCCGTAGCAGATGCACGATTGAATTTTTTTGCTGCCGCAAAACGTCAGAAATGAAAGAATTTTGGTTGAAGGCCCGAAGTTTAACATTGGCGCCTGTTTTCCCCGCAGGGTTGGATAAAATACAAAAATCAATACCTTTCGCCGCCAGACCCCGTAATCGAAAAAACAATCACCTACTCAGCCTGTCATTTCATGGAACAACCTGACACTTCAAGATTCAAGCCTTATGTAGCCGCTGAAAACACTTCAGTCAAGGAATTCACATTGCGCGCCATAGTTTTGGGCGCTTTGTTCGGCATTTTATTTGGCGCCGCAACCGTTTATCTGGCATTAAAAGCGGGCCTGACCGTTTCGGCGTCCATCCCGATTGCCGTGCTGGCCATCTCGCTTGGCAAGCGTTTTTTGCAGACCACCATTCTGGAAAACAATATTATCCAGACCGCAGGATCGGCAAGTGAATCCGTAGCTGCGGGGGTCGTTTTTACCCTGCCGGCCTTTCTGTTTCTGAGTGACGGTATCGGAAAAGGCTATTTCAATTATTGGACAATCCTTATGCTCGCCATTTTCGGCGGCATACTCGGGGTTCTCATGATGATTCCATTGCGGCGGTCCCTGATCGTGAACGAACACGGCAACCTGCCATATCCCGAAGGTACCGCCTGCGCCCAGGTGTTGATCGCGGGCGAAAAGGGCGGGGATTTTGCCAAGACCGCATACCAGGGCCTGGGCTTTGCCATGGGCTACGCCATGCTGCAGAGGGTTTTTCACGTAATCGCTGAAGTGCCGAAATGGGCCACAGGGGCTGCCAACAAGTATCTCCCGGCAGCGGTGGTAAGCGGAGAGATCACACCGGAATACCTTGGTGTCGGTTATATAATCGGCCCCCGTATCGCCGGGGTATTGGTGGCGGGAGGCGTTCTTGCCTGGCTCGGATTGATTCCGCTGCTTGTCACGCTGGTGCCGCCGGATACGATCGCTGCGCAATTGGTAAAACTCGATTTGCTCAATATCTACGACGCGCATACCCGGGAGATTATCGGTTACCGGTACGGCTGGGACCCGGCGTTGCATACCTTCTCCAACCTTTCGGAAGCGGTATACCGCGCGTATGTCCGGCAGATCGGGGCCGGCGCAGTGGCCGGTGCGGGTTTTATCACCCTGATAAAAACGATGCCGACCATCATTTCTTCGTTTAAGGAAAGCTTTGCACAACTGCGAGACGGCGCAGGAGCAAAAGCGGTGGTGCGGACCGAAAATGATCTATCCATCAAGGTTGTCGCCATTGGCAGCCTCGCACTGGTCATTTTGATGGCAGTTCTGCCGAATGTGCCCGGTGATAATTTTTTGAGCAAACTGCTGATCGGGGTGCTTGTTATCATTTTCGGATTCTTTTTCGTCACCGTATCGAGCCGTATTGTCGGCATAATAGGCAGCAGCAACAACCCTATTTCGGGCATGACCATCGCGACGATCATGGGCACGGCCCTGGTGTTTATCGGCGTCGGCTGGACGGGGAAATTTTACGAACCGATGGCGCTGGTCGTCGGCAGCATGATCTGCATAGCGGCGGCGAACGCAGGGGCCACTTCCCAGGATTTAAAAACGGGGTACATCGTGGGAGCGACTCCAAAATATCAGCAGATGGCCTTGTTCATTGGGGTAATCGTATCCTCGCTGGTTATTGGCATGACTGTATTGATCCTTGACAATCCGAGCGCAGAATTACGCGCGCAGGGCATCGAGCATGCCATTGGAGAAAAATTCAATGCACCACAAGCGACGCTTATGGCCACCCTTATCAAAGGGCTGTTGTCATTTAACCTCGACTGGCAGTTTGTGCTTGTCGGTGTCATTGTGGCCGTTACCATGGAATTGTGCAATGTAAAATCGCTGTCGTTTGCGGTTGGTCTTTACCTGCCGTTGTCCACTACCCTGCCCATCTGGACCGGCGGAGCGCTCAGGGGCCTGACGGACTGGATGTCCACAAGAAAAGGCGAAGAGAAAGAAGACGCCGACCTGGGGAAAGGCAGTCTGTTTGCTACGGGATTGGTAGCGGGCGGCGCGCTGGCGGGCGTGGTTGTGGCCTTGCTGCAGGCATTTGACGGGCCTGCTGCGGCCGTCAATTCACTGAGCCTCGAACACAGTCTGACTGCCACCCTTGGCCATAGCGTCTATGACCTGCTTGGCGTTATTTGTTTCGCAACGCTCGCTTTTTTCCTTGTGCGGGCAGCGCGAAAAAAGTAAGCGTTTCAAAATATTGAAAAAAGGCGCTGCAACGGAGTTAATGACCGGGCAGCGCCTTTTTTTATCTTGCTGAAAACCAGTTATTCGCAACGAATATCGACCCGGAAGCAGTTTCCCTGCGTCTGAATGGCATATTTTCCGGGTAAAAGAATCTGACTTTTCAATCCTAATGCGTCGGCCGTGTTTCGTGACAAAAGGCAAGGTTCAGGCATATCAAATATGCCATTTCTGAATTGCCGGCGGAAAAGATCGACACAAAGCAATTCCCGGAAAAACAGCAGTGAAATCTTGTCCGTGGTATCCCTGGATTGACTTGCAAATGCCACAGTGTGACGGCATTCTTTCTTCAGGTTTGGGGGCAGATCCATATCACTGGTGAGTTTGCAGATACCCGTGCCCCGGCAATCCTGGCTGGGCATTCCGAAAACAATGTCGCATCGGATAAGTTGGGTGTTCAGGCCGTCAATGGATGAGAGCAGGGAAAGTTTTATTCCCGAGGCAGGAAGAGAATCGGTGGATGAGATATCAGACATAGTTTAGGTATTAAGAAACTACGAAATCGGCGGATTATCCGCGCAGTACGACAAGGTAAAGGCGGCGAAAAATAAAGAAACGGTAAGGTTGGCTTGTAATATGGCAATAACTATTCCAAATTGACAATCTGGAATAAATCTTAACATCCCGGAAAAATGTCTTTTAATTCCGTGTGAAAAAACCGGCTTCATCCATCATCGCTACCGCCGCGTCTACCACGTCCTCCACCTGCGGTTTGGAGTGATAATCGCCATCCTGGCCATACGCCGGCCGATGGGGCTTGGAGTAGAGCGTAACGGGCGGGGAATCGAGATACCGGTAGCCGCCCTGTCGCTCCAGCACCTGCTGAAGCATATACCCGGACGCCCCTCCTTCAAAATCCTCGTCAAGGAAAATGACCCTGTTGGTTTTTTTCAAACTTTCAATGCAAATATTCGGTAAATCGAATGGCATTAAGGTTTGAATATCAATGAGTTCTGCGGAAAGTCCTTTTTCTGCAAGCATTTCACAGGCTTCTTCGGCGACCCGGATGCAGGCACCATAGGTAATGATCGTGAGGTCATTCCCCGGCCGAAGTATTTCAGGGATGCCAAGTGGCACCGTAAAGGTATCGACGTTGTCTGGCAAACGTTCTTTGAAGCGGTAGCCATTGAGCACTTCCACGACAATAGCCGGGTCGTCGCCCTGCAAAAGCGTGTTGTACATTCCGGCGGCCTGGGTCATATTGCGCGGCACACACAAATGCATTCCCCGCAGGGAGCCGAGCATCAATCCCATGGGAGAACCGGCATGCCATACGCCCACGAGGCGATGGCCGCGCGTGCGGATAATAGCCGGAGCGGCCTGGAGGTTGTTGGAGCGCCAGCGCAGGGTGCAAAGATCGTCGGATAGCGGCGGCAGACCGTACAACAGGTAATCGAGGTATTGTATTTCTGCAATAGGACGCAAACCGCGCATGGCCAGACCTATCGCCTGCCCCATGATCGTCCACTCCCGGATACCGGTATCGAATACACGCTCTTCACCAAACTTCTGTTGTATGCCCCGGAAGCCCTGGTTGACATCGCCGATCTTTCCGACGTCTTCGCCGAAGGCAAACAATTCCGGATATTTTTCAAAATTCTTTTCGAAGCAGGCATTTAACACTTCATATCCGTCTTTCATCGGGGACTCGTCAGAATACACGGCAGGCTGAATGTTTACCCGGAGCGGTGATCGCGACGTTTCACTCAGCAGGTGATCGGAATAGATGCGTTTGCCTTCTCCTGTTTCCGTATCAATAAACCGGGTGATGGCATCCTTGTCTGCACCGTTTTTATCCCTAAGAAAATAGGCAACGCGCCGGGCTGTTTGCAGCAGTTCGTAGCGCAGGGGTTCGCGCTTTTTTTCAAGGTCTTCCATGGCATGACCAATGGCGGCCACCTCGGGGTGGCCGGACCGGGCGGCCTGCAGCATATGGAGCAGCTCTTTTTTCAGGTCATCCACTTTGCCATGGTATGCGCGGAAGGCGCGCTGGGCGGCTTCGGTTGCCGCCCTTTTTGATTCTGCCTTGATTTGTTCGATTTCGTCTTCTGAAGCAAGGCCGGTCTCGATCATCCAGCGTGCCATACGCCGATTGCAGTCGAATTCTTCTTCAAATGCCAGTCGTTCGGGGCTTTTATACCTGCGATGGTCGCCGGAAGTAGAGTGACCCAATTGTTGTGTGACCTCCTGGATGTGAAACAAAGCGGGTCGGTGCGTCAAACGCATCTGATCTATCGCCTCGCGATAGGTCCGGCAAAGCGCGGCGTAATCCCATGCCTTCTCCGTGTAGATGTCGATTCCGTTGCTGCCTTCCGAATCGTTGGCCCGGAAGCCTTCGAGTATGGTCGATATGCTTTCCTTGGTGGTCTGATACTTCTGCGGAACGCTGATGCCGTATCCGTCGTCCCATACGCTGAGGGCCAGCGGCACCTGCAATACGCCCGCCGCGTTGACCGATTCCCAGAAAGCGCCTTCGGATGTGGAGGCGTCGCCAATGGTCACAAAGGCGACTTCATCTCCGTTATTGGAAAGATTGCCGCAAAGTGCGGGTTGTTCCCGAAATTTTTTCGAGGCAAGCGCCAAGCCGATTCCCCTGGCCATCTGGCCCGCCGTGGGCGATATATCGGAAGTGATGTTGTACTGATTTTTCAGATCGAGAAAATTGCCGTCGGCATCAATAAAGGGCGTGGCAAAATGGCAGTTCATCTGCCGTCCCCCCGACATGGGATCGTTGTACGGATCGCCGTACAACTGGGCAAAAAACTCGTCGAGTGTCATAAGATCGAGCGCCAGCAAGAGCGTCTGGTCCCGGTAATAGCCTGACCGAAAGTCGCCTTTGCGCCATGCTTTGGCCATTGCAACCTGTGCAACCTCCTTGCCGTCGCCGATAATACCGAAATTGGCTTTTCCGGTGAGTACTTCTTTTCGGGCAATTACGCTGGCTTCCCGGCTCAGGCAGCAAATCCGAAAGTCATGCAATACTTCCTTCCGATACGACTCCGAAAATTCTGTGGCATGTTTTTCGGTGGTTCCGGCGGGTGCTTTGCGTCGTGGTGTCTTTGTCACAATCATATTCAGTCAGGGAAAATTCGGGCGCAAAGTTAGCCAAATTTCCTGCTTTTTCACCCCGCCGGATGTACGCTATTATTATTAAACACCTGATTATCAGTAGAAAAAAATGTAACAACAGAACGATTTTCTGAAAAAATCGGGCGGGTTAAAGATTAAATTTTTGAAATCACTTGATTGCCAAAGGTTTTTTTGACCTAATTTTGCCCCCCGAACATAATCCCATCACAATACTTAAATTCATAAAAACTGACCTCGACTATGTCTAACGAACCGAAAATACGGTATAGCGATGAAGAACTTCAGGAATTCAAGGTGATCATCGACGAGAAACTGGCTCAGGCGCAGGAGGAGTTGAATACTACGCAGCAGCAGATCGATGATCTGAATGAAAACGGGTTTAACCAACAAGGCGGCGACTGGTACGACGACTCGACGGCTCATACTGATCTGGAGATGCTCCAGCGCATGCTTACGCGCCAGCAGCGTCACGTACAGGATCTCAAAAATGCGTTGCTCCGCATTCAGAACAAAACCTACGGTATATGCATCGTGACGGGCGCCCTGATCGATAAAAACCGTTTGCGTCTTGTCCCGCACGCGACCAAAAGTATCGACGGGAAAAATATCGCCAATTCGGGCAAGGAAATTTCGTCGGATCAATCCGGTGGCGACCCGTTCATTGCCACGGACGACAGCGACCGACCTTCCGGCAAGCCAATCGGCGATAAAGTACGGATACCCAGTTCCAAACGCACGCCACGCGGCACAGGCGACGACTGGGAAATTGACAATGAAACGATGGAAGACGCCGGATACAACAACCGGAAGTTCGACGACGACGAAGAATAATGCTTCCGGCTCAAACAGAATAGCGGCTGCTTCTTACGAGGCAGCCGCTATTTGTTTTCACAGTACTTAAATTCGGGAAACGGGCACTTTTATGGGAGACGGCATCAGTGATTTGCCGTCTTTTTTTGCTTCTTTTCCATATTTGTCAATGACCCGATTGATGTCGTCCCAATGGAATTTACCCCGAATACTGACCAGGGCGAATTCTTCGGGCGATTGAACCAGTATAACCACTTTCCGGATGGCGTTTCCTCTTTCTTTTGCCAACACCCGGACGTGCGTTTTTCCGTGTCTTACAAATACCATATCATCCAGGTGGCGGCGCTTCGCCTTACGTTCAAACCGCTGAATATCCCTTTCCGTTACCGGGTTTTCGCCATTTTCAAAGTACATCACGCGTACCTTGTTGACTTTTCGCATTAAGACGCGGTCTGTTTTTTCACCCACAAACCACGAGCCGATATCAATGGCCGCTGAGGGAACCGTGAACGCCACGCCGTCATAGTCCTTGTATTTCCAGTAAAGTCCGTAGTCCTGGGCCTGAAGAGATGCAATAAAGAGCAGCAGTCCAACGCCTGACAAAAATATCTTCCTCATAACCGGTCAGTTTTTACGCGATTTAATCCTTTCCAGCTGATCGGCGCCTTTGATGTCAAGGGTTTTGGAGAGTTCCGATATCTTGTCGAGGTCAATTTTTCCGGTAAAACTGAGCATTGTAAATTCAGTAGGCGACCCGACCAGCAGCAACAGTTCCTGGATAATATTGCCGCTGTCTTTGGTCCAAATCCGCACGTTTTCTTTCCCGTCGCGGACGGTGAGTAATTCCGAGTACTCACTGGCAGGAACGCGGCTCAGAGCATCCTTGTAAATAGACAGGCCTTCGGCAATGCTGTCGGCCGTAAGTACACGCAGTCCGCCGAGGTCTTTCACCACTTCGCGCACTTTATTCCAGTCTTCATCATCGGTTTCGATCTTTGAAACCAGCTGAAACATTTTTGGTGCTACATAGACAACCGTGAAACGTTCGTCATCCGTGTATTTTTCAAAAAATCGGGTAATGGCATCGTTTTGAGCCTGGGCCAGAAAGGCCGAAAGCATAAAAACGGGCACGAGAAAAATGATCTTTTTCATAGCTTGAAAATTACTGATTGTTATTGGTTGCGTTGTTTTTGTCTAGCCTTCCGATCCGGTTTTCTTTTTGAAAATCTTGTCCATCGTTTCAAGGTAAATGGTGCCTTTGACGGCTTCATGCCTGCCTTTTCCAATCTTGGATGATACGAGGGCAAGCGCCGCCTTGATTTCTTCCATTGCCTTTTCCGTTTCGGGATCGATTGCCGGTTTTGCGGATTTGCGTTTCATCTTTCTTGCCGGACGCGGCTCATCCATTATCTGAGCCATTTTCGCCACGGGTTCGGTTGCTGCCGCAGGCGCATCCTGTTCTTTTACATTCTGCATTACTGCTGCAACCTGTTGTGGCACCGGGGCGCCGGGGCGCATCCACCACCATATCCCGGCAGACAGAAGCAGCGCTACAGATGCTGCTGCTGCCCAGCCATGCCACGAATAACCACGGGGTTGCATATTAACCACCCTGGTTTTAGCCAACCCGACGGCCTTTTCCTCTTTTAATGCCTGAAATAATGGCGCTACAGATCGCAGCCGCTCATCTATCTGCCCGGCAGCGAAATAGGATTTCAGCGAACGTTCTTCTTCCAGGGTCGTTTCGCCTTCCCAGTATCGCTCCAGCAAAGCCTGTATTTCACTAAACTGTTTCATATCAAGACGGTATGGTTAAATGGTTTAAGGTAGCGGTCAACTGTTCCCGGATAGTCTTCCGGGCGCGGTGAAGACTTACTTTAACTTGTTCAAGGCTGATATTCAGCACTTCGCTGATCTCCTCGTAACTCAGTTCCTCTATATCGCGCAAATGCATTACAAGCCGTTGTTTTTCAGGGAGTTCCTGCATCATGCGCTTTACGTGCTCCGCCAGATCGCGCGCTTCGGTTATCTGCAATTGGTTATTCCCGTCGTTCTGGCGTTCGGCAATCCCGTCCAGCGGCGCGGTGCGGCGTTGCGCATGGGCCCGGGTTCTGTCGAGGGAGCGGTTGCGGGTCATCGTCATGCACCACGCTTCCCAGTTCTGCACGGTTTCCGTTTGTTCGCCGGAGGTTTTCCAGACTTTTTCGAGCACTTCCTGTACCACATCCTCGGCTTCATGTACGCTACCCGTTATGCGCAAGGCAAAACGATATAGTTTGTGTCTGATCGGAAAGACTTGTTCCTGAAAAATCGCCCAATTCATTCGGGTAGCGGCGTTTATTTGAAGGGAAGACGCGGGAGCAAAGTTTATGTTACAAAAGGGGAAGAAAAAAATGGGCGGACAAGAAATCGCACTAAAGCAAAATCAGGAATATTTCACTTAACCAGCATTCCGGATATAAAAAAAACGGCCCCCGAAATCTTATTGGGAGCCGTTTAAAGCATTTATAATATCAAAATTTCATTACGTCGCAGGCGTATCATCCGACGATTCCACAGCTTTCCCTTTCTTTTTCTTGGGCGCTTCTTCAAACGCGATCACCAGCCCGTCTTTCGACTCATTGAGCGTGGCCGCCAGGGCAGAGCCTTCGCCGGGGTTCTCGTTCAGGATAAACTCGGCGAGCGGATCTTCCACGTATTTCTGGATAGCGCGGTGCAGCGGCCGGGCGCCGAATTGCGGGTCGTAGCCTTTTTCTGCAACAAACTCTTTGGCTTCTTCGGTGAGCGACAGCGTAAACTTCATGGTGTTGAGGCGTTTCATCAGTCCGTCGAGCGCATTGTCGATGATCTTGAAGATTTCCTCGCGACCCAGGGCATTGAACACCATCACGTCGTCGATACGGTTGAGGAATTCCGGCGAGAAGGTCCGTTTCAGCGCATTCTGGATAACTGCCTTGCTGTTTTCCTCTGCGGCTTCCTGGCGCGCTTTTGTGGCAAAACCCACGCCTTGTCCGAAGTCCTTCAACTGGCGTACACCGATGTTGGAAGTCATGATGATCAGCGTGTTCTTGAAATCCACCTTGCGGCCGAGGCCGTCGGTCAACTGTCCGTCGTCGAGCACCTGGAGCAGGATGTTGTACACATCCGGGTGGGCTTTTTCGATCTCGTCGAGCAGCACCACGGAGTAGGGTTTGCGCCGGACTTTTTCGGTCAACTGGCCGCCTTCTTCGTAGCCTACATATCCCGGAGGCGCGCCGATGAGGCGACTTACCGAGAATTTTTCCATGTATTCCGACATATCGATGCGTACGAGCGCGTCTTCCGAATCGAACAGGTAGCGCGCCAGCGCGCGGGCAAGTTCGGTTTTACCGACGCCGGTCGGGCCGAGGAAAATGAACGAGCCGACGGGCTTTTTAGGGTCTTTCAGACCTACGCGGTTGCGCTGGATGGCCTTGGATATCTTGATGACGGACTCATCCTGTCCGATGACCATTTTCTTGAGATCATCGGCCATACTGACGAGTTTTTTGCTTTCGCTCTGGCCGACCTTGCG
>JAKOXM010000418.1 GCA_029781095.1 Bacteroidota bacterium
AGATTTTTCCGAATCCGCAGCGGTAGCCGGTTTGCTTCACAACTCCTGCATCGAATGCCGTTACGGCAACCCCGTTATATACGATGTTCTTGTGGGTGAACCACTGCCTGAAAAAGAAGGCACCGGTGATTTCGCCGAAATTAAGGAATTCGAAGCTAAGCCCGCGGCGGAGCGCCGCGCGTTTATGGCGGAGGAATTCAGCAAGTGCATCAGGTGTTACGCCTGTCGCAACGCTTGCCCGATGTGCTATTGCGAAGAATGCTTCGTCGATTGCTCGCAGCCGGAATGGATAGGCAAAAGCGCGAAAGATATTCAGGACAACATTTTCTTCCAGGTAGTTAGGGTATTTCACAGTGCTGGTCGCTGCGCCGATTGCGGTGCCTGCGAAAGGGCTTGCCCCATGGGTATCAACCTGCGCCTGCTGACACGCAAAATGGTCAAGGACGTTAAGGAACTGTTCAACTCCGAAGCCGGTGTCAGCTTGGAAGACAAGGCAGCCCTGGCTACTTTTGCACCTGACGACCCAGAACCTTTCTTGGTGAAGGAATGAGGTGAAACTGATGATAGTAAGCAAAAAAGATATACCCAACTTCCTGGATAAACTGATTGGCGCGTATGACGAAGTAATAGCGCCTGTAAAAAAGGATGACTTTACGGTTTTCGAAACCATTTCATCCGGCGCTGATGCCGTCCTGGACGCCGGGAATACAAAGCTACCGGCCAAAGAAGTATTTTTCCCTCAATCCGAGGAACTGTTCAGGTACAATGTTACCAAAGAGGGAGCCAAGCTGGAGGCGCCCATCGACGATAAGAAGAAAGTGCTTTTCGGGATTCGCCCCTGTGACGCCAGGAGTGTCAAGTTACTGGACAACGATTTTAACAACGACAAGTACCAGGATCCATATTACTTGGCCAGGCGAGAAAATACTGTTATCGTAGGTATCGGCTGCAACCAGCCCGCCAGCACCTGTTTCTGTACTTCGGTAAACAGCGGTCCCTTTGATACCAGCGGGTTGGACGTCTTATTGATTGACACGGGTGACGCGTACGTGGTGGAAACGATAACGGAAAAGGGCAAGCTTTTTGTTGAAAAAGCAGGTCTTGCCGCCGCATCCGATTCGGACAGGGCTGCTGCAGCCAAGGTCAAAGAAGAAGCAGTTGTAACTTGCCAGGTCAATCTGGACGGCCTTAAAGCAAAACTCGATGTTAACTTTTACGATCCCATCTGGGATAAGATCCATGAAAAATGCCTGGGTTGCGGAGCCTGCACTTACCTTTGCCCCACCTGCCACTGTTTTGATATAGTGGACGATGCGGTGGATTGCAACGGTTGCCGCGTTCGCAACTGGGATTCCTGTGCTTTCCCGCTGTTTACACTGCACGGTTCCGGGCATAACCCGCGTTCCAGCAACAAAGAGCGCTACCGCAATAGGATTATGCACAAGTTCAAGTATTTCATTGACAACTTCAACGAAATCGCCTGCGTGGGTTGTGGCCGGTGCATTAAAAATTGCCCCGTAAATATGGACATCCGGGTGGTACTGGAGGATATTCGGGGTTCGGAAGCGAGGTTGGATAGTTAATGAAAAATCCATATCTACCGCTACCAATGAAATTGGTCAAAAACTTTACTGAAACAGAGGATAAGCTAATCCATACCTTTACCCTGCAGTACCTCAGCGAAGAAGACGAGAAGAGCTTTTCCTACATGCCGGGGCAATTTGCCGAAGTATGTGTATTCGAAAAAGGTGAAGCTCCTTTCGGAATAGCGTCATCTCCCACCGAACCGGGTTTTCTAAAATTTTCGGTAGCCAAGGTGGGCGTGGTTTCCACTGCCCTGCACCTGATGGAAGAAGGCACCATAGTAGGCGTACGGGGGCCGCTGGGTAACTACTACCCGGTGGAGGAATTGAAAGGTAAAAACGTAGTCATTATCGGCGGCGGTTTTGCTTTCACTACATTACGTTCCCTGGCCACCTACAT
>JAKOXM010000478.1 GCA_029781095.1 Bacteroidota bacterium
TGCGTGTTTGCTTTTTATCAGGAGGCGGTCTGCGATTTGTTCATCATGCCTTGCAGGAATCCGCCGATTCCGCCGCCGGCGCCACCCAGAACGCCGCCGCCGAGAATAGATCCGAGCATGCCGTTGGCGCCGTCGCCCATCAGGCTGCCGAGAATGGAACCCATGCCGCCGTCGCCCATTGCGCTGGCCAGTCCGCCCAGCACACCGCCACCCAGCAAGCCGGACAACCCGCCGTCTTTGGGGCTTTGTTTGAGAAAGAAACCGGCCGCAGCGCTGGCGAGGGGAACAGCCCAGGTGGCCGAACCTGCCGGTAAAAATTTATTGGCCAAAAAGCCAACTACGAGGGTGATCAGGGAGGAGAGTAAAGTGTTCTTCATGATGTGGCAATTCGTTTTGTAGAAATGAACTTTACTGAATAATTATTCCGGTTTTGGCAAAAGTATCCAAAAAACAAATTGAAAAAACAACTTTGACTTGTTTTTTTGACCATGCCCGCCCATGCTATCCGGGTGTCTGTACGTCATAACCACTTATTCCTTCCTCAGCCATGAGTTCCAGGCCGTAGCGGCGAATCGCCTCAATAATCGGGATGGCTCTTTGACCGCGTTCCGAAAGAGCGTATTCCACTTTTGGCGGCACCACCGGATATACTGTTCTGATGACAAATCCGTCCCTTTCCAGTTCGCGCAGTTGCGCCGTCAGCATTTTGTGCGTCACGCGGGGGATGTCCTTTTTCAGTTCGCCATAGCGCAACACCTTGCCATTGAGTCGCCATAAAATGGGCATTTTCCAGGCGCCGCCGATATGATCGAGTGCAAACTCAACAGGGTTGTAATACAACTTTTTTTGATGCAAAAATTCCGGCATTGTTTATAATATATTGGTTTTCAGTTTACTTTCAAAAAAGTTAGTATGGAACTTTCAGGTAAGTATATTGCCAAAGGTAGTATGTGCCTGCAACTTTGTTCCATCATTCAATTAAAAATCATTGTTCGTTATGAGTGCCAGCCTGAATATTACAAGTCCTAAAAAAATCGCTCTGATCGCCGCCAATCCTTCCATCAGCCAGACCACCGGCTGGCCGATCGGCTTCTGGTGGGCCGAACTGACCCACCCTTATTGGGAATTCACCGAGCGCGGCTATGAAGTCGACATTTATTCCCCTGACGGCGGCGCCTTGCAGGCCGACGGGTACAGCGACCCCGAAGACGCGAGCGGATATTCGGCCCACGACCTGATCTCGCTGGGTTTTAAGAAATCGCCGCAACATGCCGCGCTGCTGGAAAATACCAGACCCATTTCGGCCATCGATGCAGACGCCTACGATGCTGTGTTCCTCGCCGGTGGTCAGTCCCCGATGTACACCTTCATTGACAACGAGCCGCTGCACAGGCTCGTAACAGCGTTTTACGAAAAAGGAAAGGTACTGGGGATTGTGTGCCATGCCACCTGTATCTTGTTGAAAACCAGGACTTCCGACGGTAAATTGTTGGTGGAAGGCAAGACATGGACCGGTTTCGCTGACAGTGAAGAAGAATTTGCCGACGGTTTTGTCGGCAAACGCATCCAGCCATTCCGGATCGAGGAAGAGGCGAAAAAAATACCGGGTACCAATTTCATCGTTGATGGCATGTTCAAGGCTTTTGCGGTGCGCGACGGCCGACTGATCACGGGCCAACAGCAGTACAGCGGCGCCGCAACCGCCCGGCTGGTAATCGAGGCGCTCGGAGTGTAGGCTCGCCTAAACCTCGATTGCCTATGGGTGTTTTAGATAACTCGAATGCCACCTTAGCGTGAAGGCACTTAGATTACACAGATTGGATACAGATCGAATTGAAAAATCCGCGTCCAATCTATGTAATCCGAGTCCTGTTTTACTTGTAAAGTTGACGACATTAGACTTCGAGTTATCTGATAAATTTGCCTTACTAAATTATTGATAACCAATAAAGTATTTTTAACCCAACATTTGCACCATTAATCATTCAATACGTATGAACATCGCAATTATCGGAACCGGCAACGTCGGCGGCGCATTGGCCGAACGTTGGGCAAAAGCCGGTCACACCATTCGCCTGGGCGTGCGGGATACGGCAGACTTCAAGGGCAAGGAACTGCTTCAATTGCCCAACACCACAGTCCACTCAGTCGCCGACGCCGTAAAAGCCTCGGACGTCGTGCTTATCGCAGCTACGCCGCAGTCAGTCATTGCAATTGCAGAACAGATGGGCGACGTGGCGGGAAAAGTCATCATCGATGCCATGAACTCGGTGCGCACGCGACCGGAGCCGTATGCCGACACTTTTGAGGCCTTAAAAGCCCTGACGAAAGGAGGACATCTCGTAAAATGCTTTAATTCAACGGGTTTTGAAAACATGCGCGACCCGTCTTACGGCGATACAGCCATCGATATGTTTATGGCAGGCAGTTCGGAAAAGGGCAAAACGACAGCCCGGCAACTCGCTCTCGACGCGGGGTTTGCGGAATGTTACGATTTCGGCGGCGATGACAGGGTGTCCCTGCTGGAGCAGTTTGCGCTGGCCTGGATCAACCTCGCCATCATGCAGGGACAGGGCCGCGGCATAGCGTTCAAGGTGATCCGGCGTTGAGGAAGGGTTGAGGTAGGTCAATTTTCAGATTTTACAACAGTTTCTAATAGAGTTGTTGTGGCATGATAATCAATTAGTCAGCCCAAAGCGCAAGCTGCGGGTTCTTTTATCGGCACTGCGACCAATTTGAGTTGATCATTCATCAAATGGTCAGGGCCATCTGATGAGTAAGCGGGCAGATTGATGTTTTTTTGAAAAAATACTGATTTTCAATCAGTTATATCGCAACAAGTATGTAAAATATGTCCGCGTCTGGTTGGGCGATTTTCAATCAAAAATGGCCAAAAATGAACACTCCCATTAGAAATTACTAACTTTTCTCAACCATCTCAACCAAAAAGCCTGCACACATGATCACACCTTCAGCCGGACTTTCAGCAGCCCTGCAAGGTGCTCGAAAGCGGCTTTCCATTCTTCGTTGACGAATACCCACTGCCCTTTCCGGTAACCTTTGGTGAGCAGGTAGAAAACATTCTGGCTTTTCCATACGTCCGGTTTCAGGTTCATTTTTTGAACGATCAGGAGCACGTCGTTGAGCCATTCCACGCGCGGCGCGGAAGATTCGTCGAGGTCGATTCGCTCTATTTCGCGATAGATGCGCTCGCTGATGGCGTGCCGGACGGCATCCTCGTCGTTCAGTTTTACCTGCCAGCGTTTCAGGTTGTTCGAAACGCGCAGGAGGGTCCTGACGTCTTTGGTATCCCCGTTTTTGAAATAATTGAGCAGGTCGGCATTCAGCACGTAAGCGGCGATATTGCGCCATGCATCCGGGAGGGGCAGATCGGCTTCTTCCAGCCCCGTCATCAGCTGGTAGTTGGAATCGAAAACGCTGCGGAAAGACGACTCCGCCGAAGCGAGGCCGGACTCGGTGATCTCGCGGATGATCTTGATTTTTTCGTCGGCGAAGAGGCTCGCCAGCGTGAATTTTTCAGGGCCGAAATACTCCTGCAGGATACCGATCACCTCGCCGAGGTTGGCGATATTGAAAGCCTTCGAGGTGCGCTGCCACATGGCGTCGAAGGTCGTGCGGTTCATGGTAGCGCTGATGTTGCCGATGATGTGCTGCTGGCCGAGGTACAGCACGGCAAAGCAAAACGTTTTTTCCGCATGACTCAGCCGGGAGCGAATGGACAGGCGCCCCGCGGTGTACTGCGTTTTGCCGGCTTCTATTTTTTCGAAAAACTCGACCGAGGCCTTGTAATTGAACAAATCCAGCCCTTCCGGATCGTCTTCGAACAGCGAGGCGACGGCGAAGTGCATCGCCACGCGTTCGAGCGTCACGCGTGTGGGCACGACGTTTTGCAGAAAACTGACGGCACCGTTTGCCACGACATTACTCGGGGCTTCCGCCAGGCGTTTGTTGAATTCCGCGTGCAGATCGACGTGCGCCACGTCTTTTGCGTAGTCCAGTGCCCGCAGGGCATACTGGAGAATCTGGTTGGTTTCGATACCGGAAATCTCGTCGAAAAACCAGCCGCAACTCGTGTACATCAGTACTGCGTGCCGCTGTATTTCGAGCAGCCGCAACACCATGACCTCTTCCAGCAGACTCAGCTCCCGGCGGGCGTGTTTGGCCAGAAATTTGGCCACGTTCTCGTTGCTGCGGTCGAGCATCACCTCGATGTATTCGTTGCGGGCGACCCAGGGGTCGCGCAGGAATCGGGCTGCTTCCCGTTCGAATATGGGTGCCAGCTGGTCGCGCAGCCAGTCGAGCGTGTCGCGCAGGGGCTTTCTCCAGCGCTGGTGCCAGCCCGGTCGCCCGCCGGTGTTGCAGCCGCAATCCGCGCGCCAGCGTTCGATACCGTGCACGCAGCTCCACGACGAATTTTCGTGTATCTCTACTTCCCATTCCGGAGGGAAGAGCTCGAGAAACTGGCCATAATTGGTCAGTTTGGCTTCGCCGTTGTCCTCGATCTGGTTGAGACAATCGGCCAGCGCCATTTCGCCGAAACGGTGGTGGTGGCCATAGCTCTCGCCGTCGGTAGCGATATGGGCGATTTGCGGTTCGTCGTTTTCGTCAAAAAGGCTCGTCATTCTTTTCGCGAAATTGGTGCCGCTGTTGAGCAGGCCGTTGAAAGCAACCTCCTGGGCGATACCGCCGTGGTAGAAATAGAGCGCGATGCGCCTGCCGCTCGGCAACAGACACCAGTACGGGTGCCGGGTATCGATGCTTTCGGAATTCACGCTTTGCCATTCGGCCGGCGAATCGCTTTCGGCAGCCTGTTTTTTATCCGGGTCGGGCATGCGGCGCACGGCTTTTGCCTGCCGCGGCGCAAGTACGGTGAACTGGATGCCATGTGACGCCAGTACTTCGAGCGTATCGGTGTTCACGGCCGTTTCGGCCAGCCAGATACCCTCGGGGTAGCGGCCGAAACGGTGTTCAAAATCGCGGATACCCCACCAGACTTGCGTCACCTTGTCGCGATAGTTGCAAAGGGGCATGATGAGGTGGCTGTGCACCTGTGCCAGTGCCGAGCCGTGACCGCCGAAGCGCTCCATGCTGCGTTTGTCGGCCTGCTGGATGAGGTTGTACGCTTCCGGGTCGTTTTGTTCCAGCCAGGTCAGCAGGGTAGGGCCGAAGTTCCAGGAAATGCGATTATAGTTGTTCCGGATCTTGGTGATCCAGCCCTGGTCGTCGAGGATGCGGGCAGCCGCATTGGGTGCGTAGCATTCGAAGTTGATGCGGGCGTTCCAGTCGTGGAAGGGCCTCGCCGATTCCTGTTGTTCTACGATTTC
This sequence comes from Bacteroidota bacterium, assembly GCA_029781095.1. Taxonomy (GTDB): domain Bacteria; phylum Bacteroidota; class Bacteroidia; order Chitinophagales; family Saprospiraceae; genus M3007. The sequence goes on from JAKOXM010000478.1 coordinate 5,346, forward strand.
GAGCCACGCATTTTCTCGGGGCGGTTGATAGAAATGACCGTGTATACACACGTACTTATTTGAACGGGACATGGGTGCTAAAATAGGAAGTTTAAAGGGTTTCGGGGCCGGGGCAAGATTCAGGGTCGTGGTGCATCCTGTGCTTGCAAATTATCTGGTGGCGGGCACTCTGTCGCGGCTGTGCATTTTAATGCCGCGAGGTCATTGAGACGTTTGAAACGGATTTTGTAACAAGGAGCAAAAATCGTCCCAAACGTTCATGGCACGCTGATGACACAGATTTGACTGATTTTCACTGTGTAAATCTTTTTAATCTGTGTCATCAGTGTGCCATGAACAGCAAAGATACCCGGTCAGTTGAGAATTCATTCAACCAAATTGCGAACCCTTCATCTTTTTACCGAACAGGCCGTCTTCCGGGACGAATCAATTCCTGCCGGAACAGAATATATTTCCTGATAACACGGATTGATACACCTTTGCGCCGAATGAAAGCGTTCGATGGCCGGAACTGCTCGGTATATTGGAATTTTTCGGAACTTTTCCTTATTTTAGCCCCCCGAAACGAAAATATCTCCCCAACTATGATATCTCCCCGCTGGCAAATCATTCCGACCGACGAAAAGGCCGAACAAGCGCTCCACGCCGCCCTGGGGATTGATCCCCTGTTTTGCCGGCTGCTTGTCCAGCGCGGGATCAAAACATTCGAAGAAGCCCGCACTTTTTTCCGCCCGAGCCTCGACGATCTTCACAATCCATTCTTAATGAAGGATATGGAGCTTGCTGTAGAGCGTCTCGACAAGGCCCTGAAAGGCGACGAACGCATACTGCTGTACGGCGATTACGACGTAGACGGCACCACCAGCGTGGCGCTGATGTTTGCCTTTCTGTCCGGTTTTTACCGCAACCTCGATTATTACCTGCCCGACCGCGAGAAGGAAGGCTACGGCGTGAGCCTGCGCAGTGTGGAATATGCCCGCGAGACCGGCGCCACCCTTGTCATTGCGATCGATTGCGGTATCAAGGCCCACGAAGCGGTTGCGCTGGCAAAAAATTATGGCATCGACTTCATCGTCTGTGATCATCACCTGCCGGAAGGCGGCCTGCCCGGCGCGGTGGCCAACCTCGATCCCAAGCGCGCCGACTGCCCTTATCCCTACAAGGAACTCAGCGGCTGCGGCATCGCTTTCAAACTGGCCCAGGCGCTGGCGTTACACAACAACACCCCACAGGAAGAGATCGATGATCTGCTCGATCTCGTGGCCGTCAGCATTGCCTGCGATATTGTTCCCATAACCGGCGAAAACCGTATCCTGACCCATTTCGGACTACACCGGCTGAACCATTCTCCCCGCGTCGGCCTCTGGGCGCTGATGAGCCGGATCAACCGGCCATTTCCCCTCGATGTGAGTGATCTGGTATTCGGCCTCGGGCCGCTCATCAACGCGGCGGGTCGCCTCGGCGATGCGCGCGATGCCGTGCGGCTGCTCCTTTCCGCCGACCGAAACAGCGCTGTCGACTGCGCCGGTACCCTCGTGCAGCGCAATCGCGAGCGCCGCGAAGTAGACTATGCCATGGCCGATCAGGCGCGGCAGCGATTCACGGACCAGCCGGGCTGGGAAACACGAAAAAGCATTGTTTTATACAGCCCCGAATGGCATAAAGGCATCATCGGCATTTCCGCCAGCCGCATGACCGAGGCCTTCCACAAACCCTCGGTCATCCTGACGCACAGCAATGACCGGGCCGTAGGCTCGGCGCGCTCGGTGCCGGGTTTCGATCTGTATGCGGCGCTGCAGCAATGCGAAGACCTGTTTTATTCCTACGGCGGCCATGCCCACGCAGCGGGTATGCAAATGCCGGTAGAAAATGTGGAGGCTTTTGCCGAACGTTTCGAATCCATTGCCTGCGAGCAGATCAGCCCGGAAAATACCAGCCCGCTGCTGGATGTGTGCGCCCGGATCAGGCTCGAAGACATCACGCCGGCGTTCCGGCGATTGTTGCGCCAGTTCGAGCCGTTCGGTCCCCACAACCGCAACCCCGTCTTCTGGGCGGAAGGGGTGGTCGACACTGGCCAGAGCCGCCCGTTGTCCAACAACCACATACGCCTGTCGATACGACATGCCGACGGCCGGAAAGTGATGACGGGTATCGGTTTCGGCCTGGCGGAAGCGTTCGAAAAAGTAAAAAACGGAGCGTTCGATATTGCGTTCAACCTGCGCGAAGAACAATGGCGCGGAGAGTCGATGTTGTCGTTGCAGGCAAAAGATTTCAGGCAAACGAAGACGAATTAACACATTTGTCACCTGCTCTCTGTTGCCTGAATGGTCATTCTCCTGTTAACATTTTCAAAAACGCGTGTCCAAACCGGCGCTTTTGGCGCCCTTTCCTAATTTTGCCCGCCCAAATCCTTCCCCTCCTCCTTTTACAGGTGGATTTATTGCAAACCAATCTACGCCGTCTACCATGTTCAAACACATTGCTACCGCAGCATTTATTCTTATTGCCTCTGCTGCATTTGCACAAACCGATCCGGCACTTTTTACCGTTAAAGGTAACCCGGTGCCTGTTTCGGAATTCAAATACATCTATGCCAAAACCAACCAGGACAAGGCCGATTTCTCCGAAAAATCGCTGCGTGACTACCTCGACCTGTATATCAAGTTCAAACTGAAGGTGCAAAAGGCGCGCGACATGCGCCTCGATACCATTCCGGCGCTCAAAACCGAACTCGAAGGTTACCGCCGTCAACTGGCCAACTCCTACCTCGTCGATAAGGAGGTGACTGACAAACTGATTCGGGAAACGTACGATCGCATGCTGCAGGACGTGGACGTGAGCCATATTTTTATCGCCTGCGACCGCAACGCCAAGGCAGCCGACTCGCTGCGCGCTTACAGCCGCGCCATGAACATGCTGAAAATGATCAAAGGCGGCGCTTCCTACGAGCAGATTGCTGCCGACAGTTCCGAAGACAAATCTGCCAAGGAGAATAAGGGTAACCTCGGCTTCGTAACAGCCATGCTGCCTGATGGCTATTACGACCTCGAAAAGGTCATATACGCTTCCAAACCCGGCGATATCAAACTCGTTCGCTCCAACGCGGGCTACCACATCGTGCGGGTCAACGCTTTCCGCCCCGCGCGCGGCGAAATGGAAGTTGCACAGATATTGATCCGCAAGACCGATAACCCCGCCAAAAATGCAGACCTGAAAGTCCGCGTCGACAGCGTATATGCGTCCCTGGCGAACGGCGCCAATTGGGAGGACGCCTGCAAGCGTTTTTCCGAAGACAAGACCTCGGCCACAAAAGGCGGTTACCTGGGATTTTTCGGGATTAACCATTACCAAAGGTCATTTGAAGACGCCGCTTTTGCTTTGCAAAAAGATGGAGACATCAGCAAACCCGTGGAAACCACCATTGGCTGGCATATTATCAAGCGTCTCAGCCAGCGTCCGATGGGCAGTTTCGAAAGCGTGAAACGTGTATTGACCGAACGCGTCAAACGCGACAGCCGCAGCGAAATCGCCAAGCAGATCATGATCGGGCGCATTAAAAAGGAAAGCAACTTCAAGGAGTTTCCGAAAGTGCTGGAACAGTGGGCCGGCAAACAGCAGGACTCCCTTTTTCTTACTTTCAGGTGGAAACCCGATCCCAATCGGCCACAGGACGTGTTGATGCGCCTGAAAGATCAAAACTTCACGGTAGCGGACTTTGAAGAATTTTGCGCTCGTTCGGGTCGCGACCGCATGCGCGGCGCCGGTATGCCTCTGATGGAAACGGTGCAAAAACTCTACAAAACCTGGTCGGACGAAACGGCCATGCACTTCGAAGAAAGCCAGCTCGACAAAAAATACCCCGATTTCAAGTCGCTGATGCGCGAATACGAAGAAGGTATCCTGTTGTTCGAGGCGCTCAAACAAAACGTTTGGGACAAAGCCAATATCGATTCCATTGGTCTGGAAAAACACTTCAACGCAAACCTGAAAGACAAGTACAAATGGGATGAGCGCGCCCGGGTCAGCATTTATACGCTTAAAACGGACGATCCCAAGGTCGTGATGGAAGTGCGCGAATACGCAGCAAAACACCCGTCAGCCGATGTCCTGAAGAAATACAATAAAAAAGAGGACAACGAGACACTCACCGTCATCGAGAAAATGTACGAAAAGGGCAAGAACAAGGACCTCGGAGATAAATGGAAAGCAGGTGATATGACCGATACCAAATCGGATGCCGGTACCAAAACCGCTTCTTTCTTCAAAATCGAAGAGATCGTGCCGCCCACCGCCAAAACGCTTTCAGAAGCGCGCGGATACGCCGTCGCCGACTACCAGGATTTCCTGGAAAAACAGTGGGTGGAAGACCTCCGCAAGGAGTACCCGGTGAAAGTGAACGAGGATGTGTTGAAGAGCTTGATCAAGAAGTAATTCATTGTTGCACTGTTAGATTGCTTCATTGTTGGTGCGTTGCGCTGAAATCTGACGGAAGGAGCAACAGGCATATTAATAATCAAGGGCTATAAGTGGTTATACTTCAACCATTTATAGCCCTTGATTATTAAAGGTTAAACACCGGCAATGACACTGAAGCAATGCAACAATCTAACAGTGAATCAATGAAGCAATGCAACAATGAAACAATGCAACAATAACCTCACCTCGGCTTATACCCTGCTGCTGCGTAATACAGAATATACGCATAGCACGGCAGCATGACAACCAGGAATGCCGACTGAAAACTGATGGTTTTTTGCAGCAGCCCGTATATCTGCGGAAGCACAGCACCGCCTGCTATGCCCATCACCAGCAGCGCCGATCCGATCTGGGTGAACCTGCCCAGACCATTGATGGCAAGCGGGAAAATGGCCGGCCACATCACGGCATTGGCAAGGCCGAGCAGGGCGATGCACATCACGGCAGTCGACCCGGACGTCAGATACGTCATGGTGGTGAGTACAATGCCGAGGATTGCCGAATATTTCAGGAAATTTTGTTGCGAAACGAGTTTCGGGATCAGGGCGATGCTCAACACATAGCCCAGGAGCATGGAGCCCAGGGTGAAAGTGGTGAAATATTTGGTTTTGTCGAGGCTGAAACCCAGCGATTTCCCGTAGATGCCGATCACGTCGCCAGCCATTACTTCGGCGCCGACGTACATGAAAATGGCAAGCGCGCCCAGCACGAGGTGCGGGTATTGCCACACCGACGTGCGACCCGCGCCGATAGCGGCGCCTGCACCTGTATCTGTAGATTCCGCGTTGGTGTCAATTTCAGGCAGTGACGAACGGCGGATCATGGCCGCCAGCAGCGCCAGAACGACAGCCATCACGATATAGGGCGAGACCACCCGCCCGGCCAGTTCGTCGAGCAGGCCCGTTTTGATGACGGGATCGGTGGCTTCCGTGATCTGCCGCTCGATGTCGCTTGCATTTTTCAGCACAATACTGCTCAAAATCAAAGGACTGAGAATGCCGGCCACCTTGTTGCAGATGCCCATGATGCTGATGCGCTGCGCTGCGCTGTCGATGGGTCCGATGATGCTGATGTAGGGGTTGGAAGCGGTTTGAAGCAGTGCCAGACCCATGCCCTGAACAAAAAGCCCGGTCAGGAACAGGGGAAATAACCGCATTTCAGCCGCCGGAATAAAGATCAGGCATCCGATGGCCATGACCAGCAGGCCGAGCGCCATGCCGTTTTTAAAACCCGTGCGTTTCAGTATTTGCGAAGACGGGATGGCCAGGAAAAAATAGCTGATGTAAAAGGCAAATGTTACAAACAGGGCCTGAAGTGTGTCTAACTGACAAGCGAGCTTCAGAAACGGGATCAAAGTACCGTTCAACCACGTCACAAACCCGAAAATGAAAAACAGCAGGCCTATGATGGTGATCTGGTAAAGGTAGTTTGAATTGCGGGTGGTAGAATTCTGCATACTTTTGCGACTTTTTAAAATAGAGCGTCAGGTGTTTTTCGTGGCCGGAATGGCCCAACTGATTGCAAACATCCAAATTATTTTCATCCTGTGTGCGTACACAGCCTTTAAAAAGAACAGGTGCCGATTATTTTTTCTTTAAACCTGCATTTCAGGAACATTCTTTGTGACACCCAGGCACCTGCTTAACATAACACAAACGATCGATGAAACCAACACTTCTCATTCTCGCTGCCGGTGTAGGCAGCCGTTACGGTGGCCTCAAGCAAGTAGACGGCATGGGCCCCGGAAAGGAATCCATTCTCGAATTCTCGGTATTTGATGCCATCCGCGCGGGCTTCGGCAAAGTTGTCTTTGTCATTCGCCGCGACATAGAAGAGGCCTTTATAGAGAAAGTAGGCAGCAAAGTGGCGCCGCATATCCACACCGAATACGCTTTTCAGGAGATGACGACCGGCCTGGAATGGCTGGACGAACCACCGGGCCGGACCAAGCCCTGGGGGACCGGCCACGCCATATTATCCGCCAAAGAACACCTGACCGAACCATTTGTCGCGATCAATGCCGACGATTTTTACGGCGCCGATGCTTTTGGCGCCATAGGCGATTTTCTCCGCAACGATTGCAGGCCCGAACTGTATGCCATGGTCGCCTACCACCTCGGCAACACGCTTTCCGAAAACGGCACCGTATCGCGCGGGGTGTGTTCTGTCAGCGCCGAAGGGTTGCTCACCGATGTGGTCGAACGAACCAAAATCGGACGAACAGGCCCGGCTGACACCGACGCGATCGCATTTACCGATGAAAACGGCGCAAGCCACATTCTGCCCGACAATACGCCCGTATCGATGAATTTCTGGGGCTTCCACCCGACCGTTTTGCAGGAAATAGAAAGCCAGTTCCGCGAATTTGTGCTTGAAAACAGGGACCACCCGACGGCTGAATTTTATATCCCCAAGGTGGTCAATACCCTTATCAAATCGGGAAAAGTGGACGTAAAAGTGCTGAGCAGCGACAGCCAATGGTACGGCGTTACCTACACGAATGATAAAGACACCGTGCAAAACGCGCTCAAACAAATGGCGGCAGAAGGGAAATACCCCGTCGGGCTGTGGAAAGATGTGCCTGTTCTCTCAATCTGACCCGCCCGCAGTAACGCCGACCCTGAAACCCTGAAACTTTGTAACCTTGTAACCATCTAACCCTGTAACCTTGTAACTCTGTAACCCTGAAACCTTCAATAAACCAGCCCGATTTTTTCCCTGATTGCGTCGAGCGTTTCCACAAGGTCAAGGGTAAAATCGAGCGGAACCTTGTCGCTTTCAAGCATTTCATTGTCAAGGCATTGCATGACGTGCGCTGCTTCGAGAAAATAACCCCAGCCTTCATATGGTATCTCCATGTCACGGCTGGTTTCCCCTCTGCCTTCGTACTTCGAGATGGTTATCCGCTGCGTGTGATGCCAGCGCGGATGCAGGTAGATGGTGCCTTCCCGGCCGTAAAAAGCGGCTTCCACAGGCGTATTCGCCGCTATGGTGCTGTGGCCGATGGCAAGCCGGTTGCCGGGATATTGAAAGGTAAAAACACAACTTTCGTCCACGTCGGTTCGGGTAAAAGTAGCGGCGGCCAGAATATCCTCCACTTCGGGTTTGCCGAAAACAAAGAGCGAAAGCAGAACTGGGTAAATTCCGATATCGAGCAAGGAGCCGCCGCCGAGGGCTTTGTTGAAAATGCGGTGTGCCGGATCGAATGGCATTGCGAAACCGAAATCTGACTTGACGGTATGCACTTCGCCGATCTCGCCGTCCGAAATCAGTTGCAGCGCCTTGTCAAAGGCTGGGATAAAACGCGTCCACAGCGCTTCCATCAGAAACACCCGGTTGCGGCGGGCCGCCGACATCAGCCGCCGCGCCTCTCCCGTGTTCATGGCGAATGGTTTTTCACACAATACGGGTATTCCGTTTTCGAGGTACATCAGCGCATTTTCGCAATGCAGGGCGTGCGGCGTCGCAACATACACCACATCGAGGCCCGGGCATTGAACCATATCCTCGTACCGGTTGAAAATATGCTCGATGCCGTATTCGTCTGCGAATGCCCCGGCGCGCTCGGGCGAGGTGGAGGCCACCGCGTGCAGGCGGGCGTTGGGAAGCAATTTCAGGTCATCGGCAAATTTCCGGGCGATCTTCCCCGGACCGACGATGCCCCAATTGTATGTTTTCATGATAGCGTATTTTTCTAATCGATATTTCGCGCCACGCGGAATCCGAGGTTCCCGTCTCTGAAATCAGGGAAGCGGCTGGTTCGGTTGGTGATGCGGCAATGTCGCGCATTGTTGTTCCACGAACCGCCGCGCAGCACCCGCAACGCGTCTTTTAAAGGGCCTAAAGTAGTCGTTTCTTTGGAATATGCGTTTGCGTCGTAGCGGTCGTGACACCATTCCCAGGCATTGCCGGTCATATCGAACAAGCCGAGTCCGTTGGCTTTTTTTTCTCCCGCACCATGTACTTTTTTGGCTGCATTCCCGGAATACCAGGCAACGTCGCCGATCTTCGGGCTGCCTGAAAACCGGTCTCTCCTGTATTCCCGCCCATCCGCGGCGGCGTATTCCCACTCGTTTTCGAAAGGCAGCCTGTACCCGTTGGCCCCGGTATCGGCGATCAGTGTATCTTTTTGAAAGTTATAAACGATTTTCAAGCCGGCCTTTCTGCTGAGCCAGTTGCAGTACTGTGCCGCGTCGTTCCAGCTCACGTGCAAAACGGGACACCGGTATTCCGCAACGTCGCGCAGCCGCCCGAATTCGGTGTGGCGCCAGTTGACACCGTCCCTTTTTACCCAGCCTGTGCTGTCCCACACAAAACTGCCGTCACCCGTTTCGGCATCGGTTCGATAGCCGGCGGCATCGATAAAAGCCCTGAACTGCGCCACGGTGACCTCCGTCTTTGCCATGTAAAAATCTTGTACAAATACCCGGTGCGGAGGCTTTTCGTCGGCATCGCCGCTCGAATCGCCCATGAGGAATGAACCGCCTTTTATCAAAATCATATCCGGCTGCGACTGGCCCGGCAGCAGCAGCGAGCAAAAGCAAAACAGGGTGAGGCAGCATATAACTTTTTCAGGACAGAAAATCATAGACCGGGTTTGTAATGGTGCTTTGCAGAACAGGTTTTTCCCGCAGATTCCCGCAGAAAAAACACGCGGATTTTCGCAGACAGGTATCAAATCTGCCCTAATCTGCGGGAAACATTTCACGATACAGACTTTAAAATTAAACGAATGCGGTTATCTGCGCCGTTTTTCCGCCGCAATCTGCGGGAAAGGGAGTGTTTAAAACGTAAGAGCGACCACACTACTGGACAAATTCCATGCGAAGGCGCAAAGACACAAAATATGAAATTTCAATGCTTTGCGTCTTTGCGAAAACTTTGCGCCTTTGCGTGAAATAAAAATGTTCGGTATTATGAAGGGCGACATGCCTGAAATCGGACCCGGCAAAATGCTGGAATCCATAATTTGAAAAACAGGATAAACCCTGATTATCTTTCGCCGGATTTTAATTTTTTAAAATTTTACATCATGCGCCTCCTGTCCGGGATTTATTTGTTTTTGTTTGTTTTTTCAGCCGCACTTTTCCAAAACTGTTCCAGCCACAGCGATATTCCTGCCCGCATCCTGATATTTTCAAAAACCGAAGGTTACCGGCATGATTGTATCCCGACGGCTACGGCTGCCCTGCGCAAGCTGTGCCACGACAACGGCATTGCTGTCGATACGACCGAAGATGCAGCGGATTTTACCGAGAAAAATCTGCGCCGATACAATGCCGTCGTATTCCTCTGTACCACCGGCGATGTATTAAATCCTTCACAGGAAACTGATTTTCAGCGATATATACAGGCAGGTGGCGGCTACGTGGGCATCCACTCCGCAACGGATACGGAATACGGCTGGACCTGGTACGGCGGCCTGGCAGGCGGCTACTTCAACGGACATCCGGCGCAACAAAACGCTACGCTGATCGTCAAGGATCACAACCACCCGGCCACAAAGCATCTCGGCGATACCTGGCAGCGGTTCGACGAATGGTATAGTTTCAAAAACCTGAACCCCAACGTGAAAGTCCTCCTGACCATCGATGAGAAGTCATACCAGGGCGGCACCAACGGCGAAAACCACCCGATGTCGTGGTACCATGAGTACGACGGCGGCCGGGCTTTTTACACGGCTCTGGGACACACCAAAGAGAGTTATTCGGAGAAGGATTTCCTGCAGCACGTGCTGGGCGGTATCCAGTACGCGATCGGTAAAAAAAAACGGCTTGATTATACGGCATGCCGTACGCCGGAGCAGCCGGATCCCACGCGATTCGTAAAAACGGTGCTTGCCAGCGACCTGACCGAACCCATGCAATTCGGTATGTTGCCGAGCGGGAAAATCCTGCTCGTCGAACGGCGTGGCGCCATCAAAATCTTCGACCCGGCCACCGGACTGATCAATGTTGTGTACAAATTGCCCGTCTATTCCAAAGAAGAAGACGGCCTCATGGGCCTGGCCATCGACCCGAACTGGGAGCAGAACCACTGGATATACCTGTACTATTCCCCGGCGATCGACGAATCGATCAACCAGTTATCGCGTTTCGTATTCGTGGGTGACACCCTCGACCGGGCATCCGAAAAGATCATGCTGAAGGTGGGCGTGCAGCGGCTCGAATGCTGCCATGCTGCCGGTTGCCTGCGCTATGCCGCCGACGGCTACCTGTACCTTTCTGCGGGCGACAACAGCAACCCCTTCGCATCGGATGGGTACGCCCCGATGGACGAGCGCCCGGGGCGCAGTCCCTGGGATTCCCAGAAATCTTCGGCCAACACGAATGACCTTCGCGGTAAAATCATGAGGATCAAGCCTTTGGACGACGGCTCGTACATTTGTCCGGCAGGAAATCTCTTTAATAAACAGGACCTGCACATCACCGAAGGCCCCTTGCCCGACGAACGGCGGATCGCCGAAAACAGGGAACGGGGCGGCCGACCGGAAATCTATGTCATGGGCTGCCGCAACCCTTTCCGTACGTCCATCGACGTACGCCGAAAATTGCTTTTCTGGGGCGAAGTAGGCCCCGATGCCGGTGAGCCCGACAGCACCCGCGGCCCGGCAGGGCACGATGAAGTGAACCGCGCCCGAGCGGCCGGCTTTTTCGGCTGGCCGTATTTTGTGGGCGACAATAAACCCTACCGCAAGTATAATTTTGCCACTAAAAAATCGGGACCGTATTTCGATCCGCAGCACCCGGTGAACGACAGCCCCAACAACACCGGCGCACGCGATCTGCCGCCGGCACAACCTGCCTTTATCTGGTATCCGTACAGCAACTCGCCCGACTTTCCGCTGGTGGGCAACGGTGGCCGCAACGCCATGGCTGGCCCCGTGTATTATTGCGACGAATACCCGGCAGAAACGCGGTTCCCGGATTATTACGACGGCAAACTGATTACCTACGACTGGATGCGCAACTGGATGATGGCCATTACCATCGACTCGCTGGGCGATTTCAGCCGCATGGAACCTTTTGGCGACAGCATCTACCTGTCGCGCCCCATGGATATGTTTGTGGACAAGAACGGTTCGCTGTGGGTGCTCGAATACGGAACGCAGTGGTTTTCATCCAACCCCGACGCACGTATCAGTCGCGTCGATTATGTGCGCGGCAACCGCCCGCCGATACCGGTTTTACAGGCGGATAAATCGGCGGGTGCGACGCCATGCACCGTCGTTTTTTCAGTCTCCAAAACCCGCGACTACGACGACGATCGCCTGAGTTACGAACTGGATTTCGGCGACGGGTCGGCTCCCTGGTTTCTCCGCGAATTCCGTGCGGCAGCACACGCCGGGTCGGTAAAAAGCATAAAAAAGAACCCGCTGGACAGCATTATTCACGTTTTCGAAAAACCGGGGACTTATGAAGTCAGTCTGAAAGTGACAGACGCCTCTGGGGTGAGCAAAACGACCAGGCAAAAGTTGTTCGCCGGAAACGAGCCACCCCTCGTCCGCTGGGATTTTGGCAGAAAAAGCCGCAGTTTTTACCAGCCCGGCGACACGCTCCATTACAAACTTATCGTGGAAGACCGGGAAGACGGCTCACTGGAGGACGGCGGTATCGCCCCGGCAACGGTGGCCACCACCATCGACTACCTCGAAACGGGTTTTGATATCACCAGTATCGCGCAAGGGCACCAGGCCGCCAAACAACAGACGGAATACGCGCGCGGAAAAATCCTCATCGATCGCTCGGATTGCAAAACCTGCCACGCGGAAGACCGCCAGATCAACGGACCCGCATTTCAGGCCGTTGCGGAGCGTTACCGGAAAAACGAGTTCGCCGTGCGCAACCTGTCCGCCAAAGTGATCAAAGGCGGCGCCGGCAACTGGGGCCAGACGGTGATGAGCGCTCACCCGCAGGTATCGGAAGAAGACGCCGGCGAAATGGTGCGCTGGATACTTTCGCTCGGCGCGCCCCCCAAACCGAAGCAATCACTGCCGCGTTCCGGCGATTACGTGTTGTCGGTGCCGCCGCCCAAAGACAAAAAGAGCAGGCCGAAACCCGGCACCTACATTTTCAAGGCTACCTACCGCGACCGCGGCACCGCTTCGCAAATGCCCCTGGAAGAAGGCGAAACCATTGCCCTGCGCGCCGCATTCCAGCAGGCTGAACAAGCGGACAGCATGTCGAAAAACATTCGCACCTACCGGCCCTTCGACGGCGATACGGTGGTATTGAATGAATTGAAAAGCAACAGTTTTTTCGTATTCAAGCATGCCGACCTGAGCAGCATCAGCTCCGTTGCCGTCGGCATCGGCTCGGGCGACAAACGATACAAATTCAGCGGCGGGCGACTGGAACTGCACCTCGACGGGCCTACCGGGCCGCTGCTGGGCAAAGTGGCGATACCTTCAAAAAACGCGTCGGACAAGATGGAATTTTCCGAAGTGGTGTTGCCCCTGAACTTCCGGGCAGACGGCAAGTTTCACGACCTTTATTTTGTCGTGAAGAACGAAAACAACCCTTCGCAGCCGGTGGCGGCAATTGACTGGGTGCGGTTCAATTTGTGATAAAGCAGGTGTGGCATGAATTCGGCCCCTTGCTGCATCATTTTCCGCGGAAAATGATGCAGCAAGGGGCCGAATTCATGCCACACCTGCTTTATCACAAATTGAACCGCACCCAGTCAATTGCCGCCACCGGCTGCGAAGGGTTGTTTTCGTTCTTCACGACAAAATAAAGGTCGTGAAACTTGCCGTCTGCCCGGAAGTTCAGGGGCAACACCACTTCGGAAAATTCCATCTTGTCCGACGCGTTTTTTGAAGGTATCGCCACTTTGCCCAGCAGCGGCCCGGTAGGCCCGTCGAGGTGCAGTTCCAGTCGCCCGCCGCTGAATTTGTATCGTTTGTCGCCCGAGCCGATGCCGACGGCAACGGAGCTGATGCTGCTCAGGTCGGCATGCTTGAATACGAAAAAACTGTTGCTTTTCAATTCATTCAATACCACCGTATCGCCGTCGAAGGGCCGGTAGGTGCGAATGTTTTTCGACATGCTGTCCGCTTGTTCAGCCTGCTGGAATGCGGCGCGCAGGGCAATGGTTTCGCCTTCTTCCAGGGGCATTTGCGAAGCGGTGCCGCGGTCGCGGTAGGTAGCCTTGAAAATGTAGGTGCCGGGTTTCGGCCTGCTCTTTTTGTCTTTGGGCGGCGGCACCGACAACACGTAATCGCCGGAACGCGGCAGTGATTGCTTCGGTTTGGGGGGCGCGCCGAGCGAAAGTATCCAGCGCACCATTTCGCCGGCGTCTTCTTCCGATACCTGCGGGTGAGCGCTCATCACCGTCTGGCCCCAGTTGCCGGCGCCGCCTTTGATCACTTTGGCGGACAGGTTGCGCACGGCGAACTCGTTTTTCCGGTAACGCTCCGCAACGGCCTGAAATGCGGGTCCGTTGATCTGGCGGTCTTCCGCGTGGCAGGTTTTGCAATCCGAGCGATCGATGAGGATTTTTCCGCGCGCGTATTCCGTCTGTTGTTTGGCGGCCTGGTGCCCTTGCGCGATACTGGTGATATCAAAACCCGTTTCGAGGTAGTCGATGGTGGTGGCCACCGTTGCCGGGGCGATACCGCCGTCCTCCAGTGAGCCGTCTTCCCGGTCTTCCACGATAAGTTTGTAATGGAGCGTGTCGCCGGGCTGGTAAAAACTGCGGCTTTTTCTGCCAAAATCCCAGCGGACGAGGGGTGGCTCGTTTCCGGCGAACAACTTTTGCCTGGTCGTTTTGCTCACCCCAGAGGCGTCTGTCACTTTCAGACTGACTTCATAAGTCCCCGGTTTTTCGAAAACGTGAATAATGCTGTCCAGCGGGTTCTTTTTTATGCTTTTTACCGACCCGGCGTGTGCTGCCGCACGGAATTCGCGGAGAAACCAGGGAGCCGACCCGTCGCCGAAATCCAGTTCGTAACTCAGGCGATCGTCGTCGTAGTCGCGGGTTTTGGAGACTGAAAAAACGACGGTGCATGGCGTCGCACCCGCCGATTTATCCGCCTGTAAAACCGGTATCGGCGGGCGGTTGCCGCGCACATAATCGACGCGACTGATACGTGCGTCGGGGTTGGATGAAAACCACTGCGTTCCGTATTCGAGCACCCACAGCGAACCGTTCTTGTCCACAAACATATCCATGGGGCGCGACAGGTAGATGCTGTCGCCAAAAGGTTCCATGCGGCTGAAATCGCCCAGCGAGTCGATGGTAATGGCCATCATCCAGTTGCGCATCCAGTCGTAGGTAATCAGTTTGCCGTCGTAATAATCCGGGAACCGCGTTTCTGCCGGGTATTCGTCGCAATAATACACGGGGCCAGCCATGGCGTTGCGGCCACCGTTGCCCACCAGCGGAAAGTCGGGCGAGTTGCTGTACGGATACCAGATAAAGGCAGGTTGTGCCGGCGGCAGATCGCGTGCGCCGGTGTTGTTGGGGCTGTCGTTCACCGGGTGCTGCGGATCGAAATACGGTCCCGATTTTTTAGTGGCAAAATTATACTTGCGGTAGGGTTTATTGTCGCCCACAAAATACGGCCAGCCGAAAAAGCCGGCCGCTCGGGCGCGGTTCACTTCATCGTGCCCTGCCGGGCCGCGGGTGCTGTCGGGCTCACCGGCATCGGGGCCTACTTCGCCCCAGAAAAGCAATTTTCGGCGTACGTCGATGGACGTACGGAAAGGGTTGCGGCAGCCCATGACATAGATTTCCGGTCGGCCGCCCCGTTCCCTGTTTTCGGCGATCCGCCGTTCGTCGGGCAAGGGGCCTTCGGTGATGTGCAGGTCCTGTTTATTAAAGAGATTTCCTGCCGGACAAATGTACGAGCCGTCGTCCAAAGGCTTGATCCTCATGATTTTACCGCGAAGGTCATTCGTGTTGGCCGAAGATTTCTGGGAATCCCAGGGACTGCGCCCCGGGCGCTCGTCCATCGGGGCGTACCCATCCGATG
The DNA here is from genome assembly GCA_029781095.1 of Bacteroidota bacterium. Lineage (GTDB taxonomy): Bacteria > Bacteroidota > Bacteroidia > Chitinophagales > Saprospiraceae > M3007. The sequence continues at coordinate 20,797 of JAKOXM010000478.1, forward strand.
CGAAGGGGTTGCTGTTGTCGCCCGCAGAAAGGTACAGGTAGCCGTCGGCGGCATAGCGCAGGCAACCGGCAGCATGGCAGCATTCGAGCCGCTGCACGCCCACCTTCAGCATGATCTTTTCGGATGCCCGGTCGAGGGTGTCACCCACGAATACGAAACGCGATAACTGGTTGATCGATTCGTCGATCGCCGGGGAATAGTACAGGTATATCCAGTGGTTCTGCTCCCAGTTCGGGTCGATGGCCAGGCCCATGAGGCCGTCTTCTTCTTTGGAATAGACGGGCAATTTGTACACAACATTGATCAGTCCGGTGGCCGGGTCGAAGATTTTGATGGCGCCACGCCGTTCGACGAGCAGGATTTTCCCGCTCGGCAACATACCGAATTGCATGGGTTCGGTCAGGTCGCTGGCAAGCACCGTTTTTACGAATCGCGTGGGATCCGGCTGCTCCGGCGTACGGCATGCCGTATAATCAAGCCGTTTTTTTTTACCGATCGCGTACTGGATACCGCCCAGCACGTGCTGCAGGAAATCCTTCTCCGAATAACTCTCTTTGGTGTGTCCCAGAGCCGTGTAAAAAGCCCGGCCGCCGTCGTACTCATGGTACCACGACATCGGGTGGTTTTCGCCGTTGGTGCCGCCCTGGTATGACTTCTCATCGATGGTCAGGAGGACTTTCACGTTGGGGTTCAGGTTTTTGAAACTATACCATTCGTCGAACCGCTGCCAGGTATCGCCGAGATGCTTTGTGGCCGGGTGGTTGTGATCCTTGACGATCAGCGTAGCGTTTTGTTGCGCCGGATGTCCGTTGAAGTAGCCGCCTGCCAGGCCGCCGTACCAGGTCCAGCCGTATTCCGTATCCGTTGCGGAGTGGATGCCCACGTAGCCGCCACCTGCCTGTATATATCGCTGAAAATCAGTTTCCTGTGAAGGATTTAATACATCGCCGGTGGTACAGAGGAATACGACGGCATTGTATCGGCGCAGATTTTTCTCGGTAAAATCCGCTGCATCTTCGGTCGTATCGACAGCAATGCCGTTGTCGTGGCACAGCTTGCGCAGGGCAGCCGTAGCCGTCGGGATACAATCATGCCGGTAACCTTCGGTTTTTGAAAATATCAGGATGCGGGCAGGAATATCGCTGTGGCTGGAACAGTTTTGGAAAAGTGCGGCTGAAAAAACAAACAAAAACAAATAAATCCCGGACAGGAGGCGCATGATGTAAAATTTTAAAAAATTAAAATCCGGCGAAAGATAATCAGGGTTTATCCTGTTTTTCAAATTATGGATTCCAGCATTTTGCCGGGTCCGATTTCAGGCATGTCGCCCTTCATAATACCGAACATTTTTATTTCACGCAAAGGCGCAAAGTTTTCGCAAAGACGCAAAGCATTGAAATTTCATATTTTGTGTCTTTGCGCCTTCGCATGGAATTTGTCCAGTAGTGTGGTCGCTCTTACGTTTTAAACACTCCCTTTCCCGCAGATTGCGGCGGAAAAACGGCGCAGATAACCGCATTCGTTTAATTTTAAAGTCTGTATCGTGAAATGTTTCCCGCAGATTAGGGCAGATTTGATACCTGTCTGCGAAAATCCGCGTGTTTTTTCTGCGGGAATCTGCGGGAAAAACCTGTTCTGCAAAGCACCATTACAAACCCGGTCTATGATTTTCTGTCCTGAAAAAGTTATATGCTGCCTCACCCTGTTTTGCTTTTGCTCGCTGCTGCTGCCGGGCCAGTCGCAGCCGGATATGATTTTGATAAAAGGCGGTTCATTCCTCATGGGCGATTCGAGCGGCGATGCCGACGAAAAGCCTCCGCACCGGGTATTTGTACAAGATTTTTACATGGCAAAGACGGAGGTCACCGTGGCGCAGTTCAGGGCTTTTATCGATGCCGCCGGCTATCGAACCGATGCCGAAACGGGTGACGGCAGTTTTGTGTGGGACAGCACAGGCTGGGTAAAAAGGGACGGTGTCAACTGGCGCCACACCGAATTCGGGCGGCTGCGCGACGTTGCGGAATACCGGTGTCCCGTTTTGCACGTGAGCTGGAACGACGCGGCACAGTACTGCAACTGGCTCAGCAGAAAGGCCGGCTTGAAAATCGTTTATAACTTTCAAAAAGATACACTGATCGCCGATACCGGGGCCAACGGGTACAGGCTGCCTTTCGAAAACGAGTGGGAATACGCCGCCGCGGATGGGCGGGAATACAGGAGAGACCGGTTTTCAGGCAGCCCGAAGATCGGCGACGTTGCCTGGTATTCCGGGAATGCAGCCAAAAAAGTACATGGTGCGGGAGAAAAAAAAGCCAACGGACTCGGCTTGTTCGATATGACCGGCAATGCCTGGGAATGGTGTCACGACCGCTACGACGCAAACGCATATTCCAAAGAAACGACTACTTTAGGCCCTTTAAAAGACGCGTTGCGGGTGCTGCGCGGCGGTTCGTGGAACAACAATGCGCGACATTGCCGCATCACCAACCGAACCAGCCGCTTCCCTGATTTCAGAGACGGGAACCTCGGATTCCGCGTGGCGCGAAATATCGATTAGAAAAATACGCTATCATGAAAACATACAATTGGGGCATCGTCGGTCCGGGGAAGATCGCCCGGAAATTTGCCGATGACCTGAAATTGCTTCCCAACGCCCGCCTGCACGCGGTGGCCTCCACCTCGCCCGAGCGCGCCGGGGCATTCGCAGACGAATACGGCATCGAGCATATTTTCAACCGGTACGAGGATATGGTTCAATGCCCGGGCCTCGATGTGGTGTATGTTGCGACGCCGCACGCCCTGCATTGCGAAAATGCGCTGATGTACCTCGAAAACGGAATACCCGTATTGTGTGAAAAACCATTCGCCATGAACACGGGAGAGGCGCGGCGGCTGATGTCGGCGGCCCGCCGCAACCGGGTGTTTCTGATGGAAGCGCTGTGGACGCGTTTTATCCCAGCCTTTGACAAGGCGCTGCAACTGATTTCGGACGGCGAGATCGGCGAAGTGCATACCGTCAAGTCAGATTTCGGTTTCGCAATGCCATTCGATCCGGCACACCGCATTTTCAACAAAGCCCTCGGCGGCGGCTCCTTGCTCGATATCGGAATTTACCCAGTTCTGCTTTCGCTCTTTGTTTTCGGCAAACCCGAAGTGGAGGATATTCTGGCCGCCGCTACTTTTACCCGAACCGACGTGGACGAAAGTTGTGTTTTTACCTTTCAATATCCCGGCAACCGGCTTGCCATCGGCCACAGCACCATAGCGGCGAATACGCCTGTGGAAGCCGCTTTTTACGGCCGGGAAGGCACCATCTACCTGCATCCGCGCTGGCATCACACGCAGCGGATAACCATCTCGAAGTACGAAGGCAGAGGGGAAACCAGCCGTGACATGGAGATACCATATGAAGGCTGGGGTTATTTTCTCGAAGCAGCGCACGTCATGCAATGCCTTGACAATGAAATGCTTGAAAGCGACAAGGTTCCGCTCGATTTTACCCTTGACCTTGTGGAAACGCTCGACGCAATCAGGGAAAAAATCGGGCTGGTTTATTGAAGGTTTCAGGGTTACAGAGTTACAAGGTTACAGGGTTAGATGGTTACAAGGTTACAAAGTTTCAGGGTTTCAGGGTCGGCGTTACTGCGGGCGGGTCAGATTGAGAGAACAGGCACATCTTTCCACAGCCCGACGGGGTATTTCCCTTCTGCCGCCATTTGTTTGAGCGCGTTTTGCACGGTGTCTTTATCATTCGTGTAGGTAACGCCGTACCATTGGCTGTCGCTGCTCAGCACTTTTACGTCCACTTTTCCCGATTTGATAAGGGTATTGACCACCTTGGGGATATAAAATTCAGCCGTCGGGTGGTCCCTGTTTTCAAGCACAAATTCGCGGAACTGGCTTTCTATTTCCTGCAAAACGGTCGGGTGGAAGCCCCAGAAATTCATCGATACGGGCGTATTGTCGGGCAGAATGTGGCTTGCGCCGTTTTCATCGGTAAATGCGATCGCGTCGGTGTCAGCCGGGCCTGTTCGTCCGATTTTGGTTCGTTCGACCACATCGGTGAGCAACCCTTCGGCGCTGACAGAACACACCCCGCGCGATACGGTGCCGTTTTCGGAAAGCGTGTTGCCGAGGTGGTAGGCGACCATGGCATACAGTTCGGGCCTGCAATCGTTGCGGAGAAAATCGCCTATGGCGCCAAAAGCATCGGCGCCGTAAAAATCGTCGGCATTGATCGCGACAAATGGTTCGGTCAGGTGTTCTTTGGCGGATAATATGGCGTGGCCGGTCCCCCAGGGCTTGGTCCGGCCCGGTGGTTCGTCCAGCCATTCCAGGCCGGTCGTCATCTCCTGAAAAGCGTATTCGGTGTGGATATGCGGCGCCACTTTGCTGCCTACTTTCTCTATAAAGGCCTCTTCTATGTCGCGGCGAATGACAAAGACAACTTTGCCGAAGCCCGCGCGGATGGCATCAAATACCGAGAATTCGAGAATGGATTCCTTTCCGGGGCCCATGCCGTCTACTTGCTTGAGGCCACCGTAACGGCTGCCTACACCGGCAGCGAGAATGAGAAGTGTTGGTTTCATCGATCGTTTGTGTTATGTTAAGCAGGTGCCTGGGTGTCACAAAGAATGTTCCTGAAATGCAGGTTTAAAGAAAAAATAATCGGCACCTGTTCTTTTTAAAGGCTGTGTACGCACACAGGATGAAAATAATTTGGATGTTTGCAATCAGTTGGGCCATTCCGGCCACGAAAAACACCTGACGCTCTATTTTAAAAAGTCGCAAAAGTATGCAGAATTCTACCACCCGCAATTCAAACTACCTTTACCAGATCACCATCATAGGCCTGCTGTTTTTCATTTTCGGGTTTGTGACGTGGTTGAACGGTACTTTGATCCCGTTTCTGAAGCTCGCTTGTCAGTTAGACACACTTCAGGCCCTGTTTGTAACATTTGCCTTTTACATCAGCTATTTTTTCCTGGCCATCCCGTCTTCGCAAATACTGAAACGCACGGGTTTTAAAAACGGCATGGCGCTCGGCCTGCTGGTCATGGCCATCGGATGCCTGATCTTTATTCCGGCGGCTGAAATGCGGTTATTTCCCCTGTTCCTGACCGGGCTTTTTGTTCAGGGCATGGGTCTGGCACTGCTTCAAACCGCTTCCAACCCCTACATCAGCATCATCGGACCCATCGACAGCGCAGCGCAGCGCATCAGCATCATGGGCATCTGCAACAAGGTGGCCGGCATTCTCAGTCCTTTGATTTTGAGCAGTATTGTGCTGAAAAATGCAAGCGACATCGAGCGGCAGATCACGGAAGCCACCGATCCCGTCATCAAAACGGGCCTGCTCGACGAACTGGCCGGGCGGGTGGTCTCGCCCTATATCGTGATGGCTGTCGTTCTGGCGCTGCTGGCGGCCATGATCCGCCGTTCGTCACTGCCTGAAATTGACACCAACGCGGAATCTACAGATACAGGTGCAGGCGCCGCTATCGGCGCGGGTCGCACGTCGGTGTGGCAATACCCGCACCTCGTGCTGGGCGCGCTTGCCATTTTCATGTACGTCGGCGCCGAAGTAATGGCTGGCGACGTGATCGGCATCTACGGGAAATCGCTGGGTTTCAGCCTCGACAAAACCAAATATTTCACCACTTTCACCCTGGGCTCCATGCTCCTGGGCTATGTGTTGAGCATCGCCCTGATCCCGAAACTCGTTTCGCAACAAAATTTCCTGAAATATTCGGCAATCCTCGGCATTGTACTCACCACCATGACGTATCTGACGTCCGGGTCGACTGCCGTGATGTGCATCGCCCTGCTCGGCCTTGCCAATGCCGTGATGTGGCCGGCCATTTTCCCGCTTGCCATCAATGGTCTGGGCAGGTTCACCCAGATCGGATCGGCGCTGCTGGTGATGGGCATAGCAGGCGGTGCTGTGCTTCCGCAGATATACGGGCTGCTGCAAAAAACCATCAGTTTTCAGTCGGCATTCCTGGTTGTCATGCTGCCGTGCTATGCGTATATTCTGTATTACGCAGCAGCAGGGTATAAGCCGAGGTGAGGTTATTGTTGCATTGTTTCATTGTTGCATTGCTTCATTGATTCACTGTTAGATTGTTGCATTGCTTCAGTGTCATTGCCGGTGTTTAACCTTTAATAATCAAGGGCTATAAATGGTTGAAGTATAACCACTTATAGCCCTTGATTATTAATATGCCTGTTGCTCCTTCCGTCAGATTTCAGCGCAACGCACCAACAATGAAGCAATCTAACAGTGCAACAATGAATTACTTCTTGATCAAGCTCTTCAACACATCCTCGTTCACTTTCACCGGGTACTCCTTGCGGAGGTCTTCCACCCACTGTTTTTCCAGGAAATCCTGGTAGTCGGCGACGGCGTATCCGCGCGCTTCTGAAAGCGTTTTGGCGGTGGGCGGCACGATCTCTTCGATTTTGAAGAAAGAAGCGGTTTTGGTACCGGCATCCGATTTGGTATCGGTCATATCACCTGCTTTCCATTTATCTCCGAGGTCCTTGTTCTTGCCCTTTTCGTACATTTTCTCGATGACGGTGAGTGTCTCGTTGTCCTCTTTTTTATTGTATTTCTTCAGGACATCGGCTGACGGGTGTTTTGCTGCGTATTCGCGCACTTCCATCACGACCTTGGGATCGTCCGTTTTAAGCGTATAAATGCTGACCCGGGCGCGCTCATCCCATTTGTACTTGTCTTTCAGGTTTGCGTTGAAGTGTTTTTCCAGACCAATGGAATCGATATTGGCTTTGTCCCAAACGTTTTGTTTGAGCGCCTCGAACAACAGGATACCTTCTTCGTATTCGCGCATCAGCGACTTGAAATCGGGGTATTTTTTGTCGAGCTGGCTTTCTTCGAAGTGCATGGCCGTTTCGTCCGACCAGGTTTTGTAGAGTTTTTGCACCGTTTCCATCAGAGGCATACCGGCGCCGCGCATGCGGTCGCGACCCGAACGAGCGCAAAATTCTTCAAAGTCCGCTACCGTGAAGTTTTGATCTTTCAGGCGCATCAACACGTCCTGTGGCCGATTGGGATCGGGTTTCCACCTGAAAGTAAGAAAAAGGGAGTCCTGCTGTTTGCCGGCCCACTGTTCCAGCACTTTCGGAAACTCCTTGAAGTTGCTTTCCTTTTTAATGCGCCCGATCATGATCTGCTTGGCGATTTCGCTGCGGCTGTCGCGTTTGACGCGTTCGGTCAATACACGTTTCACGCTTTCGAAACTGCCCATCGGACGCTGGCTGAGACGCTTGATAATATGCCAGCCAATGGTGGTTTCCACGGGTTTGCTGATGTCTCCATCTTTTTGCAAAGCAAAAGCGGCGTCTTCAAATGACCTTTGGTAATGGTTAATCCCGAAAAATCCCAGGTAACCGCCTTTTGTGGCCGAGGTCTTGTCTTCGGAAAAACGCTTGCAGGCGTCCTCCCAATTGGCGCCGTTCGCCAGGGACGCATATACGCTGTCGACGCGGACTTTCAGGTCTGCATTTTTGGCGGGGTTATCGGTCTTGCGGATCAATATCTGTGCAACTTCCATTTCGCCGCGCGCGGGGCGGAAAGCGTTGACCCGCACGATGTGGTAGCCCGCGTTGGAGCGAACGAGTTTGATATCGCCGGGTTTGGAAGCGTATATGACCTTTTCGAGGTCGTAATAGCCATCAGGCAGCATGGCTGTTACGAAGCCGAGGTTACCCTTATTCTCCTTGGCAGATTTGTCTTCGGAACTGTCGGCAGCAATCTGCTCGTAGGAAGCGCCGCCTTTGATCATTTTCAGCATGTTCATGGCGCGGCTGTAAGCGCGCAGCGAGTCGGCTGCCTTGGCGTTGCGGTCGCAGGCGATAAAAATATGGCTCACGTCCACGTCCTGCAGCATGCGATCGTACGTTTCCCGAATCAGTTTGTCAGTCACCTCCTTATCGACGAGGTAGGAGTTGGCCAGTTGACGGCGGTAACCTTCGAGTTCGGTTTTGAGCGCCGGAATGGTATCGAGGCGCATGTCGCGCGCCTTTTGCACCTTCAGTTTGAACTTGATATACAGGTCGAGGTAGTCACGCAGCGATTTTTCGGAGAAATCGGCCTTGTCCTGGTTGGTTTTGGCATAGATGTATTTGAATTCCGAAACAGGCACCGGGTTACCTTTAACGGTAAAAAGTGCCGGATCGGTTTGTGCAAATGCAGCAGAGGCAATAAGAATAAATGCTGCGGTAGCAATGTGTTTGAACATGGTAGACGGCGTAGATTGGTTTGCAATAAATCCACCTGTAAAAGGAGGAGGGGAAGGATTTGGGCGGGCAAAATTAGGAAAGGGCGCCAAAAGCGCCGGTTTGGACACGCGTTTTTGAAAATGTTAACAGGAGAATGACCATTCAGGCAACAGAGAGCAGGTGACAAATGTGTTAATTCGTCTTCGTTTGCCTGAAATCTTTTGCCTGCAACGACAACATCGACTCTCCGCGCCATTGTTCTTCGCGCAGGTTGAACGCAATATCGAACGCTCCGTTTTTTACTTTTTCGAACGCTTCCGCCAGGCCGAAACCGATACCCGTCATCACTTTCCGGCCGTCGGCATGTCGTATCGACAGGCGTATGTGGTTGTTGGACAACGGGCGGCTCTGGCCAGTGTCGACCACCCCTTCCGCCCAGAAGACGGGGTTGCGGTTGTGGGGACCGAACGGCTCGAACTGGCGCAACAATCGCCGGAACGCCGGCGTGATGTCTTCGAGCCTGATCCGGGCGCACACATCCAGCAGCGGGCTGGTATTTTCCGGGCTGATCTGCTCGCAGGCAATGGATTCGAAACGTTCGGCAAAAGCCTCCACATTTTCTACCGGCATTTGCATACCCGCTGCGTGGGCATGGCCGCCGTAGGAATAAAACAGGTCTTCGCATTGCTGCAGCGCCGCATACAGATCGAAACCCGGCACCGAGCGCGCCGAGCCTACGGCCCGGTCATTGCTGTGCGTCAGGATGACCGAGGGTTTGTGGAAGGCCTCGGTCATGCGGCTGGCGGAAATGCCGATGATGCCTTTATGCCATTCGGGGCTGTATAAAACAATGCTTTTTCGTGTTTCCCAGCCCGGCTGGTCCGTGAATCGCTGCCGCGCCTGATCGGCCATGGCATAGTCTACTTCGCGGCGCTCGCGATTGCGCTGCACGAGGGTACCGGCGCAGTCGACAGCGCTGTTTCGGTCGGCGGAAAGGAGCAGCCGCACGGCATCGCGCGCATCGCCGAGGCGACCCGCCGCGTTGATGAGCGGCCCGAGGCCGAATACCAGATCACTCACATCGAGGGGAAATGGCCGGTTGATCCGGCTCATCAGCGCCCAGAGGCCGACGCGGGGAGAATGGTTCAGCCGGTGTAGTCCGAAATGGGTCAGGATACGGTTTTCGCCGGTTATGGGAACAATATCGCAGGCAATGCTGACGGCCACGAGATCGAGCAGATCATCGATCTCTTCCTGTGGGGTGTTGTTGTGTAACGCCAGCGCCTGGGCCAGTTTGAAAGCGATGCCGCAGCCGCTGAGTTCCTTGTAGGGATAAGGGCAGTCGGCGCGCTTGGGATCGAGGTTGGCCACCGCGCCGGGCAGGCCGCCTTCCGGCAGGTGATGATCACAGACGATGAAGTCGATGCCATAATTTTTTGCCAGCGCAACCGCTTCGTGGGCCTTGATACCGCAATCGATCGCAATGACAAGGGTGGCGCCGGTCTCGCGGGCATATTCCACACTGCGCAGGCTCACGCCGTAGCCTTCCTTCTCGCGGTCGGGCAGGTAATAATCGAGGTTGCGGTAAAAACCGGACAGAAAGGCAAACATCAGCGCCACGCTGGTGGTGCCGTCTACGTCGTAATCGCCGTACAGCAGTATGCGTTCGTCGCCTTTCAGGGCCTTGTCGAGACGCTCTACAGCAAGCTCCATATCCTTCATTAAGAATGGATTGTGAAGATCGTCGAGGCTCGGGCGGAAAAAAGTGCGGGCTTCTTCGAATGTTTTGATCCCGCGCTGGACAAGCAGCCGGCAAAACAGGGGATCAATCCCCAGGGCGGCGTGGAGCGCTTGTTCGGCCTTTTCGTCGGTCGGAATGATTTGCCAGCGGGGAGATATCATAGTTGGGGAGATATTTTCGTTTCGGGGGGCTAAAATAAGGAAAAGTTCCGAAAAATTCCAATATACCGAGCAGTTCCGGCCATCGAACGCTTTCATTCGGCGCAAAGGTGTATCAATCCGTGTTATCAGGAAATATATTCTGTTCCGGCAGGAATTGATTCGTCCCGGAAGACGGCCTGTTCGGTAAAAAGATGAAGGGTTCGCAATTTGGTTGAATGAATTCTCAACTGACCGGGTATCTTTGCTGTTCATGGCACACTGATGACACAGATTAAAAAGATTTACACAGTGAAAATCAGTCAAATCTGTGTCATCAGCGTGCCATGAACGTTTGGGACGATTTTTGCTCCTTGTTACAAAATCCGTTTCAAACGTCTCAATGACCTCGCGGCATTAAAATGCACAGCCGCGACAGAGTGCCCGCCACCAGATAATTTGCAAGCACAGGATGCACCACGACCCTGAATCTTGCCCCGGCCCCGAAACCCTTTAAACTTCCTATTTTAGCACCCATGTCCCGTTCAAATAAGTACGTGTGTATACACGGTCATTTCTATCAACCGCCCCGAGAAAATGCGTGGCTCGAAATCGTAGAACAACAGGAATCGGCGAGGCCCTTCCACGACTGGAACGCCCGCATCAACTTCGAATGCTACGCACCCAATGCGGCTGCCCGCATCCTCGACGACCAGGGCTGGATCACCAAGATCCGGAACAACTATAATCGCATTTCCTGGAACTTCGGCCCTACCCTGCTGACCTGGCTGGAACAAAACGACCCGGAAGCGTACAACCTCATCCAGCAGGCCGACAAACGCAGCATGGAGCGCTTCGGCGGTCACGGCTCGGCACTGGCACAGGTGCACAGCCACCTCATCATGCCCCTTTGCAACTATCGCGACAAGGTGACGCAAGTCTGGTGGGGTATCCGCGATTTTGAACACCGTTTCGGCCGCTACCCCGAGGGTATCTGGCTGGCCGAAACGGCCGTGAACACCGATACGCTCGAAGTACTGGCGTCACATGGCATCCAGTTCACCGTACTTGCGCCGCGGCAGGCAAAAGCCGTGCGCCGCATGCCCGACCCGGATAAAAAACAGGCTGCCGAAAGCGATTCGCCGGCCGAATGGCAAAGCGTGAATTCCGAAAGCATCGATACCCGGCACCCGTACTGGTGTCTGTTGCCGAGCGGCAGGCGCATCGCGCTCTATTTCTACCACGGCGGTATCGCCCAGGAGGTTGCTTTCAACGGCCTGCTCAACAGCGGCACCAATTTCGCGAAAAGAATGACGAGCCTTTTTGACGAAAACGACGAACCGCAAATCGCCCATATCGCTACCGACGGCGAGAGCTATGGCCACCACCACCGTTTCGGCGAAATGGCGCTGGCCGATTGTCTCAACCAGATCGAGGACAACGGCGAAGCCAAACTGACCAATTATGGCCAGTTTCTCGAGCTCTTCCCTCCGGAATGGGAAGTAGAGATACACGAAAATTCGTCGTGGAGCTGCGTGCACGGTATCGAACGCTGGCGCGCGGATTGCGGCTGCAACACCGGCGGGCGACCGGGCTGGCACCAGCGCTGGAGAAAGCCCCTGCGCGACACGCTCGACTGGCTGCGCGACCAGCTGGCACCCATATTCGAACGGGAAGCAGCCCGATTCCTGCGCGACCCCTGGGTCGCCCGCAACGAATACATCGAGGTGATGCTCGACCGCAGCAACGAGAACGTGGCCAAATTTCTGGCCAAACACGCCCGCCGGGAGCTGAGTCTGCTGGAAGAGGTCATGGTGTTGCGGCTGCTCGAAATACAGCGGCACGCAGTACTGATGTACACGAGTTGCGGCTGGTTTTTCGACGAGATTTCCGGTATCGAAACCAACCAGATTCTCCAGTATGCCCTGCGGGCACTGGACTACGCAAAAGACGTGGCGCACGTCGATCTGCACGCGGAATTCAACAAACGCCTGGCGGAAGCCCCGAGTAATGTCGTGGCAAACGGTGCCGTCAGTTTTCTGCAAAACGTCGTGCCCACACGCGTGACGCTCGAACGCGTGGCGATGCACTTCGCCGTCGCCTCGCTGTTCGAAGACGATCCGGAAGGGCTGGATTTGTTCAATTACAAGGCCTCGGTCGAGTTTTTCGAAAAAATAGAAGCCGGCAAAACGCAGTACACCGCGGGGCGCCTGTCCATTCGCTCCCGGCTGAGTCATGCGGAAAAAACGTTTTGCTTTGCCGTGCTGTACCTCGGCCAGCAGCACATCATCGGCAACATCAGCGCTACCATGAACCGCACGACCTTCGACGCCATGTGGCAGCGCACCTCGAAGGCTTTCAATATCGCCAACCTCGGCGAGGTGATCGGTATCCTGCAGGAGTATTTCGGCCCTGAAAAATTCACGCTGGCGAGCCTCTTCGCCGACGAAAAAATCAAGATCATCCGCGAGATCACCGAGTCCGGCCTCGCTTCGGCGGAGTCGTCTTTCCGCAGCGTTTTCGATTCCAACTACCAGCTGATGACGGGGCTGGAAGAAGCCGATCTGCCCCTCCCGGATGCATGGCGCAATATCGCCGCTTACGTGCTGAATGCCGACCTGCTCAATTATTTCAAAAACGGGGATACCAAAGACGTCAGGACCCTCCTGCGCGTTTCGAACAACCTGAAACGCTGGCAGGTAAAACTGAACGACGAGGATGCCGTCCGGCACGCCATCAGCGAGCGCATCTATCGCGAAATAGAGCGAATCGACCTCGACGAATCTTCCGCGCCGCGCGTGGAATGGCTCAACGACGTGCTCCTGATCGTTCAAAAAATGAACCTGAAACCGGACGTATGGAAAAGCCAGAATGTTTTCTACCTGCTCACCAAAGGTTACCGGAAAGGGCAGTGGGTATTCGTCAACGAAGAATGGAAAGCCGCTTTCGAGCACCTTGCAGGGCTGCTGAAAGTCCGGCTGAAGGTGTGATCATGTGTGCAGGCTTTTTGGTTGAGATGGTTGAGAAAAGTTAGTAATTTCTAATGGGAGTGTTCATTTTTGGCCATTTTTGATTGAAAATCGCCCAACCAGACGCGGACATATTTTACATACTTGTTGCGATATAACTGATTGAAAATCAGTATTTTTTCAAAAAAACATCAATCTGCCCGCTTACTCATCAGATGGCCCTGACCATTTGATGAATGATCAACTCAAATTGGTCGCAGTGCCGATAAAAGAACCCGCAGCTTGCGCTTTGGGCTGACTAATTGATTATCATGCCACAACAACTCTATTAGAAACTGTTGTAAAATCTGAAAATTGACCTACCTCAACCCTTCCTCAACGCCGGATCACCTTGAACGCTATGCCGCGGCCCTGTCCCTGCATGATGGCGAGGTTGATCCAGGCCAGCGCAAACTGCTCCAGCAGGGACACCCTGTCATCGCCGCCGAAATCGTAACATTCCGCAAACCCCGCGTCGAGAGCGAGTTGCCGGGCTGTCGTTTTGCCCTTTTCCGAACTGCCTGCCATAAACATATCGATGGCTGTATCGCCGTAAGACGGGTCGCGCATGTTTTCAAAACCCGTTGAATTAAAGCATTTTACGAGATGTCCTCCTTTCGTCAGGGCTTTTAAGGCCTCAAAAGTGTCGGCATACGGCTCCGGTCGCGTGCGCACCGAGTTCATGGCATCGATGATGACTTTTCCCGCCACGTCGCCCATCTGTTCTGCAATTGCAATGACTGACTGCGGCGTAGCTGCGATAAGCACGACGTCCGAGGCTTTTACGGCGTCGGCGACTGAGTGGACTGTGGTGTTGGGCAATTGAAGCAGTTCCTTGCCCTTGAAGTCTGCCGTATCCCGCACGCCCAGGCGAATGGTGTGACCGGCTTTTGCCCAACGTTCGGCCAATGCGCCGCCGACGTTGCCGGTTCCGATAATTGCGATGTTCATACGTATTGAATGATTAATGGTGCAAATGTTGGGTTAAAAATACTTTATTGGTTATCAATAATTTAGTAAGGCAAATTTATCAGATAACTCGAAGTCTAATGTCGTCAACTTTACAAGTAAAACAGGACTCGGATTACATAGATTGGACGCGGATTTTTCAATTCGATCTGTATCCAATCTGTGTAATCTAAGTGCCTTCACGCTAAGGTGGCATTCGAGTTATCTAAAACACCCATAGGCAATCGAGGTTTAGGCGAGCCTACACTCCGAGCGCCTCGATTACCAGCCGGGCGGTTGCGGCGCCGCTGTACTGCTGTTGGCCCGTGATCAGTCGGCCGTCGCGCACCGCAAAAGCCTTGAACATGCCATCAACGATGAAATTGGTACCCGGTATTTTTTTCGCCTCTTCCTCGATCCGGAATGGCTGGATGCGTTTGCCGACAAAACCGTCGGCAAATTCTTCTTCACTGTCAGCGAAACCGGTCCATGTCTTGCCTTCCACCAACAATTTACCGTCGGAAGTCCTGGTTTTCAACAAGATACAGGTGGCATGGCACACAATCCCCAGTACCTTTCCTTTTTCGTAAAACGCTGTTACGAGCCTGTGCAGCGGCTCGTTGTCAATGAAGGTGTACATCGGGGACTGACCACCGGCGAGGAACACAGCATCGTAGGCGTCTGCATCGATGGCCGAAATGGGTCTGGTATTTTCCAGCAGCGCGGCATGTTGCGGCGATTTCTTAAAACCCAGCGAGATCAGGTCGTGGGCCGAATATCCGCTCGCGTCTTCGGGGTCGCTGTACCCGTCGGCCTGCAAGGCGCCGCCGTCAGGGGAATAAATGTCGACTTCATAGCCGCGCTCGGTGAATTCCCAATAAGGGTGGGTCAGTTCGGCCCACCAGAAGCCGATCGGCCAGCCGGTGGTCTGGCTGATGGAAGGATTGGCGGCGATCAGAGCGATTTTTTTAGGACTTGTAATATTCAGGCTGGCACTCATAACGAACAATGATTTTTAATTGAATGATGGAACAAAGTTGCAGGCACATACTACCTTTGGCAATATACTTACCTGAAAGTTCCATACTAACTTTTTTGAAAGTAAACTGAAAACCAATATATTATAAACAATGCCGGAATTTTTGCATCAAAAAAAGTTGTATTACAACCCTGTTGAGTTTGCACTCGATCATATCGGCGGCGCCTGGAAAATGCCCATTTTATGGCGACTCAATGGCAAGGTGTTGCGCTATGGCGAACTGAAAAAGGACATCCCCCGCGTGACGCACAAAATGCTGACGGCGCAACTGCGCGAACTGGAAAGGGACGGATTTGTCATCAGAACAGTATATCCGGTGGTGCCGCCAAAAGTGGAATACGCTCTTTCGGAACGCGGTCAAAGAGCCATCCCGATTATTGAGGCGATTCGCCGCTACGGCCTGGAACTCATGGCTGAGGAAGGAATAAGTGGTTATGACGTACAGACACCCGGATAGCATGGGCGGGCATGGTCAAAAAAACAAGTCAAAGTTGTTTTTTCAATTTGTTTTTTGGATACTTTTGCCAAAACCGGAATAATTATTCAGTAAAGTTCATTTCTACAAAACGAATTGCCACATCATGAAGAACACTTTACTCTCCTCCCTGATCACCCTCGTAGTTGGCTTTTTGGCCAATAAATTTTTACCGGCAGGTTCGGCCACCTGGGCTGTTCCCCTCGCCAGCGCTGCGGCCGGTTTCTTTCTCAAACAAAGCCCCAAAGACGGCGGGTTGTCCGGCTTGCTGGGTGGCGGTGTGCTGGGCGGACTGGCCAGCGCAATGGGCGACGGCGGCATGGGTTCCATTCTCGGCAGCCTGATGGGCGACGGCGCCAACGGCATGCTCGGATCTATTCTCGGCGGCGGCGTTCTGGGTGGCGCCGGCGGCGGAATCGGCGGATTCCTGCAAGGCATGATGAACAAATCGCAGACCGCCTCCTGATAAAAAGCAAACACGCA
>JAKOXM010000513.1 GCA_029781095.1 Bacteroidota bacterium
ACCGGAACAGTCAGGCTCGCTACGGGCGTCAGCAGGCTGTCGCCGCCGAGCGAATTGATGGCAAGAAACACACCCGAATCGAAAACGGCATCGGCAACATCGGCTATTGCAATTTTCACATGGTATGTTTCGCCGGGCTGTACGACAAATTTGGCGGGAAGCGTTGTCGTAAAACCGTCGTAGGCGGCATCCTGCCCGTTCAGCGTGTCATAAGGGACATAAAACTCCGGGTGCATTGGGCCGCATGGATTACCGAAGTTCCCGTTTCCGTTGTTCACGTTATTAATTGATACGGGAATCGTATCGCCAGGTACCATGGCAATATTTTCCTTGCCGGAATATCCCGGGCCTTCTACCATAAATCCGAAAATATCGTTGAAGCTCGAACAAACATACTCGGGATATTCCTCCGACCCGAAACGATATATGAAACACAGCGTATCAACCTGCGAAACCAGATCGAACTCCAGAATGGCTGCATCGAATGTAGGGCCTGACGCTGGGTTCAGGTTGTCGAGGTCGCTATCGCCGGGGACGCTGTTACCAGCCGAAGCAAAATAAGTTGCCGCATTGGCGGCCTCGGTGCATTGTCCGCTGCTGAGCATCAGTCCGGCCAGCAGATCCAGATCGGTATTGGAGGCGTCAAAAAATGCCGCAGCACCCGGTGCCCCCGTAAACTGAACATTTGAGACGGTTACCTGACTGGTATTGAAAAAATCCGTCACCATTTGCTGGGGCGTAATGGTCGTGTCGATAAAAAGGTTGCTTTGGGCATTCAGGGATGCCAAAAACAGGCAGGTCATACCTGTGTAGATGATTTTTCGCATGTCAATAAATGTTTGGGTAAGGAGAAAACAGAACGGAATTGTTTCAGCAAGTTTATTTTACGCATATTGATTCAGTCAAAGGCCAAGCTGCTGCTTTGTTTATTTTCAAAGTTTGTCAAAATCCTTGAACAGCGTATACCTGATCGCCTCCGCCTTTTCCCGGTAAGGCTTCCATGCAGTATCCAGAAGCGTATTCACCTTGTTGATTATGAGTTCCGTTTCATTTTTCGCATCCGCAATGGCCAGCCGGGTAGCCACATTGGGGGCGCCCTGATTGCCTCCAATATAGCCGAATGCCCTCCCAAAACGTGCGTTCAAGACCTTTGGATTGCGTTGAATACCTTTTAATTCCTTGTGCTGAAAAAACATTTCTTTCAGATTGCTGATAGAATCCTGCAATGCGCTACCGAGTTTAAGCACTTCTTTTTTGGTACTGTCCGGCACATTAACAAATTGTTCTTCAACCAGTTGAATCGTTTTTTCCACTTCTTTCAGGCGATTGTACGCCTGTGCGGCACGTTCTACCGTTTTATACATATCGCGTACTGCATCTGCATTGGCCTGCCGGTCGGAAGCCGGAACGTTCAGCCTCGGGTCGTCAATTACCTTTACTTTCACAGAGTCGGAATAAGACATGTATTTTACCTTTACCCAGTAATCGCCGGGCAACACGCGCGGTCCGCCGCCCGGTTCGGGTTGTTCCTTGTCGGGTTCGTTTTTCGAAGGGAAACGAACGCCTTTCGTATCCATCCCCCAGTTTATAGCCGTAAATGAAGTATCCAGTTCCGTCCTGAAGCGGCGAAGGGTATCGCCCTGCATGGAAAGGATGGTCACTGTTGCCTTTTCATTCTTTTTCCCGTCACCCTTTTTGCCCGGGCCTTTTGGGTCCTTGTCTTTTTTCTTGTCTGTTTTTTCTTTGTCCTCCGGTTCTTTTTTCGCCTTGTCGGCGCCCGGTTTCACCCAAACCGGGATGTGAACAGCAGTCCCCTTGTTTTCGCCGCGGTAGGAAGCGTCGGCTGGAAAATGAGGTCCGTCAAACGACCTGTATTCCGCCAGAATACCCGCTTGTGCCGGAAAAAGTTTGAATGGCTGTTCGAGCATGGAAATGCCGGCACGCGCCATTTCGCGCAGCGGAGCAAGGTTGTCGAGTATCCAGATGCCACGGCCGAATGTCGCGATCACCAGATCGCCGTCGCGTTGCTGTATTTTCATATCGTAGACGGGCACGGAGGGGAAGGATTCTTCCGGCCATTTGGTCCAGTGATCGCCATGATCGATCGACAGGTAGAGGCCCTGGTCGGTGCCGAGAAACACCAGGTCGGGCGCTTCGGTGTCCTGCACTACGGAAAGGCAGAAGTTGTTGTCGTTTTGCCCTTGCACATTGAGCAGGTTTTTCGCCGAGACCAGCCGTTTCCACTTTTTGCCGAAGTTGTCCGTGTGATACAGATAAGGTTGCCAGTCGTTCTGACGGTAATTATTGAGCACAACAAAGGCCTCTCCTGCTTTTGTGGACGATGCCTCGATCGCGGGTATCCAGCCGTTCTTGGGCGCATCCGGCAAATCATTTGCAAAATTCGTCCATGTTTTGCCGTGATCGGTCGTCAGTTGCAGATTGCCGTCGTCGGTGCCTACCCATGCTACGCCATTTTGTACCGGGCTGGGCGCTATCGCGATGATGGTGCAATAGTTTTCGGCATTTGTGGCGTCGATGGTAAGGCCTCCGGAAATATCCTGGTGCATTTTGGAGGTGTCATTCGTCGTGAGATCGGGCGACAGGATATCCCAGTTCTGACCGGCATCGTAGCTGTGGTGCAGGAACTGGCTGCCGAAAAAGAGGCCCTGCGGTTTCCATGGATCCTGAGCCATTGCTGCATTCCAGTTCCAGCGGAGTTCTGTATTGCCGTCAGGATGCAGTGGCTTGATGTATTTGTCCTGACCCGTCTTGCGATCCACCATGCTCAGTTCGCCGCCCTGCGACATAGCGAATACATAACGCGGGTCGTCTTTCCGGGGCATTGTTTCAAAGCCGTCGCCGAAAGCGACTTCCTGCCATTCGGCATTGCTCAGTCCGCTGGATTTCCAGACGGCCGAAGGAGCCACCCAGGAGCCGTTGTCCTGCAAGCCGCCATATACATTGTACGGCCATTCATTATCTGTTTCGACGTGGTAGAATTGCCCAACAGGAATGTTTTCGGCATATCGCCACGTCTTGCCACCGTCGCGTGTAATATTCAGGCCGCCGTCGTTACCATTGATGATATAATCAGGGTTCCCGGAATCTATCCAGAAGGCATGGTGATCGGGGTGAATGCGCCAGCCCGCCCATGTTTCGAAGGTCTTGCCGCCGTCTTCGCTCCTTGAAATGGTGCTGAAAAGGGAATAAACGCGGTTCTCGTTTTTAGGGTCCACGTATATCTCGGCGTAATAAAACGGCCTGTCGCCCATACCTTTATCAGTCGTCTTTTGCCACTTGCGGCCGCCGTCATTGCTTCTGTACAAGGCATTTGTTTTGGCCTCGACGAGCGCATACACAACATCCGGATTGCTTTTGGCAACGGCTATGCCGATACGCCCCAGTTCGCCTTCGGGCAGACCGTCTTTGTCGGAGAGGCGCTCCCATTTTTCGCCGCCGTCGTAACTGACATACAGGCCGGAGCCTTTACCGCCGGACTTGAAAAACCAGGGCCAGCGCTGGTATTCCCACATGGCCGCATAAAGTTTGTTCGGGTTTTGCGGATCAGCCACCAGTTCGGCGCATCCGGTCAGGTTATTGACGTACAATACCTTGCGCCATGTTTTTCCGCCATCCGTGCTTTTAAAAACGCCACGGTCTTCATTCGGACCATAAGCGGAGCCAAGAGAAGCCGCCCATATAATGTCCGGGTTGTCGCGGTGTAAAATGATCCGGTGGATCGTATGCGTGGTTTGCAGACCCATACAATTCCAGTCTTTCCCGCCATTGATGGTTTTAAAAATGCCTACGCCGAAATTCTGCGAATTGCGGGGGTTGCCCTCACCCGTACCGACCCATATCTCATCAGGGTTGCGTGGATTGATAGCGATGGAGCCGATACTCTGCGTGGGCGCCTTGTCAAAAATGGGTTCCCAGCGCGTGCCGCCGCCGGTTGAGCGCCACACGCCACCGGAAGCGGCGCCCGCATAGATAACTTCGGGATGCGCCGGGTCACAGGCGATCGATGTGATTCGGCCGGACATGGTACCGGGGCCGATGTTGCGGATATGGATGGATTTGAGCGGTTCGGGGGGCAGGTTTTGAGAGATCAGGAAGGAGGGCAGCCCCTGCAAAATAAATAAAACGGCCAAGCGCGCCAGGTTTGCGGGAGCAGGGACAGGGAGGGTAACCATTCTGTTCATGAGTATGAATTTTGCCTGAAATATTTGCAAAGATGAAAAATTGGTGAACAGTATTGGACGGAACGCGGCAAAGAAGAAGCCGGGGCGGATTTTTCAGGTCTGCAGCGTATCCGGCCATGCCTGTTATTTCCATTTGCAGCGATATTTTTTATGCGCATCCGGTCACACTTTCCGGTTTCATGTATCTTAGAACCTGGTTGCTTGCGCGTGTTATCGGA
>JAKOXM010000534.1 GCA_029781095.1 Bacteroidota bacterium
AATTGATTATGAGCGAAGTAATAAAATTTGTAGCGATACTGAAAAAAGACGACAACTCTCCGATGCTGCACATCGATTTTCCATACGATGTAAAGGAGTTGTTTGGCACACGCGGCAACGTGAAGGTGAAATTGATGTACGACAATGTTCCGCACAGGGGCCTGCTGACCAATATGGGTGGCCAGTGCCATTTTCTCGGCATCAACAAGGAATTGCACGCCAAAATCGGCAAAAAGGCCGGCGACGAGGTGCATGTCACGCTCGAACGCGATACCGAGGAACGCATCGTTGAAATCCCGGACGATCTTCTTGTGCTTTTTACGGCAAACCCGGAGGCGAAATCCCGTTATGAAAAACTCTCCTACACCCACCGCAAGGAATACGTACGCTGGATTGAAGACGCCAAAAAGCCCGAAACCCGCCTCAATCGACTCGGCAAGACAATCGAAATGCTCCTGAACAACAAGAAAAACCCTTCAGATAAATAGCGCCGCACACCGTTATGAAAATATTCTGCATCGGCCGCAACTACGTCGACCACGCAAAAGAACTCAACAACCCCGTACCCTCCGAGCCGCTCATTTTTATGAAGCCGCCGACGGCATTACTATTGAACAACAGACCGTTTTTCTACCCGGACTTCACACAAGACCTTCATTATGAAGGCGAGATCGTGCTGCGTGTTGCCAAGAACGGCCGTTCCGTAGAGCCGGAATTTGCTTCGCGCTACTACGATGCCGTTGCCTTCGGTATCGATTTTACAGCCCGCGACGTGCAGGACAAACTCAAATCAAAAGGCCATCCCTGGGAAATCGCCAAGGGCTTCGACCGTTCGGCGCCCGTCAGCCGCTTTATTTCGCTGGAGGAATTAAAAAATGCGCAGGACATTCATTTTCAATTAAAAAAGAACGGCGCGGTGGTGCAGGACGGCCATACGCGAGACCTGATCTTCACATTCGATACGCTGATTTGCCACATTTCGCGGTATTTCACCCTGCACAAGGGCGACTACATTTTCACCGGTACACCTGCGGGTGTGGGACCGGTGCAGATCGGGGATGTGCTGGAAGGAAGCATCGAAGGTACTGAACTGTTGCGCTGTGCGATCAAATAAACGCCTGTTGGCAGGGCCTTTTATTTGCTGCCAAACACACCCGACGACAAATACCGGTCGCCCCGGTCGCAAATAATACATACCACTACGCCTTTATCCAGGGTTTTCACCAGCTTTCCGGCGGCAGCCACGGCGCCGCCGCTGCTCACTCCGCCGAAAATGGCATCTTCCCGGGCGAGCCGGCGCATCATGGCAGTTGCTTCTTCCTGTGACACGTCAATAATGCGATCCACCCGCTCCGGCTCGAATATTTTGGGCAAAAACTCCGGCGACCAGCGCCGGATGCCGGGAATGCTGGAGCCGTCGGTGGGCTGCACACCCACAATCTGAACGGCCGGGTTTTGCTCCTTTAAATAGCGCGACACCCCCATAATGGTGCCGGTAGTGCCCATGGAAGACACAAAATGCGTGATTTCGCCGGCCGTATCGCGCCAGATTTCGGGCCCTGTGCTGCGGTAATGCGCGCGCCAGTTGTCGGGGTTGGCGAACTGGTTGAGCATCAGATAGCCTCCCCCGGCCACCATTTCTTCGGCCCGTTCGCGGGAATATTCGATGCTGCGGGCTGCGGGCGTCAGTATCACTTCTGCGCCGTAGGCTTCCATGGTCCGCACCCGCTCCTCCGTCGAGTTATCGGGCATCAGGAGCGTGATTTCGACTCCGAACAGCCGGGCGATCATGGCCAGTGCGATACCGGTGTTGCCGCTGGTGGCTTCCACGAGTTTCATGCCGGGTTTGAGATCGCCGCGGTCCAGCGCGCCTTTTATCATACCGTAAGCGGCGCGGTCTTTCACACTTCCACCGGGGTTCTGGCCTTCCAGTTTACCGAATATTCTTACCCCCGGCTTGCCGACGGAATGCCGTATTTCCACAAGCGGCGTATTGCCGATGATATCGCTGATGTTTGACATAGTTTGGACAAAGATGGGTGATGAAATCAAAAATTGTGTGAAAAACTTGATCTTTCGGGCTGTTGTATTAAAACACCTAAAACCTTCACTTCAAAATTCAATTCCTATGAAAAAACTGATTTTTTTACTTATGCTGGCTGCGCCGGGCGCATCGTTTGCCCAGGAAGCAGCCTCGGACAAGGCTATAGCCGACGCCTGCAAGTGCTTTCAGGGCCTCGAAAAACAAAAATTATCGGATGCCGACAAAAAGAGCTCCGCGATGGACTGCCTGACCCAGTCGATGATGGCGAACATTTCCGGCCTGGCAGAGGAATACGGTTACAAAGCCTCGGAACTGAACGAGGAAAACGGCCGCAAAATCGGAGAACGCTTCGGAATGAAACTGGTTCAGAAATGTCCCTCTTCCGTTCCATTTATGGTCTCACTCAGCCAACAGGAAGACCCGGGAGGCAGTATCAGTGCTGCCAAATACGAGACCGAAGGTGAAACGTCCGGGACTTTCGTCCGCCTCGAAACATCGGGCGAAACGGTAAAACTGGTGATAAAAAGCAGCGACGGCGAGGAAACACTTCGCTGGATGCGACCCTTTCCCGGCGACGAAAAACTGGAGCAGCAGGGCAAATCCCTGGCCGGCAAAAAAGTGACCGTGCAATGGGGCGAATACAAGCAATACGTCTTTTCCATGAAAGGATATGCGAAATACCGCGAAATCCTGGGTTTCAAAATTGCTGAATAATTTGTTGACAATGAAAATATTCCATCGCGCTTTTTGCAGCATTCTGCTCCTATCGCCGCTATTCGGTGCAGCGCAGAACCCCGTGCCCGCGCCTCCGCAAAAAGGAGCCATCCTGATCGTGGGCGCTGTGGCACACCTCGGCACCGGGCAGGTCATTCAAAACAGTGCCATTTCTTTCGAGGCCGGCAAACTGACCCTTGTGGCCGACGCCACCACCATTCGGCTCGACCGTACGAAATTTGCGAAAATATTCGACGCCTCGGGCAAACACGTATATCCCGGCTTTATCGCCTCCGACACACGGCTGGGCCTGGTAGAGATCGATGCCGTGCGATCGACGGTGGATTTTTCGGAAGTAAACAATTACAATCCGAACGCCCGGAGCATCGTCGCATACAATACCGATTCGCAGGTGTTGCCTACGGTGCGGAGCAACGGCGTGCTGATGGCGCAGGTCAGCCCCACCGGTGGCATCATTTCGGGTACCTCCTCGGTGGTGCAACTCGACGCCTGGAACTGGGAAGACGCTGCTTACCGCACGGACGAGGGTATTCACCTCAACTGGCCCACGCCACGCCCGGCGGGCGCCGTCAGGCGAATGCCGGAAACACCCGGCGAGGACAACAGCGATCCATATGATAAAACGGTGCAGGAGCTACGCCGTTTTTTCGACGAAGCACGCGCCTATGCCCAACAGCCTGCGCCGGAGGTCAAAAACCAGCGTTTTGAATCGATGCGCGGGCTTTTTGACAAAAAACAAAACCTGTACGTTCATGCCAATCTGGCCAAAACGATCCAGGAATCCGTGTTGTTTGCCGAAGATTACGGTATCCATATCGTATTGGCGGGCGCCGCCGACGCCTGGCTCGTGGCCGATTTTTTAAAGCAACACAATGTGCCGGTTATACTGGACCGCACACAGCGATTGCCAGCCCGCGAGGACGAAGACATCGATCAGCCTTTTAAGACACCTGCCCTGCTGCATGAAAAAGGCGTGTTGTTTACCTTCAGCGAAGAAGGCGCATGGCGTCAGCGCAACCTGTCGTTCGAGGCGGGCCAGGCGGTCGGATTCGGCCTTCCGAAAGAAGCAGCCGTCGGGGCCATCACCCTCGATGCCGCTAAAATACTGGGAATTGACGCCACCTGCGGCTCGCTGGAAACCGGCAAAGACGCCACCCTTTTCATCAGCGAAGGCGACGCGCTCGACGCGCGTACCTGCA
>JAKOXM010000542.1 GCA_029781095.1 Bacteroidota bacterium
AGTGGCGCTTCGCGCCGGGGCATGGCCGGATAAAGGGAAAAAGTGAAAAATGAAGCGCCTTTATCAAGACCGGAAAGAATGCTTGAAAGGCTAAATTAAAGTGGTGCTTTGCGCCGGTCGGTTTGACATCCAGGGGAACCATGTTCGAGGACACTTTCTCGCACAAGGATGTCGATCAATGGAAAAAGTCAACTGCTTATGACTGCCCATTGTTGATTTTTGTGTTATAAACCTAAGACACATAATGTATAGCCCTGCCGGGCTAACCGGTGTCAGCAACCGGAATACGATCGAGTTTTTAGGGGTCGGGGAGTTGCTGTATAATCCAAATTTCACCCCCGCGAATTCCAGGGGTTTAGAAAGCAGGCGGGGCTCAATGTCTTTACGCTTTCTCCGCAGAAATGAATAACCGCCACCAATGCCATAGGTTTGATCGTTAAATCAGGTAGATATGGGGCACGTATGCCCATTTTGCAAGGCAACAGGAAATGCTGTTATCAACGGGTGACCGATCACTGGGATTTAGTCTTATTCAGCAGAAATGGTTTGACAGCAGGTGCCATCCACATATATTAAAATCGTTTTTTGCAAGAAACATGCGTTTTGCACAGCAAAGGATTCGGCATCTTGCCGCCAGCTTCAGCAGAGATTGCTCCGATAACAAACCGCCGGCGGCATAGCCAGACAACCAAACAAGGCATGAGTATGGATACGACTACAGAAGAAACCTTCGATTTGAAAGCAAGGGACGACCGTTTTTTCCGGGCTGCAGAATCGGTCCTGAAAACATACAAAATCACCCGTCGCAAAACACAGAAAAAAGATTTCGTTATTTTCGATATCACCGGTGGCACGCATGATTATGAGGTACGGATCCATCCTCAATGGCTGCACAAACCGCATTGCACCTGTCCCGATGCCGCTCAACGTGCCAAACTGAATACTCGCGGATACTGCAAACATATCATTGCTGTCTTGTTGAGCAATGAGGAATTCCGTTACCAGCTGCTGGAGGTTTTCCTATGAGTACAAGAAAGAGACAGCTTCCTCCACCGTCCGCATATTCCTATGACCAGCTTTTTCCGCTGATCCGCTGTACCCTGGAAGCGGGAATTTCCGTCCTGCTGCTGGGTTCTCCGGGCATTGGCAAATCCACGCTGGCGGTAGAATTAGCTAAAACCATGAATAAGCCCCTGATTGATATCCGTCTGGCTCAAAAAGATCCGGCTGAGCTCGGTGGTGTTTATTTTCCCAATCGCGAAACGCAGACGCTGGAGCTTTTTCCCCCGGCCTGGGTCAAACGCGCCTGTGAAGAACCCTGCCTGGTATTTCTGGATGAATTCAATGCCGCAATCACCAAACTGCACCAGGCGGCAGCTTATCAGATCGTATTGGAAAAACGCATCGGCGAATTTCAGTTTCTTCCGGGCACGGTGGTACTGGCGGCAGGCAACCATGAGGATGACAACTCCATCGTCACTCCCCTCTCCAGCGCACTCTGCAACCGTTTCGCTCACTTTGAGATGCGTCCTGATGTTGCCACCTGGCTCAAATGGGCAGCGAAACATGATATCCATGAAAATATTATGGCCTTTATTCAGACTTATGGCGAAGAAGTGCTGTTTTCCGCATCGGACACCCGCAGCTTTCCAACCCCCCGCAGCTGGGAAATGGCCAGCAAAGTCATGCGGCGAGTCAACGAAGATGATATGAAACGCGCCATTGCCGCCTGCATCGGTATGCCAATGGCTGACCGCTTCTGCCGATACCTGGAAATCTACCGTAAAGTTAATGTCGCCGAAATCATCGCCGGAAAGGAAAAACCTGATTTTTGCCAACAATCAGAACCCTCTTTTATTTATGCAGCGATCTTCGCTGTGGCGGGCTATTTAACTAATACCACGGTTCCGGATAAACATTTGGACAACATTGTCAACTTCATCACATCGCCGGGAATCGGGCCGGAATATCAGATTCTGTTTTTCCGGCAACTCCGCAGCCGGGCGGAAAAACTGTTCGACCGCCTGAAAGCCTTGCCGGAAT
>JAKOXM010000589.1 GCA_029781095.1 Bacteroidota bacterium
AATGCTTTTTAGGCTCTTCGTACGGACAATTAAGAGTTGGATTGTCTTCTGGTTGGGTCATAATACGTGTTTTGGATTATATTCATCCGTGCCAAATCTATGCCAATCTTACCTAAATATGGTAATTACAAGTTGGTGTATTTATCTGACCGGCTTTTTGATTTATGTACCGGGCATTTTTTGGCGTTTTTCATAATTTTATCAAGTATTATTTCCCGGATATCCAGGTTGAGTTTGTGCGCCAGTAGAAAGCAGAAAGACAGCACGTCCGCCAGTTCTTCGCGCAGGGCTGCAAATTAGTTTAATTAGTTGAAGCAATATCCTTGCGATCATGGCATATTCAGGTCAAAACCTATCTATGGAATGAAGAACCATGCTTTATGATGATAGAAGGTCTAGAACCTGCCTTCAAACTTGGATCTAATCGTTCGTATGTCTTACTGATAAGTCATTGTCTTATGCCATTCCCGCACCCCTCCCTTTACGTCCTTTTGACAAATTTTTACGTCCCGGACCTAAACGATTACGTTCAAGACGTAAAAATTCAGGTTCAGGACCTAAAGTTTTACGTTGCCGGACGTAAAATTTTACGTTCCGGACCTAAACGTTTGGGTCGGGAACGTAATCGTTTAGGTACAGGACGTAAAAATTTGGGTGAAAGACGTAATCGTTTACGTTCCGGACGTAAAAACGGCACTAAACAAAAATAATTATCTGAATACTAGATACTTATATGCTTTAAAACAGTATATTTGTCATACGCTTTTTCCAAAGCCGGCGCCGTTTAACAATCCCCCGTCTGCGGGCAAGGGCGCCGGTGGTAATCAAAACACATCATTTTTAAACCTTTTAACCTTTTGCATCATGCCATTTTACGATGTCGTGCAATCGCACTTCCAAACCGATGAATTAACGGCCTTCGACCAGGCCCTCGACGCGCTCGAAAAAGCCGTTGAAAACAAAAAACGGAACCTGACTCCCGACGAGCGCAAGAAGTACGGCAGTATCAACGAGGCCAACAAACTGTTCGTGAACAAGGTGTACGATTATTGCAAGGCCCAGCCCGCCCTGTGCAGTCCCGATGTAAACTGGGATGAATTCGCCGCCGACTACCAGGATCGGGCCTACCTCGAAACCCGCCTCAACCGGATGCGGTCGATCATGGAATCACTGGAAAACTCGAAAATCCTGCACGACTACGACAATTTCCAGAATTCGCTTGTGGACTATTCCTTTACGCAGTACAAAAAAGACACCGACGCAGGCGGTTACATGACGAAGTACAATGAATTGAAGCAGTTTTTCCCGCGCACCGGCAGCAACGGGAACGGCAACGGGGCGACACCCCCGCCGGAAGAACAGTAACAGGAGTAAATCAATTATAACATTTGCCCGCACCGCCGACACGACGGTGCGGGCTTTTTATTTTGAAGAATTGACGGGCCAGAAAAAGCGCAGGATTCAAGCAATAAAAAAAGGCACTCAATCATATCTAAATGACTGAATGCCTTAGTGTTGTAGTCGGGACGACAAGATTCGAACTTGCGACCACACGCCCCCCAGACGTGTACTCTACCGGGCTGAGCTACGTCCCGCTCATATTGCCAACCGGAAGGTTGGCGTCACTTGTTTTGCCAACCGGAAGGCTGGCGGTACTGTCGGACCAACGGGATTCGAACCTGTGACCTCCACGATGTCAACGTGGCGCTCTAACCAACTGAGCTATGGCCCGTATGTCAACTTCCCCCCGCTCGTTCGCTTGGGAGCGCAAAGGTACTGCGCTCTTTCGCAAAAAAACAACCCGGCGCAAAAAATTCCCGAAACGGCATGAAAATGGCTTCTTGGAAAAAAGAAAGACCTTTTACTACCTTTGGCGCAGTCTAAATCAAGCCATTTTCACTCTACCTGACCGCATAACGACCGGATGAAAGAGCAAATCCAACAACTCATCGCCAACGGACAAACCAAAGAAGCCCTCCAACTGCTCGTCCAGATAAACGGTGACGCGCTGCTGCTGCAGGCCCAATATAACAACGGCGAGAAACAATTCAACCTCGGGTTGATCGAATTCAGCGAGTGGCAACGTATCCAGGCAAGGGTCAATTTTGCAGCGCTGGAAATGGTGGGGAAAGCGACCGTGTCGCCCGCTCCGAGCCCCGAGCCGCCGCCTGTGATCGCATCACCCTATGCCGGCAAGGACGTTTTTATTTCCTACAGCCATATAGACGGGTCCACGGCTGATTCGGTGGTGACATATCTCAAAAACAAAGGCATACAGCCCGCTATCGACAATGAGATATTGAAACCCGGGGAGAATATCGAAGACTTTGCCACACGCTGCATCCGGGAAAATCCCTATGTACTGTTCCTCGTCTCGGAACAAAGCCTGCTATCCGGCTGGGTGGGCTTCGAAGTGCTTACCTCCAGCTTCGCCAAAAAACTCATTGGGACGCAAATACTGCCGGCAGCGCTGGACGACACCTGGAATGATACTTCGAAGATCACAACGCTCTACGAAAAACTCGACCTCCAGATAAAGGAACTGGAAAAGGAACGCAAAAAACGCATCAAGTTCAACGCGCCCACCTCGGACATCGAATCCAAACTGAAACGCCTACGCTACCTGTTCGACAATTTATCCGATTTTTCCAATTACCTGTCCGGGGTGCTGACAGTAAGCCTTGCGGAGCCGAATTTTCAGAAAGGGATGGATCGCCTTATCTCCGTGATAAAAGGGTAAAAAGCGGTTTAAACAAAAATTTTCGGCAGTGTCAAATTTTGAGTGGTTTCTGCATTACAAGTGATTGAACATCAAACCTTTACTCATCTTTTATCACTCATAACCTATCACTACCAAATTTTCAAAGACACACTAAGCCCCTCTCCCCAACCTTCCCATCACAAAATCCTTGTGGCTGCGCCCGATGGGCAGCACCCGCGCTGCAATCTCCACCTCCGCAGCGGA
>JAKOXM010000635.1 GCA_029781095.1 Bacteroidota bacterium
ATATTCCCGCCTCCGATGACGACGGCGATTTCGGCCCCCATTTCGTGTAACTCGCTGATCTGGTGGGCATAATGCTGTAGCATATCTGCCATAATTCCAAATC
This sequence comes from Bacteroidota bacterium, assembly GCA_029781095.1. Taxonomy (GTDB): domain Bacteria; phylum Bacteroidota; class Bacteroidia; order Chitinophagales; family Saprospiraceae; genus M3007. The sequence continues at coordinate 104 of JAKOXM010000635.1, forward strand.
TTTGTTTGCCCATGAGGCTTTCGCCGGAGAGTTTCAGAAGCAGCCTTTTGTATTTGAGATGACTCATTGGACCTTACTTGTTGCCGGGTGAACGAACGGAGGGCGGTTGTGAGTGCAAAGGTCGAAAAAAGCGCGCTTATTTAATGACCAAATGCAAAAAACAATGGGCAAGCGGAAATTTGTGAACATCACGCTGCCCATTGTACGCGCCGGGTACTATTGCACCGTAAAATGCACCGTTTTCGTGACTATATTCGAACCGTGGTCTTCCACGACCACGGTAAGCGTCATGTTGGTAACACCAGAGACGCCGGGAGGGGTAAAGTGTTCGGAGAAATCAATGCTCGTCAAATCGTGTACTTCCGGGGAATCCTCATAAACGACCGAGCCGTCGGAGTCTTTTGTGACCTTCACTGACATTTCGTGCAGGCTTTCGTCAGTGACATTGATTGTGATTTGAATTTCACCGAGAAATGCTTCGTTTTCAGTCGGACTGGCGATGGTAACCACGGGGTCGTTATTATCGACCGGGTCCTTGCTGTTTTTACATCCCAGAAAAGGAGCGCTGACCAGGATTGTAAATAGGAGAAGGATTTGAAAATTTTTCATGTCTTGAATATTGAGATAATTTGTTTTTGAAAATTTTGTGTTCGGAAAGCCCGTTTGCAAAGCCGCATTCAGTCTCTGCATTTTTCAATGATCTCATGAAAAATGTCGTGGGCAGAGGTGATAAGCGCCGTCAGTTCTGCGTCGGTTTTGCCTTTTTTTACACCTTTCCTGACGATTTTGCACTGCTTTACAAGGCGTTTGAGGGTATCCGCCGTTTTTTCACGGTTGTAGCCGGCCGGCACGGCCGATTTTTTCCATGCCTCGGCGCGTTCTACGAGCAAGCCTGCTTTCTCGCGCAACGGGGCAAGATTACCCTCTTCCGCCGGGTGAAATGTGGTGCTCATAACATCGTGAAAATCGAGCATCTCCTTCCAGGGAGCGGGTTTCGCTGTTTGGGCCGTGGCCGTCAAGGCTGAAAATACCAGAAAAAGAAAGGGGTATGATCCAATGAATTTTTTCATAAAAATTTGATTTTTAATAAATTACAACTTTTTGGGCACAGACTTTATCTGCTGTTTGTGCATACAGGAGATACACACCTGCCGGTAAATTGCCCACTTGCAGGGTCATGACATTGCTGCCGGGAGTCAACGCAAACGTCCGGGCAAGAATTGTTTTGCCTTCTGCCGACTGAATCCACAGGTGAACCTCCCCGGCAACCGGCGAATCCAGTGTTGCATTGATGCGGCCATTGCGGACCGGATTGGGCGCAACGAGCAAGGCGGGTTGCGAGTGCCCGGGCTCCGCCGTGGCGGTGACCTGCGATACGGTGTTATCCTTGGAGATCAACCACAAATCGGGATCAACCTCAACATTTTGGACCTGAAAGGGCAAGATCGCATTGAACGTCTGTCCGGAATATGCGTGATTGAAAACCAGGGTCGTGTCATGCCCCTGCCCGCTGAACCTGAC
>JAKOXM010000637.1 GCA_029781095.1 Bacteroidota bacterium
GGCGGGCAATCGTTTCCGATGAAGCTGGCGCGGGAAAGTGTCGTTCAGAAAGCCGCCGAAGAAAAGCGTCTGCAGGAAGCCCTGGCCGCTCTTCGGCACCTCGCCGATTCGCTTCGCCAAAAGCGCCTTACACCCGGCCTCGCTTTCGGCATCGTCAAAGACGGCAAAGTGCTGCTTGCCGAAGGCTTCGGCTACCGGGACCTCGATAAAAAACTGCCTGTTACCGCCAATACCCTCTTCGCCATCGGCTCCAGTTCCAAGGCTTTTACGGCCGCCTGCCTTGCCATCCTTGCCGACCGTGGCCAACTGGAATGGGATAAGCCCGTCATCAATTACCTCCCCGATTTCAAACTCTACGACGACTTCGCTACCCGTGAAATGACGCCAACTGACCTGACCTGCCACCGTTCGGGGCTGCCGCGCCACGATCTGATGTGGTACGGCTCTCCTTTTTCGCGAAAAGAGATATACGAGCGGTTGCGCTATCTGCCGCCCAACAAAAGCCTGCGCACCACCTGGCAATACAACAACCTCATGTTCATGACCGCCGGCTACCTCACCGAACGCATCTCGGGCACCAGCTGGGAGGATTTCGTCAAAACGAATATTTTCAAACCGCTGGGGATGAACAACTCCAATTTTTCGGTGAAAGACATGGCCGCTTCAAAAGATGCGGCGACAGGATATCGTACAAAGGACAGGAAGGAAAATATTCGCCTCGACTATCGCAATATAGATGCCATCGGCCCCGCGGGCAGTATAAATTCAAATATCAATGATATGCTCCTGTGGGTGAAACTGCATTTGAATGAAGGCAGGGCGGGCGACAACCAGATCATCAGTGCGGCCGAAATCGCGCATCTGCATACCCCGCAAATGCTTATGGATGGTTCCCGGACTGCCCAAAATCCTGAATTAAATGATCCTTCATATGCTCTGGGCTGGTTTGTATACCGCCACAAAGGATTGCAGGTTGTGCAGCACGGCGGCAACATCGACGGTTTCAGTGCATTGGTGTACATGGTGCCGGAGAAAAACTTCGGCCTGGTCATCCTGACCAATCAGGACGGCGCCGGGGTGCCCACCTTGCTTGCCCGATATGCTACAGACATGGTTCTGAACCTGGAACCCACCGACTGGTACGCCCGCACATACGGCGAAGGCGACAAAAAGGACGAAGAGCAGAAAGAAGACAAAAAGCCCGAACCCAAACGCATCGCCGGGACCCGGCCCAGTCACTCGCTTGAAGCCTACGCCGGCGAATACGAACATCCGGGTTACGGCATCGTCGAGATCCTGCAGGACGGCAGCCAAAACCTCCGTATGAAGTTCAACTCCTTCAACCTGCCGTTGGAGCACTGGCACTACGACGTATTCCGGGCAAATGATGAAACACTGGATATCAGCATGATGCTGAATTTTCAAACCGACCAGAACGGAGCAGTGTACCAGCTCACATCTGCCATGGACCCGCTGTCGGAAGATATGGTATTCAAAAAAATACCGCCGCGCCGCCTGTCCGACCCAGCCTTCCTGAAAGCGCTCGCGGGCAAATACAAACTTGAAGAAGGCGACACACCTGTAACCATCGAGTTGCGCAATACGACCCTCTATGCCAAAGTGGCGGGCCAGCCCACCTATACCCTCGAACCCTTTCAGGGCACAGAATTCAAATTAAAAGACCTGAATGGCTATAGCGTGGAGTTTGAACTGGACGATAAGGGCAAGGTTTCTGCTGCTTCATTCATCCAGCCGGAAGGGGTGTTTAAGGCAAAAAGGGAAGAGTGATGCATCGCTGATTCGCACTGACCGGCGTTTAATCCGAGTCTTGTATTGAATTGATTTGTTTCCCGCGGATTTTGCAGAAAATGGGCGCTTAAACAGCCAGCGCTGCGTCATCAGCGAGATTTTTCTGCGGCAATCTGCGGGAAATACTTTGCCGCGCCAGAAGGGAGCAGCCGGTTAATCGTTTGATACCCGGTAACTCGCCGTTGCGCGTAGCACCAGACCTTTGTCCAGGGGGCTGCTGAGCGGAACCGGTTTGCTCCCCAATTGAAACAGGATAAGGGTGGCATCGGGCCTGGAGCCGTCATCGTACACTTCGTATTTCCGGATAAACGAATAATCGGCATCCCCTCTCAGTATCAGGTTTTTGAGCAAACTGATTTCCAAAAACGGACCGGCGTGGGCGTAACTATAGCGAAAATACCGGCCCTGTCCCGTGATGTTATAACTCGTCAAGTTGGCCAGAAAACCCAGGCCCGTGCATATTCGCTCATGCAACTTGTAAGAGACGGTGAAGTTTTGCGGCAGATCACCAAAAAACCGCCATCGTTCGCCGGCTTTCCAGTCCATACCGAGCAATAGTATGTACTGCGGCCCGAAATACTGATGCCTGTAGCCGGCGGTAACCCGCCAGGTAAAAGACTCGTTTACCTGGCGGGCAAAGCGAACAAACCCCGCAAAACGCGCGGCGTTGCCCTCTTTCTTTTTAAAATCGGATTGCCAAAAAGGCGTTGCCACGGCGGTGATCTTCGCTTTGTCCGATACCGGCCCGGTGTATCCGAATACGGGCGAGATGCCGTAAAACCTGTCCACCCCGAAAGATTCCGGCGCGCCGCCGAACCGGATGGTCTCGGCATTCAGTCCGGCAAGCAGATAGTTGCCTTTCTCTTTATTCAGGGCGAGGGGCGCCAGAATATTCAGACCTGTGCGCGAACCCTGGAATGACTTGTCGCCTGTTTTTAGCGGGAAATATTCGGTAAAAGCAGTTGCAATTTCCGTGTAGCCCTGTCCGGACAGGGAAGTAGAACAGAAATACAGGAAGTAAAAGATCAGGCTTTGCTTATATATCCTTTTCATGGCATGGGCATCGCTTCAGGTGAAACCGGACGAATATAGGTTTTTTTTCAACGCCGTATGAAAAGATTACGCGGGCCAAGCCCTGTCAAAAGAACATGCCGGGCCAAGCCCCGTAAAAAGAACACGCCGGGCCAAGCCCTGTAAAAAGAACATGCCGGGCCAAGCCCTGCAAAAAGAACACGCCGGGCCAAGCCCTGCAAAAAGAACACGCCGGGCCAAGCCCGGCGCGAGCAATTTAGGCCTGATTCGTGACGGCGACGTCCATTGCGGGTTTGGGGCCCCGGATACCGTCCGAGACGAATTGTTTCTTGACATTTTCCTGCATGAAATAGTACACGTCCCAGTAGTGCGCAGAATTGCACCACGGACGGACGTCAAATTTTGTAATGCCGATTTCATGTCCGTTGACGAGGATATCGGTCGCGGGGTTTTTCAGGATTTGCGGGCAGGCATCGGCAACTTTCTGTATGGAAGTGCGCACTTTGTCAATGTTTTCGCTGCCGCTCACGGCAAATATCATATCCACGCGAATCGTGCCCTGCCCCGAGATGTTACTGATGGCGCCGGCGGTCACGGCGCCATTCGGAATGAAAATCCGCTTGTTGTCGAGTGTCTTCAGCACCGTATTAAATATCTGAATTTCTTCCACTTCTCCCGTAAACCCCGCTGCAGAGATGAGATCGCCAACCTTGTAGGGACGGAAAACCATCAACAGCACGCCGCTTGCAAAATGACTCAGACTTCCCTGAAGCGCCAGGCCAAGTGCCAGGCCCGCGGCGCCGACGAGTGCGATGAAAGAAGTGGTTTCGATGCCAAACATGCCTGCCACGCTGATCAAAACCACCACTTTAAGTACTACGGTAATAATGGAGGCAAGGAAAGGGATGACCGTCTCTTCTACTTTCCGCCTGCGGAGAGCGGCGGAGAGTATTTGCGATATTTTATTTGCGATCCAGAATCCGATAAAGAGCGTGAGCAGCGCCATTACTACTCTGGGGGCATAGGCAGCCACCCATAATGTGAATTGGGTTAGGTAAATGTCCATCGTTTTAGAGTTGATAGTGTATATGAAAAACTTGCGGCAATGTACATACAACCCTAAAATGCACCACTTTACCCTTTAACTATTTTATTCAGGCATAGACAATTCTGATTCAAGCAAACAGAAAAGGGGCGCCGCATGCGGCGCCCCGGAAGATTGTTTTCACGGAATGGGGAAATCGGTCGGGACAACACACCCATCGGCGGAATCGCCCGGGCATTGTGTATTGGCGGTTGCCGCCGACTAGCGCGCCACCACAAACTTGCGCCGGGCCACCACCTGGTCGCCTGTACGTACTGTCAGCATGTAAGTGCCCGCTGTTTGGGGCGCGGATAGTTGCCATTGATTGCCGGATGCAACGGCGTCGTACACCGGCCGGCCGTTAAGGTCGAAGACGCTGATACGGTAATCCTGCGAAGCAGGCAGCCCGGGAGCACTTACCATGCCGCCGGCGAAGGGGTTGGCCATTTGCAGGCTTGCGGCGCTGCCTGAAACCGGATTGTGTACGGCGGTGGTTTGTTCGCTGTAAAAAAGGTCGCAGCGCTCAGTGGGTTCCCAGCCGTTGTTGAACTGGTACGAATCTTCGTGCACCACCAGCCCCCGGTCATCGAAGGTGTATTCCTCGCGGAAAAATGGCCCCCAGTCGGCGCCGTTCCATATTTGTATCGCCACGCCTTCAATGCGGCCGTTCTCGATGGTGTAGTAGACCCGGGAAAAACTTTGCCACGTTATCCCGTTATCGTTGGTGAATTCAAACACTTCCTCTTTTATAAAGTCACCGAGATAGGTGGGTGTGGAGCGCCCGATTACTGTCCACTCATTGGTTGTTTCGTCGAGGAAATAGGAAAAACGCTGGCTGACATGCCCCTGATTATCGTATGTCATCGTCGTCTTGCCATTGGGTACCCAGCCCTGTCCTGCATACGTTTCCTCGTATATTTCAGTCAGTTGGCCGTTGGCGTAAACGTTGCGGGTGCGCATGGTATCCTGCCCCCATGCCTGACCGTTCCACGACAGGTCAAAGATCGTTTTCACATCGTCGCCGCTCAGATACTCGTAAAAGGTAAGCATGGAAGGCTGCCAGATTTGCTGCGCATGATCGAAGCTGATCAAGCTGTCCTGCACGCGCCGGTGCTGCGCATCGTAGCGGTAGTAGGACCGGGAGTCGGCATCCCATCCCTGGCCGTTGAAAGATTCGCAATGCATCGAATCGAGTTGCCACTCGGCCACGACGAGGGCGGAAGCGGTTTTTTGGATGGGGGCGGTGATGTGCGCCTGTACACGGGCATCGTAGAAACCGGCCGGTTGGGCGATGGAGATTTGGCGGCTCAAAAGAAAGAGCAGGATTACCGGGAGATTGTTGATTGCTTTCATAATTTTTCAAAAATGTTTTTGTTTTTTCGCTCAATTTGCGCTGCAAACATCAGGGTGATGTGCCGGCCGGGTATTGGTATTTGCCGGCATTCATCCCTTCCTGTTTTGCCCCGCAAAGGTGAAGCGGCAGCGGGCCAAAGAAAATCGCATAAAGGGATTACAGGTGTTTAAAGTCTGTCGGAAGAAACCGGACGTTCGTAGATTTGGCTCGCATTTCCATGCGAGCGGCGGGTCGGAGGTGTTTTTTTACCGTACAAAAGCAAATTTTTCGCCAGAGCGGCAAAGTTGTTTTTTTGCTTTTTAAATTTTTGATAATCAAAATTTTAAAACCGGTTTAAGGTGCTTTTTGCAAAGAAAATATCAAACGTTTTCGCTAATGCGTTTTTCCCGCTCAAAGATGGAGGGCTGCCGGGACCTGCACGGCAGTTTACATGGTGCCCTCCCATTATCGGGATTGCTCTCTTTGCGCTGTTCTTTTTTGCCGCGGGCATCCCTCTTTTCGCCCAGCCTGAAGGAGTGGCCCTGCGTCATTACACCACCGACGACGGATTGTCGCACAATTTCATCACAGGCATCGCCAGAGACACGCAGGGTTTCATGTGGTTTGGTACGGTGGACGGTCTGACGCGTTTCGACGGAAAACGCTGTACGATCTTCCGTCCGCGTGAAGGCGATACGAGTTCCCTGCCATTCCGGCAGGTCAACGGACTTTCGCTCGATCCGCTCGGGCGGCTTTGGATAACCACTGGCAGGGGCATCTGCATTTGGGATTATGTGGACAGGCACTTCCACCGCGTGCCTTTGTATGCGCCGGGCCAGACCAAGCCCATTTTAAGTACTTCAACCTTTTATTTTGATAAAGACGGTTTTGGCTGGGCGGTCGGCGACACGTTTTTGATACGGATGGATTGCAGGACCCTGCGAGCGACGATATATCCTACACCTCAGAATATGGGAGGAACGCCGTCAAACTTTGTCGATTCCAAAGGGCGGGTCTGGATGAGCGTGGCAGGAAACGTTTTCCGGTTTTTCCCCGAAACCGCTTCTTATGAATTTCAATTGGGCCGGATGAGCCCGGACCCGGCCAAAAGATACTCGGCCGGTTCATTTGCCGAGGATGAGCACGGGCGGGTGTGGTGCTCCACCTGGGGCGGCGGCCTGTTCAAACTAAACGAAGAAACCGGAAAGTTTGAAGACTATCCGGACGGTCCTGCGATCACGACGGTTATTTTGTTCGACAGACACCCGGTTGCGGGGCCGATCGTTTGGGCGGGCGGCGGAGTGCACGGTCTGTACTGGCTAACGCTTTTGGAAAAGGAGGGCGTACAGTTTCCACTTCGACCCAAGGAGCCTTTTTCTCACAACAATACGCTTACGCGCTGCATTTTTAAAGACACCCTGACGAATATCGTGTGGATCGGCACCGATGGAGGGGTGGAGAAATACGATCCGAACGATTTGAAATTTACACGGATCATGCTGCCCGACACGATCGCGCCCGACCAGTTCAGCGCGATATCGGGCATTGTGCCCGATCCGAATGTGCCGGACCGCTACTGGATATCGATCTGGGGGAAAGGTCTGATCGAGTGGGATCGCCGCCGCAAGGAATTCCAGACTTACAACCTTTACAACAAAAGCAGCGGACACCCCAGGCCATTCAGCGACGAAATATTCGATATTATCAGCGACAAACACGGCAAAATATGGCTTGCCGAACTCAAGACTGTGGAGGAATTTGACCCGGTCACCAAACGATTCCGCACTTTTCGACCCAATTTCCCTACCCAGGGCATCAACCACAAGGTATTGAATCTGCTGGAAGGCAGGGACGGGCGCATCTGGTTCGGCAGCAACTACGAGGGCCTGTACTGGCTTGACCCTGCTTCCGGGCATATGGAATACGTGCCCCTCGACGGGAAAAAACGTTACGTGCGGGCATTGAAAGAGGACAGCAAGGGGAGAATCCTGATCGGGGATTCCGCGGGTTTTTTACGATACGATCCTTCGAATGGCCGTTACGAACATCTGTTGCAGACGGACAGCATTAACTACGGTTGCAACGATTTTGCTTTCGACCGGCAAAACAGGCTTTGGGTGGCCACATTCGACGGACTGTATTGTTTGAATGACAGCGGCCGCGTGACGTTTTCCCTTACCACACGCAATGGCCTGCAAAACAACGTCGTAAATGCCATCGAAATTGACCGGGAAGATCGCTTCTGGCTGGGTACCGGCAACGGCCTGCATCGATTTTATCCTCCGACGGGTAGAATAGACGTATACCACCGCATGGACGGGCTCTTTGACAACGATATTTCCGGTGCATTCCGGATGCTTCCGAACGGAGAATTGTTCATAGGATTTCAGGACGCTTTCAACCTGGCCAATACCTCGCACCTGCCGCTGAATCCCGCCCCGCCGCGCCTGGCACTCACGGATGTTGCTGTGCTGAACAAACCCGTGCCATGGCGTATGGGCGAACCGGTCGTGCTGCAGCCGGGCGAAAACGTGGTGACTTTCGACTTTTCCGTGCTCAGTTATACCCAGCCGGAAAAAACGCTGCTGGCCTACAAACTCGAAGGATTCGACCCCGACTGGGTGGAAACACGGCAAAATATCATTACCTATACGAACCTCGACGGCGGCAACTACACCCTGCTTGTAAAAGCACGCAACGGCGACGGCTTCTGGAGCCGTGAAATTGCCCGCGTTCCGCTCCACGTCATTCCCCCTTTTCGAAAAACGATCTGGTTCCGCCTGCT
>JAKOXM010000659.1 GCA_029781095.1 Bacteroidota bacterium
GCGCATGGCGTCAGCGCAACCTGTCGTTCGAGGCGGGCCAGGCGGTCGGATTCGGCCTTCCGAAAGAAGCAGCCGTCGGGGCCATCACCCTCGATGCCGCTAAAATACTGGGAATTGACGCCACCTGCGGCTCGCTGGAAACCGGCAAAGACGCCACCCTTTTCATCAGCGAAGGCGACGCGCTCGACGCGCGTACCTGCAAGGTGACCGCGGCTTTTATTCAGGGCCGGGAGATCAATCTGGACGACAAGCAGAAGCAGTTGTACCGGCGGTTTGAGGAGAAGTACAGGCAGTGAGGCTCGTAAATGCAAGGTTATTGCCCAAGTTGACATAGTTGTCAGGTTTTTGTTCCGCCTTGCGGGGCCTTCACTAATTTGCCTTGCAAAACTTAACCTGAAGCAAACATGAAGCTACTTGTCACCTGCATCTTATCCTATTGTTTTTTGTCAGCCGTCACTGCTCAATGGACCTGGGAAGACCCGCTCCCGCAGGGTCACAGCTTGTTTGGCATTTGTACACTCGGCGACGGCTCTGTTTTGGCGATCGGTAGCAGCGCGACCCTGTTGTACCATCCGGATGACAGCAGTTGGGTGCGCCAGGAAATTCTTCCGGAACCCGCCTTCAATTTTATTGACATCGAGTCCTTTGAAAATGCCGACGATGTCTGGCTGATAGGTACCAATTACAACAAATCGAGGACTTATCATTTTGACGGCCAGCAATGGCAACCCGAAGAAGAGTTAAACGGTATTCTGGGAGCAGCCGATTGGTTGAATGCAGGCGAAGGCTGGGCAGTGGGCAGCGCCGGCCTTATCGTGCATTACAACAGCGCCGGTTGGACGCCTGTCGCCAGCAGTACGGGCAAATCGCTTTTCGATGTTTCGTTCGGCGATGCGGACCATGGCTGGGCGGTCGGCGACAACGGGACAATCCTTTTTTACAACGGCATCGAATGGGCGCAACAGGCGTCCCCGACAAATGAACAAATATGGAAAGTGTGGATGATTTCTGCCGGCGAGGGCTGGGCCATCGCCGCGAATAAAAAACTGCTGCATTTTGACGGCGTTTCATGGTCGGAATACCCGTTGACACTTTCTTTTCAGCCCTATACGCTGTTTTTCCTGAACCAAAATACCGGCTGGATTGCCGGCGAATCAGGCAATATCTTGAAATATTCGAATGGCAACTGGTCCACGGAAAACAATCCTGGCTCTTACGCTATCCGGAATATGTGGATGACCGATGAAAACACGGGCTGGGCAGTCGGCGGCTACCAGATACTGGAAAAGAAGAACGGTGCCTGGATCAATCACTCTCAGTCAGCGGACTACAACGACCAGCACATCAGCATCGATATGCTGAACGAAAACGAAGGCTGGGTCGTCGGTGAAAAAGGAATGATCCTGCATAAAAACGGCGGTGACTGGGAAAAATATCCCTCGCCGACAAGCAAACAATTATGGGATGTTGTTTTCCCGCTCCCCGACGAAGGCTGGTGCGTGGGAGACGGCGGCACCATCCTGAAATACACAGGTCCGGCGGGTTGGCAAATGTTTTCCTCTCCCGTTTCCACCAGGCTGTCCGAAGCATTTTTTACCCAGCCGGCCGACGGCTGGGCGGTCGGAGAAGAAGGCGTCATCCTTCATTATGACGGGGTTCACTGGGTGCAAGTACCCAGCCCGACAGCCCAGTATCTGTACAATGTGTATTTTTTCGATGCCGAACACGGCTGGGCAGTTGGTCAGAACGCAACCATCCTGCGGTATCTCGACGGGCAATGGAGTGTTTACCCGATCCCTTACACCAATCACCTAAACTCCGTGGTACAGACCAGCGAGACAGACGGCTGGATAACGGGGCTGCCCAATTTCCTGCTGCGCTTCGACGGATCGGACTGGAATCCTGTACCGTCACCGGTCCCCAACCCGGCAGGCGACCTTCCCTGTATCACGTGCCCCGAATCCGGCGTATGTTATTTGCTGCCCTTCAACCGCAATTATATTTACCAATGGAAAAACGATCAATGGAATAAAATCCAGCAACCCGGCGGGTTCAGCAATCGCCGGGCAGATTTTGTGAGTGCCGATGTGGGCTATTTTATAGGCATCGGGCAAATCATAAAATTCAATGCCGGAGGTATTACAGATTCAAAAAGCCTTGACAATGAATATATTCCGGTACCGCTATCGGTGTTTCCCAATCCCGCCAATGGCAGTCTCTTTACACGCATCGTCATTTCAGCTTCAGCTGATTGGGATATCCGGCTCCTTTCTCTTTCAGGTGCCGTTTGTCGTACTTTGCAGCGCGAACGCCTCGACCCGGGCGAACACCTCCGCGAGCATTTCATCGGCGATGTTCCGGCAGGCATATACTTCCTCGAATGCAGAAGCGATCAACAGCGCTCCGTTCAAAAAGTGGTGATCCGATGAGCGCAAAATATCATTCAAAATACTGGTAGTTGTCATTGATCCGTTAAAAACCGTTAACGCCCAACTTTTCGTCCAAAAATCCGTTTATTTTGCCCGCCCCCAACAACCTTTACTGGCTTTGATTGACTCTTGTTTTAATATAGCGTTCATGACGCTCCCGCCTTCGCCCCTGGCTTCGGCGGGTAAAAATGACCACAACACCGCATAATATGCTGAA
>JAKOXM010000660.1 GCA_029781095.1 Bacteroidota bacterium
AAAAAAGCCGACAAAATGACCTATGCCGCTACGATCGTGGGGCTGGACGGCAAAGCGGGCAGTACCCAAAAAATAACTTCCGTGTCATATGACGGACGAAACAACGAACCCAACTACACCATCTGGAGAATATCGGAAGATACTTCAAAGATACTCCTGGCCGCCGGAGCCGACCATGACGACGATGACATCAAATCCAGGATCAACCTCGCAGTACTCGATAATAGACTCAATAAAATCTGGAACAAAAGCATCGTACTGCCCTATTCGCAGGAACGGCTCTCGGTGCGTTCCTGGACCATAGCCAACGACGGCCAGGTGTATATGCTGGGTAAAGTGTACGACGAGGGCAGCAACAGGGAATCGAAGAAAAAGAACGGAAAGCGCAGACCCGCCTACAAAATGATCATCTTCCGGTTCGACGCGACTGGCGAAAAACCCAAAGAATTGATCCTGGGCCTGCAAGACAAATTTGTGACCGATATGACCTTCAAACTCGCCCCCAATAATGATTTGTACTGCACCGGATTCTATTCCAACGACACGCGAGGCGTAATTCAGGGAGTATTTTTTACGCACATCAACAGCCAGACCGGCCAGGCCGACGTGGCAAACCGCCGCGAACTTTCAGCGCTTGAAATTGCCGGCTTCGATACGCAAAAGGATAAAAGCGGCGACCAGGGCCTCGATTCCAATTTCGATTTCAACCGGCTTGTCCTGCGCAACGACGGCGGTATCGTCGTCACAGCAGAACAGCAGTATGTAACCACCACCACCTCCATGTCAGGTACCGGCATGACCACAACTACCTATTACACAAACAACGAAATATTCGTGACCAGCATCGCTCCCGACGGAGATATCGAATGGGTGCGAATGATACCCAAAAAACAGACATTTGCGAATACCAATTATTTCAACGGCTATATGCTGATGGTGTCGGACAACAATATGTATTTTCTTTACAATGAAGACGAAGACAATATCGGGAAGCCGCTCACAGCCAAAGCCAAACGCATCAGCAGTTTCAGAGATGCCGTGGCCGGTCTTGTCACCGTAACATCGGATGGCAGGATGGACCGCCGGAAAATTTTTGATTCCAAAGAAGATGCCGACGCGCTCATGGTACCCGCCGACGGCGTGCAAATCAGCCCCAATGAACTGTTTTTTATAACGACCAGATTCAGACTGTTCGGAAGCAAAAAACTTCGGATGGGATTGGTGCAGGTGAAATAGGCACTATGCGTTCGGGCCGCCTAATTTGGCGTGACTTTCCCTTTTGTGAAAAATGACAGGGCACCGCCGGCTAAAGCGGCCACCACAAAAGTTACAATTTCAGAAAAATACGGAAACGTTGGAAAGGAATCACCCAGCAGATTGACACCCGCCGAATATGCTCCGGCGCCCAGCAACCCGCCCAGAAGACCGGACAGGAACCTCCTGCCGCCTGAGCCCGGCGCGCCTTCGCCGCTCGAAAACCGGAAGTACCCGCCTACGAGCCCGCCCAGCAATGCAGCAATCATGAAAGCAAAGGGAATGCGGTAGGCAAATTGTGCTTCTGCAGACTCCAGCAACGGATTGCTGGCCCGCAATACGCCACCATGCAGCCCCCTCGACCGGAAATGGACCGTTTGCGGCTCCCCTCCCCGCAGCGTAACGGTTGTCGGGTTCACGGAGCCGTCTGAAGCCTCGAGAGCAATTGAATACGACTGCTGCCCGGTGATGCCGCGCAATTGGATGGTGACGGGTATTTGCTCCAGTCCCCAGCCCTGAAGCGATTGTCCCGAACCCGGAAAATCGATGGCCGGCAGCACAGGCAGGTAGGTGGTATATCCTTCCGTATGTACGGAGGTGATCAACTTGACCGAAACAGAATCGGCCGGGTAGCCCGCCTGAAAATTAATAGATGTACTCGGCAAATTGGTGTGTGTCAAAGAGATACGCTCCGGTGCAATTTGATCAACCGGGGCTGCAACCTCCAGCATCACAGGCTGTGTTAAGGTCTGTTGCTCATTGGGCTTGTCGGCATCTTCCAGAAAAACAATCAGGGAGCCATCGAAAACCGGTTTGCCTTTCATGCGCCGAAGGGGGCGTTCTACGCAGTACACAAGATTCAAAGTGGCCTCCTTGCCTGTGCTCAGGCGCGCGTAGTAGGTTTCCGGAAGGGCAAAATACTTTTGCTTCACCGAGGCCGTGCCAAGGGGCACTTTGGGGGATATCTTCAGTGGCGAGATGCCGGTCTTCGCTACCAGTAAAGATTGATTGGGCTTTAACTGGGTACTCGCTCCCGGCTGAAGTTGCGCAGTCTGCAGCTGGCTGCCGGCAATCGAGTACACCGGCAACGATTTGACCGTTTCGGCTGTTTTAAATTGCTGGGACTGAAACGTGACCTGGTTGTTTTGCAGCACCTGGGTTTTGGGCTTGGCCTGAACGCTCGTCGAAGGCTGTGTTTGCGTTTGCGCAGGGCTTGTTTTTGTGGTCTGCGGCACAACCGTTTGTACCGGTTCTTTCGGTTTCGGCCTGGCTGCTGACGGCACCTGAGCGGTCAATGACAGAGAGGTCGATATACCTGATATCGCCAATGCCGCTATGATAAATGCCCGGAGAGGGCGGCCGAAGAATTGATTTTTCAAGTGTTTCATGACCGTATTTTTTAGGATAAATAAGGGAAAACATACAAACCTATTCTCGTTTCCGTATGAGTTAAATGATGTATGTCATTATTGTAAATGATTCAATCAGAGGATGTTCGATGGGATGGCTACTGTTCGTATAGTCGCTTCCTTCAAAGAATCGTAACTTTGAATTCTGTACCGACCGAACGCTTATGACACTCTACATAAAAAATATGGTCTGCCGCCGGTGTATTCTCTCGGTGGCGCAGATATTGGAAAAAAACGGCATTGCAGCGACGGCTATCGCACTGGGGGAAGTCAAACTGGCCCTGGATATTACCCCGACCCAGGAAAAAAGCCTGCGCAAAGATCTCGAAGACTATGGCTTTGAACTGCTCGACGACCAGCGCAGCATGCTGATTGAAAAAGTGAAAACCCTCCTGATCGAGGAAGTGCAGTCAGGCGAATTGCCGGATGACTTCAGCCTCGTCAAGTTTATCGGACATGCCATTCACCGCGATTATTCGGCTGTTTCAAAACTCTTTTCCGAGGTGGAAGGCATTTCCCTGGAGAAGTATTTTATCCTTCAAAAGATCGAAAAGGTGAAGGAATTGCTGGCCTACAACGAATATTCGCTTTCCGAGATCGCATTTCGGCTGGGTTACAGCAGCGTTGCATACCTCAGCAGCCAGTTTAAAAAAGTGACGGGCCTGACTCCCAGTGCGTTTAAAGCCAACCACGCCGGCAAGCGCCGCCCCCTCGATGAAGTGCATCGCCGTTAATTCGCAACTCTTATCCAACAAATCGTAACAGCGAAGCGGCGATATGGGCGAACCTTTGTATAACTCTCGCGGCGAGGTCTTGCTCAACAAACTTCCACGTCCGTTCCGGGCACGAACTTCCGACAGATATGCCTATCTGGTGTATATAATGCGCACAAATCGACGGCGGGAAGTTGGGCATGAAAACAAAAATTCAAAATCTGCTGAAACGCGGG
>JAKOXM010000443.1 GCA_029781095.1 Bacteroidota bacterium
GGGCGGGGCATTCGGCAAAATATTGCAAAACTCGGGCATCGCCGCTTTTCTGGGAGAGGCCATTTCCGGTGTTAACCTGGGGTTGTGGCTGCCTTTTTTGTTGTCTGCGGCGATTAAAACGGCGCAAGGCTCATCCACCGTTGCCCTGATCACAACATCTTCGATCATGCTGCCGATGATGACGACTCTGGGGTTTGATACCGGCGTGGAAAAAGCGATCGTCGTGATAGCCATCGGAGCAGGCTCCACGATGGTGTCGCATGCCAACGACAGTTTTTTCTGGGTCGTCACGCAAATGTCGGGCATGGATGTTCCGACCGGCTACCGGTTGTTGAGCCTCGGCACTGTTGTGACCGGTATTGCCGCGATGTGTTCACTCTATTTTGGCTATTTGATATTGACCTGAACCCGCGAACAGAAGGCACTGCGTTAAAAACCAATAAGTTTCTGCCATGGCATTTAAAATTTACAGAACCGCGGATGATATACTGATCGAAGCCGAATCCGGTCATTTTCGTTTGAAAAATGTAGACTGGGATGCTTTCATCAACGATGATGCCCTGTTTTCAAAACTGGATTTGCTCGCGCAATCGGCAGCATTTGACAACACCCCATTGTCGCCCGCCGGATGGCTGAAGCCTGCGAACAAACAGGAAATCTGGGCAAGCGGCGTCACTTACTTCAACAGCAAACTCGCCCGGCAGGAAGAGTCGGCTGCGGCAGGTGGCGGCGATTTTTACGCCCGGGTCTACGCAGCGGAACGCCCGGAACTGTTTTTCAAGGCCACAGCGTCGCGGTGCGCCGGTCCGGGCGAGCATGTGCGCATTCGGCGCGATTCCGACTGGGATGTGCCCGAGCCGGAATTAACCCTTTTTATTACGTCAAACGGGAAAATAGCCGCTTACACCATAGGAAACGACATGAGTTCGCGCAGCATTGAAGGGGAAAACCCCTTGTACCTGCCCCAGGCAAAGACCTACGACGGATGTGCTGCGTTGGGGCCCTGTTTGTATGTAAGTGAAAAACCCATGCAACCCGGCGCCGAAATTCGGCTGGTTATCGAACGGAACGGAAGCAGCGTCTTTGAGGGAAAAACGAACATCGGGCAAATGAAGCGGCGGTTCGACGAACTTGTTTCCTGGCTTTTCCGCGAAATGACTTTCCCGGAAGGCTGTTTTCTGATGACGGGCACAGGCATCATTCCGCCCCGTGAATTTACCCTCCGTTCCGGCGATGAAGTCCGCGTGACCATCGAACCGATTGGCACACTCGTGAATACAGTACGCTGATTATCAACCTTTTCGTAAAGTAGACGTGCGAATAACCACCTTTGTTTTCAGGGTGATCGTTTGGGCGATTACTTCATCTTCCGATTTTTTAATCCGTAGGACCTGCTGCACGGCAATGCGCACCATATCTACCGCCGGATGGCCGACCGACGAAAGCGGCGGATCGATGATGAGGCAAATCGGATCATTGTTGAACCCGATAACGGCCAAATCGGCCGGGATGCTTACCCCAACGGACTTCGCGTATTGAATAGCGTTGACGGCAGCCGTATCATTGGCAGAAAAAATACCGTCAAGCGGGGAAGGCAGGTTGAGCAAATGTGCCGTCATTTTGAGGCCCTCGTCGGCGCTCAAAACATCGCCGTGAAAAATGATTTCCTCATCGATCGGCAAATCGTGTTTTTTAAGCGCGTCTTCATAGCCCCTGCGCCGCTCCTTATAGATCGTCTGGTGCAAAGCGCCCCCGAAATGAGCGATCCGCCGGCAACCCTGTTCAATCAGGTGCTGCGTTGCCTTATAAGCGGCTGCGTAGTTGTCGATGATGACCTTGTGGACATCCAGGTGCTCCGGTATCCTGTCTACAAAAACGATGGGGGTGCCGTTTTCAATAAGGCGGTCAAAATGTTCGTAATCTTTGGTCTCCATGGCCAGGGAAACGATCAAACCGCAAATCCGGCTTTCAAAAAAAGCCTTGACGTTGTCTATTTCATTGTCGTGGCTGTCATGCGATTGGGAAATAAGCACATTGTAGCCGGCAGCGCGGGCGGCAGCCTCGGCGCCACTGATCAGCGAAGAGATAAAAGGGCGGTTAATCCATGGCACCAGCATGCCAATATTGTTGGTTTCCCTTTTTCGCAGGCTGGCAGCAATGCTGTTGAGCCGGTAGCCCCGGTCGACTGCCAGTTTTTTAACAGCTTTGATGGTTGCTTTACCGATGCTCGGGTAATTTTGCAAAGCCCGAGATACGGTAGAAGGGAGTTATTTCAAAAACTGCAGTGCTTTCAAACACTCACTTTCCTCGTAATGACTGATCAAAAAATTGCAATAGTGACCGGCGGCGGCATGGGTTAAATGGGGAAACCGTCGGATATTGCCAGTGCCGTTTATTTTCTCAGTTCGGATGAGGCCGGTTTCATCACCGGCGAAACGCTGAAAGTGGATGGCAGCAATTCTATTGGGTTTTAAGAAGCATTCTGGGAGCCTTCTAAAAAATTTGATCATGATTCGAATGGAACAAACCATGCGGTGGTTCGGCCCCAACGACCCGGTCAGCCTTTCCGACATTCGTCAGGCCGGTTGCACGGGTGTGGTGACCGCCCTGCACCATATTCCGTACGGCGAAATCTGGCCGGTTTCAGAGATTGAAAAACGCCGGAAAACGGTGGCGGATGCCGGGATGACCTGGACCGTTATCGAAAGCCTGCCGGTGCATGACGACATCAAACGGCAGACCGGAAACTGGCGGCAATACATTGACAATTACAAACAAAGTCTGCGCAACGTGGCGGCTTGCGGCCTGAAAGTGGTCACCTACAACTTTATGCCGGTGCTTGACTGGCTGCGCACCGACCCGGTTTATGAACTTCCGGACGGCAGCCGTGCCCTGCGTTTTGAGAAATTGGCCTTTATCGCTTTCGATCTTTTTTTGCTCCGGCGACCCGGCGCCGAACACGACTACTCAGGGGCGGAAATCCGCGCTGCCGAAACGCGGTTCGCCGCCATGTCCGATGCCGAAAAAGAAACCCTTTTCCGCAACATCCTGCTTGGTTTGCCGGGCGTCGACGAGGCGTTTACACCCGAACAGGTGCTGGCCGCTCTTCAATCCTACGCCCATATCGATGCCGCCGCCTTAAAAAGACACCTGTTCGATTTTCTTCGGGCCGTCACCCCGGTGGCCGAAGAACTCGGGCTGAAAATGGCGATCCACCCCGACGACCCGCCGTTTCCGGTATTGGGCCTGCCCCGGGTCGTAAGCACCGAACAGGATGCCCTCGATCTGTTAGCCGCTGCGCCATCTCCAGCCAACGGTCTTTGTTTTTGCACCGGCTCTTTTGGCGCGAGGCCCGATAATGATATTTCTGGCATGTTCGAACGCCTCGGCGAGCACGTCCATTTTCTGCATTTGCGCAATACCCGGCGCGACGATGAAGGCAATTTTTATGAAGCGGATCACCTCGATGGCGATACGGACATGCCCGCACTGGTCGCATCGGTCCTGCGACTCATGCAGCGCACCGGCCACGCCATCCCGATGCGTCCCGATCACGGACATCAGATGCTGGACGACCTCCAGAAAACCACATATCCCGGCTATTCGGCTATCGGCCGGCTGCGCGGTCTGGCCGAACTCCGGGGTCTCGAACTGGGTCTGGCCCGGCAGTTATTATGAAACCCCGTTGTTCAGATCGTGTCCGATCGATCGTACGGTACTTTCCTTCAAATCCAATTTGATAACGCATATATGGCAAGCGAAACCAACAAATTGTC
>JAKOXM010000685.1 GCA_029781095.1 Bacteroidota bacterium
TCTATTTCAATTACTTACGGCTGTTGCCAGAACGCCGTCCCGGACCAACAAATCGATGTACGCCCTGGCGCCTTTTTTATTCGGGTGCATAAAATCGCCAAAATCGGCGGGATCGCCCAACGCATTCCGATAGTCGCGCACCGGCAAGCCCGTTGCCTGCATAACATTCGTTTTTAGCAGGTCAAGGTTTTTTACCTGCCCCGCAAAACCGGGAAAATAAGGCCCGATTATCAGCTCCACCCCGATGTTTCTTGCTTGCGCGTATGTTGTCAATTCACGTAATTGTTCAACCAGGTATTCGTGCTTTTTTTTGTCTAAAACGTCATAGTCATGTTGTTGCACCCCTGCAATCAGCTGCGCGGAAATAACCCGGTCGAGCAGCCAGTCCGTATCCGGTTTGCCGCTGTAATAAATTGCCCGCTGAAAAATTTCATTATTGAATCGAAACAGTTCCGATACTTTTCCTCCGCGCCATATATTAGGTAACTTATTGTATATCAATGAGTCCAATCGGGTCGATTTGCTGACATATGGTAAAAACGCTGCAATCAGTTCATCATTCGCCCGGTCGCAGCATGTGATGTCGATCAGCATTTTTTCCGGAGCCGGGTAGCGGTCAAGATAGTCTTCCACCAGTACCTTCGCCAGGTCGGCCGGCATGCCGTTATAGCTCAGATTAAAGGATGTTTTACCTGTAACCTGCTCGATATAGGGTTGGTAAAAAGTCAGCCCGCGCGAGTTGCCCACCAAAAGGATATCCGCTTCGGCCCTGGCGCCGTAAAGCCTTGAATAGCGCAAACCGCTCCCGTCCACCTTTTTTTGCAAGACCAGACCGCCAAGGCGATCGCCGGCAAAAACGATCACCAGCAATACCAGATAAGCAGAAACGTTTTTCATAATGCAAAAATACGGACGGATTGGGGCGGCACAGGTAAAACGAGGCGTACTTTTGCAGACTTGAATTATACAGGCAAGTATTCCTATGGCTCGTTCCAAACGTATTCAGGCCCTGACCCAATTTGGCCTTTTTTGTGGTATTTTGTTGTTTATCAACATTTTAGCCAATAGTTTTTATGCGCATCTTGACCTAACGGAGGAAAAACGGTTTACCCTCACGCATCCTACACGGGAGCTGCTGCGTGCATTGGACGACCGTGTTTATGTGGAGGTGCTGCTTGGCGGCGATTTCCCCGGAGGCGTGCGGCGGCTGCAACAATCGACCCGTGAAATGCTGGATGTCTTCCGTTCTGTCAATGGTTATATTGACTATCAGTTCGAAGACCCCTCCGAGGGCACGCCCGAAGAATTGCGGGAGCGTAAAACCGCCTATCTGCAAATGGGCATCGAACCGGTGACGCTTACCATCAAAAAAAGCGGGCAGCAAACCTATAAAGCCGTTTATCCTTTTGCCATCATCCATTATAAAAACCGGCAGACGGTTGTGCGGCTTGCCGCCGCGGCGCCCCCCGACTCCGACCCCGAAAAGGTGATGGACAATTCGGTCAACAACCTGGAATACGCCCTGATAAGCAGCATTAAGAAACTGCAAACAAACGTCCGTTCGGCCATTCTATTCACACGCGGCCACGGCGAACTGGACGAATTGCAAACCGCCGACTGGGAAACATCGCTCAAAGCGTCTTACGATACCGATCGCATCCGGCTCGATTCTATCGTTCATATAGACCCTCAGGCGTGTAAATTGCTCGTCGTCGCAAAGCCCCAAACACCTTTTTCCGAAAAAGAAAAGTTTATTCTTGACCAGTACGTGATGAACGGCGGAAAGGTGCTCTGGCTCATCGACCGGCTGAATGCCAGTCTCGACAGCATGCGCTTTACCCAGACTTTTGTCCCGACCGATTATCCCCTGAACCTGGAAGACATCCTGTTCAAATACGGAGTGCGCATTCAGCCAGACCTGGTAGTCGATCTGGACAGAGCCAAAGTAGACCTTGTGACCGGCAGAACCGGCGACGGAAAACCGCAGTTTACGCCCGTTCCGTGGATGTATTTCCCCACGGTAAGTCCGGCAAGCGACCACCCGATCGTCAAAAGCCTCGACAAGGTATTTCTGCGTTTCTGTTCTTCGATTGACACCATCCGCACCAAAACGCCCGTGCGAAAGACGATTTTGCTGCGCAGCAGCAAGGAAAGCCGTTTGCAATTCAGCCCTGTGGAGTTGAACTTTGAATTTCTGAAAACCCCCGACGATCCCTCCAAATTCAACAAGGGCGGTCAGGCAGTCGGTGTATTGCTGGAGGGTATTTTTCCCTCGAACTACGAAATGCGCGTGTCCGCCGATATGAAGCGGGGTCTGGATTCTCTCGGCACACCTTTTCACGCCCAGAGCGAACCGACCCGCATGATCGTCATCAGCGACGGCGATGTGGCTGCCAACCCGATCCAGAACCGGGAGAAAAAAATGTACGGTCCGCTTGGGCTTAATCCGTATGTGTTTGACAGAAAAGGGACGGAAGAAAAAATTTACGCCAACAAGGACTTGTTGCTCAACTGCGTGGAATACCTGATCGATGCTTCCGGCATTATAGAGGCCCGCACGCGCAGCGACAGGCCCCGCAAACTCGACATAACCCGCGCCAATGAAGAAAAAACCTGGTGGCAATTGCTCAACATCGCCGTGCCGCTCCTGATACTCGGTCTGTTCGGCTTTTTCTTTAACTGGCTGCGCCGCCGCCGCTACGCATCCTGAACATGATCAAGCGCATCGTTAAAATGACATTTCGCGAGGAAGCCGTCGATGCCTTCCTGAACGAAGTTTTCGAACAAAGCAAGGATCGCATCCGGGCATTTCCCGGGTGCCTGCGCATGGAATTGGTACAACACGTATCGCAACGGAATGTACTGTTTACCCTCAGTTCCTGGGAAAACGAGGCGGCCCTGGAATCATACCGGCAATCCGAACTCTTCAAAACCACCTGGCAGAAAACCAAAGCACTGTTCGCAGAAAAAGCGGAGGCCTGGTCCGTTCGGGTAATCGACGCCATGCCCGGGTAAGAGGAACATCGTGGTATTGGAGTTGGGAAGTGGTTTAATGCCGCAATTTGTGTGATGAAAAATCCGATGATATTTTTTCTGGCGGTTCTGTTCCCTTTGCTGGTCGAACCCGCCTGGCGGGCTAACGGGCGCCGGAATTCCTTTTTTTCAGTCGCCCGACAGGAAGCTGTCAAAAACCCGGATATCCAGTCACCGGCCTGGGGCTTTTTTGCCCACAAACGTATCAACCGGCTTGCGGTACTCACCCTTCCACCGGAAATGATGGTATTTTTCAAGCCCAATATTGACTGGATCAGCGACCACGCTGCCGACCCGGATATGCGTCGCTATGCCGTCAAAAATGAAGCACCCCGGCATTACATCGATCTCGACCATTACGGAAATCCTCCTTTCGACTCCCTCCCGCGCCTGTGGCCGGACGCCCTGCTCGAATACTCGGAAATATTCGGAATAACGGAGAATAATGATACTATCCGATATTCCGGGCCGGGTTTCGGCTATTCGGATAGCCCGTCGAACGATTCCGTAAAACTGGCATACCGCCGTTATTTAATCCGGCAAATATTGCCCCTTTACGGAAATGAGGAAAAAACATCAAACGTGGATTCCTTGCTCGTTTTTTTCAGAAATAACGGCTTTTCTCCCGCGGGCGCCCGTTACAGAACGGCGCCAC
This sequence comes from Bacteroidota bacterium, assembly GCA_029781095.1. Classification (GTDB taxonomy): domain Bacteria; phylum Bacteroidota; class Bacteroidia; order Chitinophagales; family Saprospiraceae; genus M3007. The sequence continues at coordinate 3,689 of JAKOXM010000685.1, forward strand.
ACGCGTCCGGTTTTTACCTCGAACATCTTTCCGAGCACGGCATACTGCCCTGGAACCTCCAGAAAATGCAGCGCGATCTGACCGAAGCCTTCCGCCAGCGCAACGGCAAACGCATTCTCCGCATCTGCACGGATATGGGCCATTACATCGGCGATGCGCACGTACCGCTGCACACAACAAGCAATTACAACGGCCAGAAAACAGGCCAGCACGGCATCCACGGCTTCTGGGAAAGCCGCATTCCGGAGCTCTTTGCCGATGATAATTACGACTATTTCGTAGGCAAACCCGACTATATTTCAAACACCACCGATTTCTTCTGGCAGGCCGTTTTTGACAGCAACAGCATGGTAGACAGCGTTTTGAACATGGAGCGCGCCCTGCACCTGAGCTTTCCGTCCGACCGGCAGATGTGCCCCGATATGCGCAACGGGAAACCTGTACTGGCGCCCTGCCGCGACTATTCTGCTGCCTACCAGGATCATTTACAGGGTATGATCGAGCGACGGATGCGGGCGGCCATTCACGCCGTCGGAAGCGCGTGGTATACGGCCTGGGTGGATGCCGGTCAGCCCGATCTGTCGAAAATGGATGTAGCTCCGGCAAATGAGGAAGAATTGAAAGAAGAAGCGGAATGGAAAAAAAAGTACGGAGAGGGAAAAATTCTGGGAAGACCCGAAGAGCATTGAGAAATGCGGGTGGGTCGTAGCAAATCAGTACCGGTTCAAAATACGCCGCACGCTTTCTATGTATCCGCCTCCGAACAGGTTGACATGCACCAGGAGGTAGTACAACTGGTATACTTCAATACGCTCCTCAAAGCCCTTTTCAAGCGGCCACGCATTCTCGTAACTCTGATAAAACAGGGGATCGAAACCTCCGAACAAGCGGCTCATCGCCAGATCCATTTCCCGGTGGGCGAAAGAGGCCGCAGGGTCGATTAAAACGGGTCTGTTACTCGTATTGCAGAGATAATTGCCGTTCCACAGGTCGCCGTGGGTGAGCGCGGGCGGCTCTGCCGGGCAAATGTCCGACAGTTTCCTGCAAAGGTTTTCCAGGAACCGTTCATCGTTGATATTCAGTCGGTTGCCGTCTCTCGCAAGACGCATTTGAGGAAAGAGACGTTCTTCTGTAAAAAAATCAGGCCAGGTATCATGGCGCGTATTCGACTGGGGCAGGGAACCGATAAAGTTGTCATGCGCAAAGCCGAATTGCGCGGAAGTGGTGCCATGCAAAGCAGCCAGCGAAGTCCCGAAGTCTTCCCAGAAGATGCGATTTTTTATACCGGGAGAGATGTATTCCAGCAACAGGAAAGACCATTCTGCTGTTGTTCCTTGCTTCAGCACCTTTGGCACCGCAATCACCCGCGAAGCGCCCAATAGAGCGAGGCCAAGCGCCTCAGCCCGAAACATTCCGGAAATGCCCGCTCCCGTGTTATATTTCAGGAAATACTGTTTCCCGTCAGAAGCATTCAAAAGTGCTGCACGGTGGATATCGCCACCTGATATACTTGCAGCAGAAGCGAAACTGGTGCCGAGGATCGATTCGAGGTGGGTATGCAGCGCGGGCGGAATCACGGTTTCGTCTTAAAAGAGATACAGCATAACGCAGTTTCTGTGACGGGATAGAAAGCGTTTACTATATCCACGTAAATCCTTCATTTTTAATGGGTAATCTCCTCGGGCGGTTGCCCGCTGCCGCAAGCGCATTGCATAGTGCCGGCGAAACGGTAGCCACACCAACCTCGCCTACTCCCCCGGGTTTTGCATCGCTTTTTACAGTGTACACTTCAATATCCGGCACGTCGTTGAAGCGGGCCAGCTCGTAGGTATTGAAACCGTCCTGCACTACCCGGCTGTTTTCTACTGTAATTTCATTTTTGAGTGCCTGCCCAAGCCCGAAAACCGTCCCTCCTTCCATCTGGTTTTTCAAGCCGTCGGGGTTGATGACCATGCCGCAGTCGATGGCCGCGACGATTTTCACCAGCCGGAATTTTTTTGCTCCCAGCATTTCTATTTCAATGGCATGTGCAGCATACGAATCGCAGAAAAACATATGGCCGGCAATGCCGAGGAAGTGGTTCTTCTTTCCTGGCTGCGTCCAGCCGATCTTTTCGGCGGCCAGTTTCAGTACACCGGCCAGACGTCCGGGTTCCACGAGTTTATCCCAATATGCGGTAAACGGCTCGCGTCCTTCCAAAAGGCCGAGTCTGTATTGCAGGGGGTCTTTTTTCAATTTGCGCGCTACTTCATCGATAAAACATTCCACGGCAAATACGTTTTG
>JAKOXM010000687.1 GCA_029781095.1 Bacteroidota bacterium
CTGTTGGCTGCGCCCCTGCAGTCACCCATGCCGACAGCAATAATATTACTGTCCAGGCATATAACCGTACGAAACGAAGCATTTGATGGCCGGCCATTATTCAGGTTGTCAACTTTAAAATCAAGGGCGTTATCCGTGTGAAACGATTCTGGAACGCCGGGAAAAAAACTGCAACAATGCGTTTATATAAGGCTGATGCGTACCCAGGCTTACAAAATCGGCGCCCGCGCGCCGGAATAAAGCCTGGGTTGCGGCCGTATGTGATTCGAAGGAATGCCAATACTGCCGGCGCAGGCGATTACTGGTGGTATCAACCCATATCTGCTCTCCGGATTCGGCATCTGATACCCGCAAAACGCCTACATCGGGCAGATCCCGTTCGAGCGGATCCCAGCAGTGTATACCGATACAATCGTGTTGTTTTGCCAGCACCCGTAGTGCCTGTTCATATCCTTCTGCGAGGAAATCGGACAGTACGAAACAGACACAGCGTTTTTTCAGCCCGTTGTGTATGTAATGCAAAGCGTCACCCAGATTGGTTTTTTTTCCTATCGGATTGATATTCAGCACTTCCCGAATGATTCGCAAAATGTGTTGCCGTCCTTTTTTCGGCGGTATGTACAGTTCGATCCGGTCGGAAAAAAGCAGGACGCCGACTTTGTCGTTGTTGGCGATCGCAGAAAAAGCAAGCACCGCGCATAATTCGGTCAGGTATTCCGCCTTGAACTGGTTGTGGCTTCCGAACACGGCAGAGCCGCTGACATCTACCAGAAGCATTACCGTGTTTTCACGCTCCTCGTCAAATACTTTTATGTAAGGATCGCCTGTTCTGGCCGTTACGTTCCAGTCGATGGCCCGGACGTCGTCACCCGGATAATAAAGACGGACCTCGCTGAAAGACATCCCGCGTCCCTTGAAGGCGCTGTGGTATCCGCCTGAAAAGAGGTGGCTGCTCAGGCCCCGGGTTTTGATCTCGATGCGGCGCACCTTTTTCAATAATTCGGATGTATTCATGCCTGCAGATTAAGGTATGACGATGGAACCTAATATTCTTTCGATGATATCTTCCTGGCTGATGTTCTCGGCTTCTGCCTCGAAAGTGAGCCCGATGCGGTGGCGCAATACATCAGGGCAGATGGCCCGGACGTCGTCCGGTGTAACGTAGCCCCTGTGGTTGAGGAAAGCCATGGCCCGGGAGGCCTTGGCTAAGGCAATACTGGCGCGTGGGGATGCGCCGTAATTGATGAGCGGCGACAATGCTTCCATGCCATATTGTGCCGGAAAACGGGTGGCAAAAACGATCTGCAGGATATATTGCTCGATTTTTTCATCCACATAAACCTTCTTGACGGCATCTCTGGCCCTCAACAGGGTCTCAACCGACATGACTTTTTTAATCTCCGGTTCTTCATCGTTCAGGTTGCGACGTATAATATCGCGCTCTTCATCGATAGACGGGTACCCGATTTTTACTTTCAGCAAAAAACGGTCGGCCTGTGCTTCCGGCAGCGGATAGGTGCCTTCCTGTTCAATGGGGTTCTGGGTGGCCAATACAAGGAAAGGCTCCTCAAGGCGAAATGTTTGGGTGCCGATGGTCACCTGGCGCTCCTGCATCGCTTCCAGCAGGGCGCTCTGAACTTTCGCGGGCGCCCGGTTGATCTCGTCGGCGAGTACGAAATTGGCAAATATCGGCCCTTTCCGAACGGTAAACTCCGATAGAGATGGGTTGTAAATTGTCGTGCCCACCACATCCGCCGGCAGGAGGTCCGGCGTGAACTGTATCCTGCTGAAGTTTGCATCCACAGCTTGTGCCAGGGTCTTGATCGCCAGGGTTTTAGCAAGGCCGGGCATGCCTTCCAACAGAATGTGCCCTTTGGTAAGCAGGCCTATCAGCAGGCGGTTGAGCATGGCTTGTTGCCCGACGATGACGTTGGATGTAACGGCAGTCAATTTTTCGAGGAAGGCGCTTTCCGAATGCACAAAACGATTTAGCGCCTCCATATCAGCAGGGTGTTGCATGGATATCCGAAGGATTCTGAATGTAAAAGGTAAAGAAACGAAGGAATGGGGAATTGATTATTCGATGAGGCATAAAACAGAACAGCCCTGCCGGCCGGCGGGGCTGTTCGTTCGGGTATCCGGGATTGTAAAAATGATCTCAGACGGCTGTCAGCAGCGTGTTCACCGTCAATTTAAGCACATCACCGGCAATGCCGTCGAATTTGCTTTTGGAGATGGATAGTTCGGTCAGCAATTCAATTTTTATCTGAGCCCAACGCCCTTTTATGAGCATTTCGAAGTCTTCCTGGGTGATCGTTTGATCTGCAAGCATCATGGCGTAGCGCTTGGCATCCTCTTTCAGGTTTTCATGCAGTTTTTTTGCAGCCTCTTCGTAATCCTGGCGACGACGTTTGACGAAATTGCCAACCAGGTCAACTACCTGGTTATCAAGACCATCGAGGGCTTCTTTGATTCTGGATTCTTTATTTGGCATTGTTCTAAGAGTTGTAAGATGACAGGGTAATGGTTTTATAACTACCGGGGTCAAAGGTTATGCCATTTGTTATTTCTTTTTTGCCATTTCCGCCTTTTTAATGGCATCGAGGCTTTTCCCGACCTGGCCGACGGACTCCTTGACAACCTCTTTATTCAGGACGCCGGCGGATTTCCAGCGATCGAAGAAGGGCTTGGCAAGTTCATTTTTCAAAGTATTCCAGGAATTGGCGATTTCTTTGTTTTGTTTCTGGCTGGAAGCGTGAGCGGCGGCCTGGGTCAGATCGTCCATGATTTTGGTGACCGAAGATTCATGTTTGCCGTAAGGCTCCGTCGCCTTGGCCATCAGATCGGTTAGTTTGCCGCCAATATTTGTGATGTTGTCCAGTCCCATCTGGTCGAAGGAAGGGGAGCAGGATTGCATCGTGGACATGGTGGCAAACAGGACGAAGCCCATTGCCAGAAAAAGTCCGTTCGGTTTGAAAAAACTTACGATTGTCTTCATAATCAGTGTTTTTGAATTTTCAAATATGTGTTCGATTGCCGGTGTGAAAGTATGAGGTTTTGCTCAAATGCCTGTTGATATTTTTTCCAGCGCCGTCTCAATTAAAATTCGTTCCGTTTTGTGCGGGTTTTTGCTGAATGTACCGTCGGCCCTGTTGGCCAGGATGGCGCTTAACGAAATGGCCCGGTGCCCGAGTAATTGCGACAACCCGTAAATGCCTGCCGTCTCCATTTCGAGATTAAAAATTCTTTCTCCCTGATAATCAAAATTTTGTAAAATATTAACCAGGTTTTTAACCTGCCCTTCTGCCCTCAAAAACCTTCCTTGCGGTGCGTAAAACCCTGTGTTTGTCGCCGTCAACCCGGGCATAAAGGTTTCTTTGAAAGCATTGACCAATCCTTTGTCCGACTCCGCAAAATAAGGCAGACAGGGCAGTGGCGTATGGCGGGTTTGGCTCCCCAGCGCCTCAAGCCATTCGTTGTTGCACTGCCCGGGCGCATCGTAGTAACGGAGCAGACCGTCAAAGCCAAAAGCAGCCCTGGACAGTACGAATGAATCAACCGTCGTCTCCGGCTGTATTCCGCCCGATGTGCCGAGCCTGATGATGGTCATTTGTACGGATTTTTGCCTCGCTGTGCGGGTGTCCAGATCTATATTGAACAATGCGTCCAGTTCGTTCATGACGATATCAATATTGTCCGTTCCAATGCCCGTAGAGATCACCGTAAGGCGTGTTTTGCCAAGCCAGCCAGTGTGGGTAACAAATTCGCGCTTTCGTACCTTATGCTCTATCCGGTCAAAATAACGGCTCACTTTGGCGACCCGATCGGGATCGCCGACCGTAATGATCAGCGGCGACACTTGTTCCGGGTGAAGATGGAGGTGATAAATACTGCCATCGGCATTCAGGATGAGTTCAGACTCTGCTATTTTCATGTTACTCAGTTAAAATTTTCTTTACTATTTTATATTTCCTAAACAAAAAGGAAAGCCACCTTTGCACAAAAGTAACCATGTACGCGAAAGAACACATTGCAGAAAGATTCCGCGAGTTGCAGGATGATATTTGTCGCCGGCTGGAAGCCGCCGATGGCGGCGGAAAATTTACCGAGGACAACTGGGTTCGGCCGGAGGGTGGGGGAGGACGCAGCCGGGTCATCGAAGGCGTGACGATCGAAAAGGGTGGCGTTATGTTTAGTGCCGTTCACGGTCCTCTTCCCGAGCCGGTGGCCAAAAGCATGCAATTGCCGTCCACCGATTTTTTCGCGACGGGCGTATCCATCGTACTGCACCCGCACAGCCCGATGGCGCCGATCATCCATATGAATGTGCGTTATTTTGAAACCGGCACCGGCAGATGGTGGTTTGGCGGCGGCATCGACCTGACGCCGCATTACGTTGTGCCGGATGATGCGCGGTATTTTCACGGCCAGTTAAAATCTGTGTGCGATCGCTTCCACACCCGTTTTTATCCGGATTTCAAACAACAGGCCGACGATTACTTTTTTATCCGGCACCGCAATGAAACCCGCGGGATCGGCGGCATTTTTTTTGACTATCTTGACGAAAAAACGGGCTTTACCCAGGAAAATCTCTTCGATTTTGCGGTTGCTGTGGGCGAGACCTTTGCACCTACCTATATCGAATTGCTTCGCCGAGCGGCTGCGAGAACGTCGACTGAACGCGAAAAACGCTGGCAAATGCTGCGTCGCGGGCGTTATGTGGAATTCAATTTAGTATGGGACCGCGGCACCAAATTCGGACTTGAAACAAATGGCAGGGTGGAATCCATACTGATGAGTATGCCACCCGTGGCGCACTGGGAATACAATTTC
>JAKOXM010000446.1 GCA_029781095.1 Bacteroidota bacterium
TTACTTCTTTTCTGCGGATCATCGATCCTGCGTGCTCAAACGCCGGAGATTATCCTCTCCAAAGGGCTGGTTATCAGCCAGTCCTGTACGGTTAAATCCGACAAATACGCCCTGGCGGGCGAACCGTCCGATGTTTTTGCACTGCCTGTCGACCTCGCTTCGGTTGCGCCTGTGATACTGATATCCGGAGAAAACATTACCGTTGACTTTCAGAATGCCGAGTTGCGCGGTTCGCCCGACAAATTTTTCCCGAATGGCTTTTACGGTCTTGCCATCGAGGTGAAGGGCAAGAATATTACGATCAAAAACGCCCGCGTCCGGAGTTTTAAAGTCGCCCTGCTGGCTGAGGATGTGGACGGGCTCACCCTCGAAAATTGCGATTTTTCGTATAACTACCGCCCCAAACTATATTCCGGCCGCGAACACGAATGCTTTTCCGACTGGCTCAGTTACCACCACAACGACCGGGACGAATGGCTGCGATACGGGGCGGGGATATACCTGAAAAATTGCCGATTCGCAACCGTAAGAGCCTGCCGCATTACCGGCAATCAGAACGCTTTGCTCATGAGCGGCTGCAATAATGCACTGGTTTACAATAACTTTTTTCATTTCAATTCAGGTCTTGGCGTCGGATTGTACCGCAGCAGCAGCAACCGGATCATGCACAACCGCCTCGAATGGAACGTGCGTGGTTATTCGCACGGGTTTTACGAGCGCGGGCAGGACTCCGCAGCGATTCTCGTGTACGAACAAAGCAATGGAAATCTGATTGCCTACAATTCCGCTTCACATTCCGGCGACGGCCTGTTTCTCTGGGCGGGCCAGACGACCATGGATACAGGCACTGGCGGCTGTAACGACAACCTTATCTATGGCAACGACTTCAGTTATGCTACGACCAACGGCATCGAAGCCACATTCTCGCGCAACCGTATTCAGGGTAATTATATGGCCGATTGCATATATGGCATTTGGGCAGGGTACAGCTACGAATCGCTGATCTTTGCCAATATGATCGTGGGTTGCCGCACCTCCATCGCCATCGAACACGGCCAGAACGACACCATCCTGCAAAACATACTCGTCAATGACACGGCGGGTATTCAGATATGGGCGCGCAGCGGGCCACAGCCTTCCGACTGGGGCTACGCCCAAAAGCGGGACGTGCAAAGCCGGGATATCATGATCGACCGGAATGTATTTATAGGCGTTCGCAAACCCTTGAAAATCAGCGCGTCGAAGAATGTCGCCGTCAACGGTGAAAACCTGTTTTCCGATTTTGAAACGCTGCTCGAAACATCCAGGCCGAATGAAGCCTTCAAATTCTGGCGAAATGATATTTATGGAGCCGAACAATCCATTGACCGGACATGGCAAATGCCCGAATTATCGGCCTCCAAAAGCCTGAATTTCTCACATACGGGCGCCCCCGAGGACCCTTATGCTCCCCTGAATGTTCCGGAAGTGGAACTCAGGGAACCCGACAGCCTTCCGGACGGCATGCTCGCCGCCCTGCCTGCGGGTTTTCCGCGCGGCCGTCAATTTATCGCCATCGACAATTGGGGCCCCTTCGATTTTCGCCGGCCTGTCGCTTTGCTTGATACGATGGCGGGCAACAAGTACTCTTTTGTACTGATCGGACCTTCAGGCGATTGGAAACTGAATAAAATGCGCGGCGTTCGCACGGTGAGCGCAGTAAAAGGAACCGTGCCGGCCCAAATAACGGTGGAGCGCAACCCGACGGCCGAAGACATTCGCCTTGAATTCGAATATACCAGTCCGCAGACGATCGCCACGGAATTTGGAGAGTTGATACCTGCCGGAGAGGTGTATACCTTCGATTTTCGACGATATGAGAAAAAGATAAACTGGACAGTGCAGTTTTTCAATTACAAGGACAGCATCCCTGCAAGCGAGGTATTTGAAGGAAAGCCTGTCGCCGAAAAACAGACCGATGAACTCTGGTTCGCGTGGTGGGGCGCTCCTGCAGACGGCGTTCAGGACGACAGATTTGCCACCCGAAGCGTATCGGAGTTCGACATTCCGTCCAATCAGTACGTTATCACGCTTACTTCCGACGACGGCGTCCGGCTTTTCCTCGACGGCAAGCCCGTCATTGAACACTGGAATGTGCACGAGCCCGAAACGGACGAGGTCACCGTTTCGCTCGGTGGCCACCATCGCATCGAGATACAGCACTTCGACGCAGGCGGTTTTGCCACACTGGAATGCACGATAAGGCCGAAGTGAATGAATGATTGGTGTATTGCCGGCATTGTTCCATTGCTGACAATGTTGCTTGGTTGTGTTTTGCCCGTTCGGAGCAAATAATTCATGCCATTTGTGTCAATGCAACAATACCAACAATGCAACAATAACAGCAATAAAACAATGCCGGCAATGAACCAATACAGCAATAAGGGCAATGAAACAATGCCAGCAATGAAGCAATACCTTACTTTTGCCCGCCAGAAAAGGTAAACCCTCGTTTTGCATACACCACCGATCCGTCTAAATGTCATAGTGCCCTGTTACAATCCGATGGAGGGTTGGGCGGAAGCATTGGTGGAAAGATTCCTCACATTCAGCGATACCGTGGCCGATTGGGCGGGCACTCCCGGCCTCATTGTGGTGAATGACGGTTCCTCCAGCGAGGCAGCGAACCGAAACTTCCAGCGTTTAACGGAATTATTGCCACTGGCCAGGGTGGTTTCGTACCAGCAAAATCACGGGAAAGGATATGCCTTGCGCAAGGGGGTGGCGGCATCTGAAGCGGAATTTCATCTTGTTACGGACGCGGACTTCCCCTACACGATAGAGAGCATGCGGCGCGTGGTACTTGCTGTGAGCGAACATGGCGGCATAGCGGCAGGCAATCGCGATACGGCTTACTACGACCGGGTACCTGTTTTCCGGCGCTGGCTATCAAAAGGATTGCGCTGGCTGCTTCGCAACGTACTCCGGCAACCTGTGGGCGATTCGCAATGCGGTCTGAAAGCGTTCGATAACCAGGGCAAATCTATTTTTCTTGACACGACAATTGACCGGTTTTTGTTCGACCTCGAATTCCTGATGCTGGCGAACGGCCGGATACCGGTATCGCCCGTACCGGTAGAACTTCGCGACGGCGTAACATTCAGCAAAGTCGGGTGGAGAATACTGGCTACGGAAGGGCGAAATTTTTTATCGTTGCTGTTGCGTAGCAAAAAGTAAACTTTCATACTTCGGGCCACAAGCCAAAAAGTCAGTATACATGAAAGGAGTTGAACAAATAGAACATACCATCCACAACTTGCGCTCACCCAAGCGTTCGCATACATTTTGGGGGCTTCTGGCTTTGCTGGCTGTGGCGTTTGCGTTGTTGTGGATGAAACACAGCGTTTGGCTGGAATCGCCGAATGCGTATATGTTCGGAGAATCGCCCGACGGATTCAAAAACTACATGACGTCTGCGTGGCACGTTCGTTACGACAGCAGTTTCGTTCACTACAGCGGCATGGGATATCCGTATGGCGAACATGTTCTGTTTACGGACAACCAACCCCTGATCAGCACGGCTATGCAATGGTGGAGCGCACATGTTTCTGACTTGTCGGAACGCAGTGTGGGCGTTATCAACATGATTCAACTGCTTTCGATGTTGCTTGGCGGAGGCGTGATCTTCCTGTTGTTTCGCAAACTTCACCTGCCGGTGTGGTATGCCGGCTTGTCATCACTTGCCATCCTGTTCATGTCGCCGCAGAACAACCGTTTTGACGGACATTTCGGCTTGTCGCATATCTGGGTTTTTCCCTTGCTGCTGCTCTTGCTCTGCCGCTATGAAGAACGATACAGCAGGCGGTACCAGAGTTTGCAAATCGGATTTCTGGTGTGGGTTGCGGCACAATTGCATTTTTATTATTTCGGTCTTTCTGCCTTGTTTTTGGGGCTTTATACCATTATTCAACTGTTGTCCGACCCATCGTGGCGCAACCTGCGCGTACGGCTCAGTCACCTCGTGGTCATGGTGCTGCTGCCGTTTGTGCTGCTGAATATCTGGATTCACTGGTCCGACTATGTCACGGACAGACCGGCCAATCCCTGGGGCTTTACAACCTATATCGGGTACTGGGAAGGCGTTATGTTGCCTTATGAATCCTTTCCCTTGTACCAGTGGATCGATCACAACATTATTAAAATCCGGCGGGTTGATGTCGAAACGCAGGCCTACATCGGTCTGGCGGCAACGGCTTTCACCGTCTGGATACTGTTTTTCAGGCGATTGCGGCCTTTTGAAAAAGACTGGGACGAGGCTGCCTATCACCGCGTACACAAACGCTACCTGAAGGGTATTTTCTTTGCGGCGCTGCTGCTGCTTATTTTTTCCTGCGGTTTTCCTTTCGCCATCAAAGGTATGGAGTGGATGGTCAATTTCTTTGGCCCGTTGCGGCAATTCAGGGGCCTGGGGCGATTTACATGGTCATATTTTTATGTGGCCAATGTATTGTTATTCTATGTCTTATGGAATAGAAGCATCCGGTTTAAGGGATTCAAAAACGGCAAATACCCCTGGTTCCGATGGGTTATCGCGCTTGCGCCGCTTGCCTTGCTGAGTTACGAAGCGCTTACGTTCCAAAAAACAAAAAAACTGGTACTGGGTCCGAACGTAGCAAAACACAGCGTCGCCGCGGCCTCTCCGGATCACTGGCTGAGCAAAGTGGATTTTTCCCGCTATCAGGCGCTCATGCCACTCCCGTACTACCACATCGGCTCGGAAAATATCTGGCTCGATATCGACGGCCAGCATTTCCGAAACATGCAAATTTCGGCGCTGTATACCGGAGTGCCCGACATGGGTGTTTTTATGAGCCGGACCTCCATCGGCCACATGATCAAATCCGTACAGTTCTCCCTCAACCCCTGCGAGCCGCCCAAAATCCTGGAAGACTTGCCCGATAACCGGCCGATCGCCCTGATGATCAATCAGTCGCGCTGGGATGAGGTAAAACAAAAATACCCTCACCTCGTCGACGAGGCCGAACTGGTGTACGAAAACCCCGAAATGCGGATTATGTCTCTTGTGCCGGATAGCGTCCGGGCCTATTCGCGCCGGCAGGCGCTGGAGGTTTCAGCGGAAATGGACAAGCAGGCTGCCTTCCCGGCCGGCAATAGCTGGCGCAGTAATCGGGATGCCGGCTGGCTGACGCATCTTTCGTACGATTCCCTGACCACATCGGCGCATATTTTTAAAGGAAAGGGCGCATTCGAGGGCAATATCGGCGATACGACCTGGATATGGAAAGACAGAATACCGAAAGGCGAGTACAACCTGAGCCTGTGGATATACGTGAAGCAGGATATGGGTATGACAGACGAGGTGAAAATCATTCAGAACAGCCGCGCCGACGGCCATGAGATCAACTTCAAACACGAAGGCCTTCGCTTTTATGTCCAAAGTATCGTGGATGGCTGGGCTCTGTTCGACCTCGCGTTTACGGTGTACGAAGACAACTCCGACACCCGTATCTTTTTGCAGAAAAAAGCAGTCGATGAGCCGTTTTATCTTGACGAAGTGCTGATCAAACGAACCGATGCAACCCTCTACCGGCGAGAACCCGGGTGGGTATCGCGCAATAATTTTTGGTACAAACTCCCGGAAGGGATTCGGTGAAGCTCCGGTTATTCAGGAGCGCCGAGCCGCCTAAATTGTACAAACGACCATGTTCTTATTACTAAAGAATGTCCGGATTTTTGACGGCATAAACGAAAGCCGGGTACAGGATATCGCCATTCGCGATGGTGTCATTGAATCTGTGGGAAAAAATCTGCCCGCCGAAAAAGATGCGCAGGTGTGGGAATCGGGTACCGGTACGGCTGCCGTATCGCCCGGCTGGCTCGATGTGGGAATACACGCAGGCGACCCGGGTTTCGAACACCTGGAAGACCTGCACTCGGCAGCGCAGGCCGCTGCTGCCGGCGGCTTTACTTCGGTGGCCTGCTTCCCCAACACGCTCCCGGCCCTGTCTTCCAAATCGGAAATACTGTACGTAAAAAACAAAACGGCGAACAGCCCGGTTACTTTTTACCCCATTGGGGCGATCTCCGAAAAATGTGAAGGCAAGGACCTCGCGGAGTTGTTCGACATGCACGCAGCCGGCGCCATTGCATTTAGCGACGGCAGAAAACCGGTACAGGATGCAGGCCTGCTGCTACGTGCCATGCAGTATGCCCGTGCATTCGGGGGGCTGATCATCAACGAACCGCATCACAAATCCATTGCTGCCTCCGGCCAAATGCACGAAGGCGTTGTGAGTACTTCGCTCGGACTAAAAGGTATCCCTTCGTTAGCCGAAGAGATCGTTGTGCAGCGCGACCTCCGATTGCTCGAATATGCGGACAGCCGGCTCCATCTGCACCTGCTTTCCACGGCGGGCAGTGTTGCGCAGGTGCGGGCGGCCAAAAAGGCCGGACTACCCGTGACGGCCTCCGTCGCAGTTGCCAATCTCTGTTTCACGGACGAGGCGCTTCTCGACTTCAACTCTTTTTGGAAACTCATGCCTCCCCTGCGCAGCCGTGCCGATGCCGATGCCCTGCTTGAAGGCCTTGAAGACGGCACGATCGACTTCATTGCGACCAACCACACACCCTGGGATGAAGAAGCAAAAAACCTCGAATTCCCGTACGCGGAATTCGGCATGATCGGGCTGGAAACGGCATTTGCAATTTGCAGGACCTTTTTAGGCAAAAGATTGTCCGTGAACGCGTTGGTTGAAAAAATGGCCCTGGCCCCGCGCCGGGTGCTCGGCCTGCCTTTGCCGGAAATCAAGCCGGGCGCCCGCGCTGACCTTACGCTGTTCGATCCGGAGGCAGAATGGGTACTCGAAGAAAAGGATATTCGTTCGAAATCACACAACACGCCTTTTCTCGGTCAGCAATTTACAGGTAAAGTCCTCGGCATCGTCCACAACGGACAGTTTGTTAAACTATAAATCATCCCTGATTTTCGACCCACGATT
>JAKOXM010000714.1 GCA_029781095.1 Bacteroidota bacterium
AACCCGGAATTTACGGCACTGGAGTTTTATGTGGCATACAAGGATTACAACTGGCTGATGGGCGTCACCGAAACATTGCTCGAACGCGTTGCGCGAGCCCTGAACGATGACGGAGCGTCTACCGTGCAGGCGGGCGAACACACGATCGAGTTTGCCGGACCTTACCGGCGGCTCACCATGTTTGACGCCATCCAGCAATACACAGGCCTGAATGTGGAATCTGCCGATGAGTCAGATTTGCGCAACTACTGCCGCCAGAACCATATCGAAATAGACGCCTCGATGGGCAAGGCCAAACTCATCGATGAAATATTCGGGGAAAAAGTGGAGGAACACCTGATTCAGCCGACCTTCCTGATCGATTATCCGATCGATATGTCGCCGCTCACGAAAAAACACCGCAGCAAACCCGGCCTTGTCGAGCGCTTCGAACTGTTCGTCAACGGCAAGGAAGTCGCCAACGCCTATTCGGAACTCAACGACCCGATCGATCAGCGCGAACGATTCGAAGATCAGCTGCGATTGGCCGCCCGCGGCGACGAGGAAGCCATGGCCATGGATGAGGATTTTCTGCGCGCCCTCGAATACGGGATGCCACCCACGGGCGGCATCGGCTACGGCATCGACCGCCTCGCCATGCTGTTTACGGGGCAAACCAGCATCCAGGAGGTGTTATTTTTCCCGCAAATGCGGCCGGAAGTGAGCGGACAACAGTAAGTAATGATCATTCATCGGATGACTGGCAGTCATCTGATGAATAAGCGAGTGGCTTGATGGATTTTTGAAAAAACATTGATTTTCAATCAGGTACATCGCAACAACCCTAATGCATATTAATTGGCAGTAGCAGCGGACTGACTCAGTGCCCGCTGCTGCTGTTCCACTTCGGGCTCAACTGACCCAGTCTGGCATCAACGCGTTCTTTTGCCCGCCTCAGTATTTCATTCAATTCGTATTTGCTCAGCCAGCGCGACATGACGATCTTGTCGGGCCGGGTATTGTCGTATCCGGAATTGATCAGCATGGGGAAGTCAATCACAGTGGGGCCGCCGGGCTCGGACCGGACTTTGTGGTAAATATAATCGGTATGTCCCCCGAACGGCGTCTGCATCATGGCGACGATGGGGTCGAATAACTTCACCGAATTGTTGTCGTAATGCGCCCGTTTTTCATCTCCATGGTTGTCGCTGTTGTAGATCAGCAGTATTTTGAAGCGTATTTTTGTCAAATACGAGATAAAACCGGATTTTAGAGAATCGGGGATGTTTTTCGCGATCCAGGCGGCATCCGGCGCGGCACAGATGTATTTCAGCGAGATGTTTACCTCGTCCAGCGTGGTAAGTCCCAGATTTTCATAGGCGCCGCCGTCCATAAAACTGCCGGTATTTTCATCTATAAACACGGTCGAATTGACGTACGGGAATAACTCGCTGAGGCTGGTTGCCTCGCCCAGACTCAATGATTTGGTCGGATCTTTATCCCGGCCTATTCCGATGATATCGACGATTGCAGCGTTAAAAGGCTCTTTCGGACTGGTTTTTACCTCGGCCGTATCCATCAGAATGGGGCTGACAATACCCCTTCGCCCGTCTTCCACCCGGCAGGTATTCGGGAAAAAAAGCGGCAAGCCCGTTTTGGGTTTTGCTATCGGATCCCTCCAGTCGTTGTCGTAGTAAATCGACAGGAAATTTGTTTTTTTGAGGTAATTGTGCTCTACCAGGCATTTGTCTCCGAGCATCCTGTTCAGACCCAGGCAAACGGCATTGTCCTCTTCATCCTGGTGGCGGTCGGTTCTGCTGTGTTGCCCCCTGTACAGAAAATTCAGCCCGGGCATCTGTTGTATCAAATCATAGAAAAAAATGCCCGCCAGAGAAGTGGATATGTAATTGCGGTTGAAAACACGGCCGATATATGCATCCCTTTTTCCCGTGCAGTAGACGGCGGAATCGCTCAGCCCCGACTTCATGGCATTATCCCAAAGAGCAAGCGTAGCGGCAGTGCCCACGGCGCCGCCCGAAACTGCGCTGATTGCGAAACATTGCCGTTTGAATGCGCCGTCGGTCGCCCAATCGAGTTGTGTCAGCACGGCGCTCGTCCAGGCGCCCGAGCGCGAACCACCGCCCTCGGCGGCTACCAGAAAAACATCGGATGAATCATCGGCAACGTACCTGCCTTTGGCCCAGGCGAGAAAATAGTTTTCCAGATTTGTCCGCTGCAGGCTGCCGCTTTTGGGTATTTCACCGTTGAATTTCAGGCGGTAATGTCCGCTTTGTCCGAAATAAACCAGCAAGAGAATGCAGAACAGGAAAAACATGTAAAACCGCAGCCGCGTCATGTTATAGATCAGCAGGTCGATCGTCTGGTAATAGGCTATAAAAACAAACATCAGCATGGCAACCGGGAACATCCACTGACTGAACAGCTCCTGCGAAGTGATGTCCTTGTTATTCACCATCAGGAAAAGAAAGACACTGACGAAATAGGAAATCCGCATCAGCCAGTCGTACCATATCCCGAATTTGGATTGAAAAACGAGGTCGTCCTTCTTGTACCGTTCTTCTTTTTTTCGCTCGATGATCAGGCATTCGCTGAAACTGCTGAGGAAAAATGCAACCACAAGCGGCGGCGCCAATACGAATGCCAGCAATACGACATAGTTGGCTGCAATGGTAGAATAGGGATAGAACCACAAAAACAAGGTCAGGAGGGCTACCCCGAATGGCAGCAACAAGAGGTTGATGTTGAAGGCGCGCCACAACTTGCCCAGCAGGCTGTCAAGTTCGGCCGCTGTTGCGTGTTCGTTCAAATGATGCCCGAGGCTGTCTTCCTCCATGGCGTGAAACCTCGGCCGGATAAGCGAGCCCGTCAGCAAAAAAACAAGCGAGGTTGCAATCAGCACCAGGAAGGCATTGTTGTCGAGCCAAAGTGAAAATGCCGAGGGGCGTTGCACGATGAGTTCGTTGTCGCGCAGCAGGGCAAGCGAAAGCGTTGTATTCACAAGAACCATTGGCAATCCGGACATCATGGCTACCCGCCAGGCGCCGCCGGGTTTGCGATAATACGCTTCAAAATCTTCGCGTCGCCGGTCGCCAAAGACAAGCCGGCCAAATTTTCCGAGGTGGAGCCTTGCCGGCTTGTGCCAGAAGACATAGCACAGCCAGAATACGATCAGGCCGTTTAGTATAAAAACAACGGCGAATTGCAGGAAATCATAGTCGCCGGTCTTGATTTCTATGGCGAAAG
Organism: Bacteroidota bacterium; assembly: GCA_029781095.1. Taxonomy (GTDB): domain Bacteria; phylum Bacteroidota; class Bacteroidia; order Chitinophagales; family Saprospiraceae; genus M3007. The sequence goes on from JAKOXM010000714.1 coordinate 3,244, forward strand.
CGGAAAAAAACTGCTGTACCTTATCCACCCGGGTAAGCAGAAAGGCCAGCAAAACGCACAACAGCAGCTCTTTCAGGTGCCAGCGGTAGTAATGCAGGAGTTTCGTGCGTTCGTTATCCTGGTTATTCCAGAGTTCCTGGAGCCACCTTTGGTTTTCCCTGTAATTGCGTCGAATGCGGCCAGGGAACGATTCAGACTCATTCATCTCTTTTGAGTTTCAAGGGTAAAATAATGGCGCTTTTTTCACATATTAGTACTTGGATATATCTAAATGGCAAAATAACGCAGGGCTTTTGAGACAAGGCAAGACATTTTTTCAGGGCGTAGCAGCGCTGCGGCTGAAAAAATGATTCTTTCAATAATTTGACGGCTGGTCAGCGAAGTGCATTCCGGTATCTGGCGAGGTCGGGCTGCACCTTTCGGGTTCGTTTCAATTCGTATTCATACACTTTTCGGCCGAGCCGGGCCAGAAACGGAAACCCGGTCTGGTCGTACTCATACTTGTCGTCGTTAAAAACACCGTCGCGGTTGCACAGCAGTGTTGCCGCGAGGATAAACTCCACATTGTTTTCAAAATCAACGATATAGGCCACGTCCGTCAATGTGCCGTACGCTTCTCCCACTTTGTTGAATACACGAATCGTACCGCTTTGTTTTGCTCTTGAATCGCCGAACAGGAAAAACTTTACATAGCCGTCGTAATAGACCGAGTCGTATTTTGGAAAATCGCATTCCCGGGGGAAAATGCCCATGTAATGCCACAGAAACGCATAGTCGTCGGCTGTCAGGTAAAATCTGCCGGGTTCCGGCACGGCTTCGGGGAACATAACGGCGCGCAGCATTTTCTCCATATCGGTCAGGGCAAACCAGTTTTTCGAGCGCATGTCGAACGGTTGGCGGACAAGGCTGTCCCCGGCGTTGTAATAGGCCTTGCCTTTTTGCGTGCCGGTCTGCGTGTTTTCCCAAATGTGTTCTTCAAACCGCTCCTTTTCCTTGAAAATCGTGCCCGAAGCGTCATAAAAAGTGATCGGGCTGGCATACCGGTTGTCGCGGCCGGGGTAATTGAAGCGATGGACGATGCCCGTGCGGGAGTAACCCTTTTCCCGCAGGCTGCGATTGATGTAATCCCTTCCGAGAAATTCGAACATCCGGTTGTATGCCAGGTTGTCGCTGATCGTAAAAACTTCCCGGATATCGTGTGCGATGCTGGGCAAGCCGCCCGGCGCCGTTGAATCGACGGAAAAATTCCGCTGAAAAGCGCGCAGCGAATCGATGCGGTAGGCGGTCTTGCGGCTCAGGCGCGGATAACCGCTGCGGCGCAGGTTGTTTATCTTTTCAAGGGAGAGAAGCGCAAGCGGCATTTTTACCATGCTGGCGGGGTAAAAATATCGCGTCGAATCTGCATGGTACGTATAGGATGTGAAATGCGCCTTGCCGCTCGTATCGCGGTCGATCTGTGTATAAATGACCTGCAATTCATATGCGCTGCTGTTTTTCAGCACCTCTCGCCCCACCGCATCGTTTTTCAAACCCGCAAGGATTTGCTTCAGCGGATCTGAGCGCCGGGGGAGAGTCTTGCCGGTTGTGCAGGAAAAAAACTGGCAGGAAGCGAGTATCAGCGCGGCAAAGTATTTCATTCAAAAAAGTTAACAGGGTGATTCACAATGAACAAAGAACGCAATGCGGAAGCAATAATGTATCCAAATCCGGCATAACAAGGTTATTCCTTCGTATACACCAAAAGGTTTAGGACTGCATGAAAACTTTAACAAAAATTATTATGTGATAAAGCATTTATGTATTATTTTCGCAGAATCAAAAATCGATTAATCCTATGTCTACTTACACACCTTCGGTTCGGGGAGCCATCTCTGTCCTGTTCATCGCTTCCCTGTTTTCCTTTCGTTTTGCCGATGCACAACTACAGGGTAAATGGGAATGTGACACCAAGTCCGGCAAGCTGGACACTTCCACATCCTATCAGATCAATTGCGACGGTTACCTGTTGTTCAAGACGGATAACACGCTTGAAAGCACCTGCCTCGACGGGTTTTTCCCGACGGGAACTGCCTGGGAGATCAGCGGCAGCCGTCTGATACTCAAAGACTCGGACGGTCACGCTTTTGCCGATTTTGAGATCAAAAAACTGGAAGGTTCGGAGCTCACTCTTTTTCGGAAAGGCATTACATACCTGTTCCGCAGAACCGGTTAGTATTCCCTGATTTTTTCCAGGAGCATTTGAGCCACCATCTGGTTGCCGGTGTCGTTGAGGTGAACGCCGTCGGTTGTCAGTATCCCTTTTTCCTTGTTTTCGCTGTTGTGCTGGCTGTTGTATTCGAGGAAGCTCCGGCGCAAATCGCAAAGTTTGCACGTATACGTTGCCGCCAGGTCACGGATGATCTGCGAATATTGATTGATTTCGCCGTCCTGCGTATTGGTGCAGTCCGTTTTCTCGCCGATACAGGCGGGCGTGCACAGGATCAGTTTAATGCCGGCGTCCTTCATTTTTGAAATGAGGGCCTCATAAAATTTTCCGAATTTATCCGCATCGGTGCCTGTGCCGAAGCTGCGCTTGTGCCATACGTCGTTGACGCCGACATAAATTACGACGATATCGGGTTTTTTGTCGAGGACATCTTTTTCAAGCCGCAGGTACAGGTCGTACACTTTGTTGCCGCTGACGCCCGCCCCGATGAGGTCGTAGTCGTCTCCTTTATTTTCAGCAGTGAGCATGTCGCGCATTTTGACGATGTATCCGCCGGGCTCGACGGCTGCCTGCGTGATGCTGTCGCCGAAAAAAATGACGCGGGTGGGCTTGACCATGGTTTTGAAGGAAGAAAGGAAGAAAGCGAGGAAAATCAGAAGGATCGAGAAAAGGTGTTTCATGCTATCAATATTAAGGTTTTAAAAAAAACTACAGACCTGTAAGCCGGATTCTGTACCCCGGCGCAAACCGGGGCCTCTGCCATTTATCTGATCCCTCCGGTCACCCGAAGGAATTTGCGCTGCCTACCCCCCTTGCCACCCGGAAAACCGGGATGATGCGCGAGCAACGCACAAAAACAAGGTGTACACGGCATTTCAACCCGCAAGGTTTATCCCTCCCGACGATCGCCCGCCGGAATCGTGCGCTCTTACCGCACGTTTTCACCCTTACCCCGAAAAATCGGGGCGGTAATT
>JAKOXM010000719.1 GCA_029781095.1 Bacteroidota bacterium
ATCAGCGATGAAAGCGAACATAAAATCGGGCAAAATCTGCGTATCAACGATTTCGAGCACGTAGTGGAACCCTTCGACGCCGGGGAAGTAAGTTTTCATTCCGGCTGGGTCTTTCACCGCGCCGGAGCAAACCGGACCGGGCGGATGCGCAAGGTGATGACGATCATTTACATGGATGCAGAAGCGCGCCTGAAGAAGCCGGAAAATAAAAACCAGGAACTCGACTGGCATACCTGGTGCCCGGGGGCAGAAATTGGGAAGATAATCGACAGCCCTTTAAATCCAGTAGTAGCGCCAATTCCGGCATACACCGCAATTTGACCGGCCGGAAATAAAATATCACCGGGTGAAATCTCTGATTATTCATTTCTTTACAAGCCAAAACATATAATCCACTTAATCCTCGAATACACATTGTTACAACGCTAATTCCACACTTTTCCAAATTTTATTTTACATGAAGCAAATCCAACAAAGGTCATTTCTTACCCTTATTTGTTTGATGTGTTTGGGCGGGACGGCACTCCTTGCGCAAAGACAGCTATCAGGCAAGGTAACGGACGCAGAGAATGGCGAGCCGCTCATCGGGGCCAGCATTTTTGCAATGGGTACCACTGTCGGTGCTATCAGCGATTATGACGGCAATTACAAAATCAGCCTTCCCGAAGGCGCTGTTCAGATTCGTGTAGCGTACACCGGTTACACCGAACAAATCATTAACGTTGGCGCTGCCAATATCATCGACGTCAAGATGTCGCCCGGTGCGGCCATCGAAGAAGTGGTGGTTATCGGTTACGGCACGGTTAAAAAAGAAGACGCTACCGGCTCCGTAAATGCCGTTGCGGAGAAAAGTTTCAACCGGGGCGCTATCGTCAGCCCGCAGCAGTTGCTGGCCGGCAAAATTGCAGGCGTATCCATCACGCCCAACAGCGGCGAACCCGGCGCCAATGCATCGATCCGTATCCGGGGCGGCACCTCGGTGAGCGCCAGCAACGACCCCCTGTTCGTTATCGACGGTGTACCCCTCAAAAATGACGGCTACGCCGGCGGCCGCAATCCCCTCAATTTTATCAACCCTTCCGACATCGAGTCCATTACGGTGCTGAAAGACGCTTCGGCCGCCGCCATCTACGGATCACGGGGCGCCAACGGTGTCATCATTATCACGACCAAAAAAGGCAAAAAAGGAGAGGAAGCCCGCGTAACCTATGACGGGTATTACACCACGTCGCAGTTCACCGGCAAACCGAACGTGCTCAACGCCGAGGAATTCCGCAACGTAGTGACCTTCGTGGCGCCCAACCGGCTGGAAAAACTCGGCACTGCCAATACCAACTGGTTCGATGAAATCACGCAGAACGCCGGCGGACACAGCCATACGCTGAGTTTCTCCAACGGTAGTCAGAACGCCGGTTTCCGCGCTTCGCTGGGTTACCAGCAACTGGACGGCGTCATGCGCAGTTCGTCGCTCGACCGCACCAGCGTATCCATCAACTACAACCAGGCAATGTTCCACAATCGCCTGAATATCAACATGAATGCAAAAGGCGCCCTCACCCGGAACCAGTTCGACCCCGGACAGATCGGCGCTGCCTGGACCTTCGACCCCACCCAGCCTGTATACGATCCGGGCAACACAGATTTTGCCGGTTTCTTCGAATACGGCATCACCGGAACGCCGCGCAACCCCGTTTCGGCGTACAAGCAGATCGACAACAAAGGCAGGGCCTTCCGCAATATCGGCAACATCGAAGCGGAGTATTCCTTCCTCGAATGGGTACCCGGACTGAGCGCCAAAATAAACCTCGGCTACGACGCCACCAACGGCGAACAGCAGATATTCCAGCCGACGACCTACCAGAAAAAAACACTCGGCGGTCGCGGCGACGGCAACATCCGCAGCGAAAGTTTTTCGCGCATCAACCCGCTGCTCGAATACTACATGAACTACAAGAAGAATTTTGGCGAAAACCACCGGATCGACGTGACGGGTGGTTATTCCTACCAGGATTTTATCGAAAAATACCAGGGTTACGACGCATTCGACCTGACCAACAACAACCTCGGCGTCAACGGCGCGGGGCAGGCACTGAATTCCATTCCGTTTTTCAGCGAGGTACACAACCGCCTGATCTCGTTCTTCGGGCGCGCCAATTATTCGTACAAAGACCGCTACCTCCTTACCGCCACCGTACGCCGCGACGGTTCCACCCGCTTTGGGCCCAGCAACCGCTGGGGTACTTTCCCGTCAGCGGCATTCGCCTGGCGCGTGATGCAGGAAGAATGGTCGCAGGGGCTGAACAAAGTCCTTTCCGATCTGAAAGTTCGCCTGAGCTACGGGATCACGGGTAACCAGGATATCGGCAACTTCCTTTACCTGCCGACCTACCGCTACGGCGATGCGCGGGCCCGCTACCAGTTCGGGTACAACAACGGTGAACCCGTTTTCATCACGACAACCCGCCCGGACGGCTACGACCCGAACCTGAAATGGGAAGAAACCTCTTCCTACAACGCAGGTCTCGACTTCGGTTTCCTCGACGGCCGCATCAACGGTACGTTTGATTATTACTACAAGCGCACCAAGGACCTGCTGTTTACGGTCAACATCCCGGCCGGCACCAACCTCACCGACCGTATCCTGACCAATATCGGAGAACTCGAAAACAAAGGCGTCGAACTTACGCTGGACGGCTATGTGCTGAACAAACGCGACCTGTCGTGGAATGTCGGCGTCAACTTTGCGATCAATAAAAACAAGGTTCTCGCCATCGACCGCATCAGCGACCAGGGCGTGCTCGCAGGAGGCATCTCCGGCGGCGTGGGCAACTTCGTGCAAATCCTCCAGGTTGGCCAGCCCGTCAACTCCTTCTTCGTATTCAAACAAAAATACGGCGCCGACGGCAAGCCCATCCCGGACCAAACGAGCGACCTGTCCGAGATATACGAAGACCTGAACAACGACGGGAAAGTGGACGACCTGGACAAACGCCCGCTGAAAAAGCCCGCAGCAGACCTCGTAGTCGGCATCACTTCGTCTGTCAACTTCAAAGGTTTCGACCTGACGTTTACCATGCGCGGCAATCTGGGCAACTACGTTTACAACAACAACGCTTCCAACGGCGGCTATTTCAACCGGGTTGACGAGCGCGGCGATATCTTCCTGAACAATCTGCACACATCGGCGCTGAAAACCAACTTCAGAAAGCCGCAGTATTTCTCCGATTACTACGTGGAGGATGCTTCGTTCCTGCGGATGGACAACATCACCCTGGGCTATACCCTGCCCAAAATAGGAGGCTCGGGCAATGTACGTCTCTATGTGACGGCGCAAAACCCGTTTGTGTGGACCAAATACTCCGGCCTGAACCCCGAAGTAAGCGGTGGTATCGACAACAACCCGTACCCCTGGTCACGTACTTACGTCTTCGGGCTGAGCCTCGGGCTGTAAGGGTCCTTAAAAATTGAAAATGACGCCAAATGGCTGAATTTTCTACGACTGAATTAAACCGGATATGAAATTTCAGGATTCATGCCGGTACCAAATTTTTCAAATTCAAGACATTTTTAAATGCAAGGTTGATATGAAAACCGCGATTAAAAGTTCTGTTATTTGTTTGCTGCTGGTTGTCGGCGCCTGCACGGGCCTCGATATCCAGCCGACCGACCGGGTAACGCCGGAGGTGCTGTTTAAAGACGAAAGTGCCTACCGCGCTTTCATCGCCCGCGTATATGCGGGTCTTGCCGTGACCGGACAAAGCGGTCCGGCCGGCAGCGCCGATATTTCGAGCCTCGACGAAGGCTTTTCCAATTACCTGCGCCAGTACTGGCAGTTGCAGGAACTGACGACCGACGAAGCGGTGATCGGCTGGGGCGACGAAGGCTTGCCCGCCCTGCACGAACACACCTGGACGCCGGCCAACCAGTTTGTGCGCGCCATGTATTACCGTATTTTCTTCCAGGTTTCGATGGCCAATGAATTTCTGCGCGAAACTTCCAATGAAAAACTCGACGCCCGCGGCGTAAGCCTCGCTACCCGCAACGAGATCAAAACGTATCGCGCCGAAGCGCGTTTCCTCCGCGCTTTGAGCTACTGGCACGGCCTCGATCTCATCGGTAATATCCCGTTCTATACCGAAACTTCTGGATTCGGCTCGGAACCTCCTCCGCAGGGCGATCGCCGGAAGGTTTTCGACTTTTTGGATACCGAACTGAAGGAGATCGAAGGCGACATGGTTGCTCCCGGCCAGAACGATTACGGCCGTGCCGACCGCGCGGCGTTGTGGATGCTTCAGGCCAAACTCTACCTCAATGCACAGGTGTACACCGGCAACGACCACTACTCGGATTGCGTTGCCGCCTGCAAAAAAGTGATCGATACGGGTTTGTACAGCCTCGAAGACAACTGGCGCGACCTGTTTAAAACCGACAACAACAATTCGAAAGAGATCATTTTTGCCATTCCTTTCGACGGGCTCAGCACCCAAACCTGGGGCGGCATGACCTATCTGGTGCATGCACCGGTCGGAGGCACCATGAAAGGCTCCGACTACGGCATCAACGGCGGCTGGTTCGGGCTGCGCGCCACCAGCGCGCTGGTCAACCTGTTCCCCGAAGCCACTGGCATCGTGGATGAAAGGGCGCATTTTTATACCGACGGACAGAACAAGGAGATCAGCTCCATCAGCAACTTCGCCGACGGCTATGCCGTTCAGAAGTTCACGAACATGTCTTCCACGGGCGACCCCGGCTCCGATCTCGATCACCCGGACACCGACTATCCGATGTTCCGGCTCGCCGATACCTATCTTATGTACGCCGAAGCGGTACTCCGCGGCGGCAGCGGCGGAGATGCGGGCACAGCCTTGAACTATGTGAATGCGATCCGCGAACGCGCCTACAACGGCCCTTCCGGCGACATCACTGCAAATGACCTGACGCTGGGTTTCATTCTTGACGAACGCGGCCGCGAACTTTACTGGGAAGGCCAGCGCCGGACGGACCTTATCCGCTACAACCTGTTCACCGAAAACGGCATATGGCCCTGGAAAGGCGGCGTACAGGCGGGTAAAACCACCGAGTCGTACCGCAACCTTTTCCCGATACCGACTTCGGAAATACTGGCAAACAAGAACCTGTCACAAAACACCGGATATTAAGTTTTTAGAAGGGTTGAGAAGGGTTTAGAGGAGTGGAGATGCGCCGTTTCCTACCCATTCCCACTCAACCATCTAAACTTTCTAAACCCCTCGTCAACCTTTCCAACGTTGTTTCAAAATTTAAAACATGAAAAATATATTTAAAACTTCACTCCTGCTGCTCGGTGTATTTGCGCTGTTCTTTGCCTGCAAAAAGGAAGAACTGGATACGAGGGCGCTGACTGATTTTCCGCCGGGTGTACTAAGCGTTTCCCCTTCAGACGGCGACGTGGTCGGTTCCGGCCAAAATTTCGATATCGTCGTCAAGTTTATTTCCGGCAGCGTTTCCACGCTGGCCAGCACGACGGTGAAACTCGTCGACGAAAGTGGCGCGGAAATCAAATCCGAAACAAAGTCGCTTTCCAGCACAACCGACTCGATCGTTATTGCCGGCACTTCTTTCAATGCCTCGAGCCTGCCGCTCGGCAAATACAAACTGGTCATATCCGTAACCGACACGAAAGGCAAGTCGCAAAGCCGGATAACCAATTTTACAATCGGTATCAAACCGCTGATCGGTATCATCGGATCGGCCACACCCGACGGCTGGAATTCGGATGTTGATATGCCGGAAGTATCGCCCGGTGTTTACGAACTGGTGATCGTACTTACCGACGGCGAGGCGAAGTTCCGCGCCGATAATGACTGGGCCGTTAACTGGGGCGCCGGATCATTCCCCTCCGGAACGGGCGTTCAGGACGGTCCGAATATTCCCGTGCCGGCCGGCACCTGGCGGGTTCGGTTCGAATTTCCCAGCGGCATATACAGTTTCACCCCGGCGGTTACTTTTGCCAGCAACACCAGTAATCTGTACCTGCTCGGCACTTTCAACAATTTTCAGGGCGACGAATACAAATTCAACCTGGTGGCCGACAACACATGGGAATTGAAAGAAATACTCATGAAGCCCGGCCAACTGTTCAAATTTGCAGAAGACCCCTTCTTTATGGGCCGCAACTGGGGCGACAATCCGCCTGCCGACGGCAAAGCAGATGAGTTCGGAGCGAACATCACTTTTGCGGCACCGGAAGGAGAGGCTTATTACAAGTGTACGTTCAACGACAAAACGCGCCTCTACAAATTCGAGTTTGTCAAATACAACACCATCAGCATCATTGGTTCCGCCACACCCGGCGGCTGGGATACCGACACCGACCTGGACAATCTCGGAAACGGCAATTTTGGCGCCACAATTGATCTGGTGGACGGTGAAGCAAAATTCCGGGCAGGCCACGACTGGTCGGTAAACTGGGGCGCCGGCGATTTTCCAACCGGCGTTGGCACGCAAAACGGACCGAACATTCCTGTTCCCGCGGGCAAGTACAAAGTTACCTTCACACCTGCGACGGGCGCTTACAAATTCGAGCTCGATGCAGGCATCCAGAGCGTAGGTATCATCGGCTCGGCGACACCGGGCGGCTGGGATACGGAAACGCCCATGCGCCCGAACGGTGACGGCACATTTAGCCTTGTTATCGGGCTGTGGAGCGGCGAGGCCAAGTTCCGCGCTAACAATACCTGGGACGTCAACTGGGGCGCTGCCGATTTCCCGACAGGAACCGGGGTTCAGAACGGGGCAAACATACCCGTCGCACAAGGCCTTTATCTGGTCAACTTCAACCCGGCTACCGGCGCTTATTCCTTTACACCGACCACGATCGGCATCATCGGCGACGCTACGCCGGGCGGCTGGAACGATGATACCAATATGACGACCGACGTCAACGATCCGGCTATCCAGACGATCAATATTACCCTGACCGGCGGGAGCGCCAAGTTCCGGGCCAACGACTCCTGGGATTTCAACTGGGGCGCCGCTGGTTTCCCAAGCGGCACCGGCACCTATAACGGCGATAATATTCCCGTCGCCGCAGGCACCTATAACGTGACGTTTAATGTGAATACCGGGCAATACATTTTCAACTGATCCTCGTTTTTTCTATAAAAAATGGCCATCCCGGGTTTCCGGCGATGGCCATTTTTTATGTTTGTTTTGTGAAATTCTGCGCTTTAAAACGTCATCTTTATGCGACAATTCAGCACCTTTCACACACGTACGCCATGTTCAAAAATTACCCGTTTTTTTGCACATTCCGGTCAGCAGGCATTTGCCTTGCCATTTTTCTGACAACCAATTCCGCAGCCCGCGCCCAAACGACCCGCACCCTTACCGAACGACTCGGGTATCCTGCCGGAACGAAATTGCTGATCCTGCATGCCGACGACCTGGCTGTGGCGCACACGGAGAACCAGGCCAGTTTCAAGGCGCTCGAAACGGGTTCCGTCACCTCGGCCAGCATCATGGCGCCCTGCCCATGGCTGCCCGAAGTGGCCGCTTTTGCGAAAGCCAACCCGGGCGCCGATCTCGGGATGCACCTCACCCTTACCAGCGAGTGGAAATACCTCAAATGGGGCCCTGTGGCGCCCCGCAACCAGGTAAGCAGTCTGCTTGATAGCCTCGGTTATTTCTACGACAACTGCGGCGATCTGAACGCGCATGCCAAACCTGAAGAAATAGAGACGGAGTTGCGGGCACAGATCAACAAGGCCATCGCGATGGGCATCGCGCCCACCCACCTCGATTCACATATGGGTTGCCTGTTCTTTACCACGCCCACCCTGTTCGATATTTATCTGAAACTCGGGCGCGATTATCGAATACCCGCCATGGTCAGCCGCGACATGCTCGATCAACTGCCGGAACCATTTCGAAAAAGTATTACGGAGCAGGATATCGTACTGGACCACGTCATCACTGCCACGCCCGAAGATTTCAAAGGAGGTATGCCTGCCTATTACGAGCGGGTTTTTCGCTCGCTCGAACCCGGTGTCAGCGTGATTTTGATGCACCTGGCCCAAAATGACGGGGAAATGCAGGGTGTGGCTGCCGATCATCCGGATTGGGGCGCCGAATGGCGTCAGGCGGATTTTGATTTTTTTATCAGCGACAACTGCCGTAAAATACTGAAGGAGCAAGGAATTAAACTGATCACCTGGCGGGAAGTGGGGAAATTGCTCGCGCCGTAGAAAAGATTGCCGTCGATTGAGTGATGGCACACAGATGGCACAGATTGAAAAGATTTACACAGTGAAAATCAGTTAAATCTGTGCCATCTGTGGGCCATCCCCTAAACAACCTCGGCTTTATAACCGGTCTCGCTCAAGGCCGCAACTACCGCTCCGGCGTCCGCAGATTCTGTCCTGACGGTCAGTTCACGGTCGGCGGAAAGAAGATCCACTTCCCAGTTGCCTTTGCCGACTGCCTTGTCCAGCGCCGGTGTCACCGTGCTTACGCAGCCCATACATTTGATATTGGTCTTGAATTTCAATTCTTTTTTCATGAAAAATGTGTGTTTGGACAATAGTTTGAGTGATTCAAAAGGGTCAAAGGGAATTCCGCCATTTTAAAAGCAGGCTATTGCTCACTACGCTCACCGAACTCAGGGCCATAGCCGCGCCGGCGATCATGGGGTTGAGCAAAAAGCCGTTGACCGGGTACAATATGCCTGCCGCGACGGGTATTCCTATAATATTGTAAA
>JAKOXM010000731.1 GCA_029781095.1 Bacteroidota bacterium
TTGTTTTCTCCGATAAAAAAGAAGGTTTGCTGCGCGGCGCCGTTTATGTCGTCACCTTCGGCGGCAAAACGCTTGAAGCAGCCGAAAAAGAACCTCGCGCCGTTTATTACAGCGATTTCCGGATGGTGGATGGCATTCCCATCGCCCACAAGTGGACCTTCTATCGCTGGCTTACCGATAGTCTCGAGGACAAAAAACAGATCGGCAGCGCGATAATAAGCAACATCCGGTTTGCCGACGAGCGACCCGAAGATTTTGCCGTGCCTGCTGGCGCACAAAAGATCTGAATCAAAAACCCGTTCCCAGAATATCGGGCTGAACGATTACGGCTTTGTTGGTCAGCAACAAATCGCCCGCCTCCAGCACCACAAAATACAAGCCCGGCGGCAACGACTGAATGTCGATGCTCAGGTATTTATCGCCCGCTTCCAGCGGCGCTTCGAGCCGCGGCAGGCCGGTGGTGTCAAACAGCCGGATGCGGCCATCTGCCGGGGCAGGCTGCTGCCAGTTGCAGAAAAGGTGAAAGGCAGCCGGATTTGGTCGCACAAGGAGTTGTTTGTTGGGTATCGCAAGCCCTTCTCCGGGAACAAAATAGACTACCTGCGTTTTGGCGGTATTCGTGCGAACAGGGTCGTTGTAATCAAAATAAATATCGCAGAAGTTTTCTACAAATGTGCCGAGCGGGAGGTTCTTCTTCGGCGCAACGGAGAACTTGACGAAACCGTGGCTCGCGGGTTCGTTGCTGACAGAGTCGGATAATTGTATGTTCTCAAAAAAGAACTCTACCACGCCATGACCTCGAAGATTCCAGGTACAGGGGTGGCTGGAGGAAATAAAATGAAAAGTGCCGGGATCCAGCGACTGGGAGAGGGTATCGATGACTTTAACGAATTCGGCCGGATAGTTTCCTGTATTCTGGAACCGGATGGTGTACTCCAATGCCTGCCCGTTGGCAAGCATCGAAGGAGTTACATATTCCGGGTCAACCTGCTTGTCGTTGGGATCGATAGATTTAACCGTTTTGGTCTTCAATGTATAAAAATTATTGGCAGGGTTTCCGTCGCTTGAAACCGGTAATGAAACGGCGCTCATGATGACGTTCATTCCCGCGGACAGGCCCGAGGGTGCGTAAAACATTGCATTGACTTGAAATACACTATCATACGCCAGTTCGCCCACATTCCAGATCAGTGTGTCGTTCAGGGAACCGGAAGGCAAGGGTGAAGCGGTCTGGTAATCTATGAATGTGGGCAAAGTCAATTTCAACTGCACGTTTTGCGCGGTTTGAAGTCCGATATTGCGAACGGAGATTTTGACATTTGTATTAAAACCCGGCCTGAACGGTACCGAATTGGTCAGGTCCACCAAAAGATCATATTGCGGCACAGGCGCAAAAAGACGAAAGTTATGGTTGCCCCACAGTCCCGCCTGATAAATATAAAAGGAAGGGTTTGCATTTACACCCGGCGCGGGCGGGATTACCCGTATCGTATCGCCCGGTTGCAATCCGGCGAGGCCATACGGATCAAAAGCATTGGTGGTTGTAAAGACCCCGGAGGAGCCTTGCACGATCACTCCATCCGCCAGTTCGTCCACGCCGGCATTGAAAACACCGTTGTTATCGTAATCCCAGTAAACGGTTCCAAGGGCCGTACCGCTCACGGGCGGCAGTACTTTCACACTCTGCTGCACTGTGCTGTCACAACCCGATTGGGAAGTAAAGGGGCCGGCGACAAAAGTGTATAGCCCGGGGTAATTTTTCACCGGAGCGCCCGTCAAAGGCGAATTGAAGGGCAGGTCTTCATAAGCAATTGTCACGCCGGGCAGGACGGTCGGCTGCAAATTGACAAGTCCGACGAATTTGGATGCGGTCCGGGCAACGGGATAATCTTCGGCATCCCTCGTAACAGATACATATCCGCTTGATGTTCCGAACGTTACATTGGCGCACTCGCTTCCGGCGCCCTTCAGCAGAAGAATGTCTCCCTGCCCGTTGATGTGCGATTGGACCGGCGCCGTCCAGGTACAGAACGTATTGCCGCTTGCGGCTGCGGGCACGCAATACGTTTGGGTATTGCCTGAGCAGGACGAAGCAATGCCGTCAATAATAAAATCCGACGGGATCGAAGGATCATATCTCCAGACGCCATTGTTGACAGCGCCAACAACCAGCCGAGTGACCGGGGTTCCGCCGACCATTTCCTGCGCATAAGCAATCTGGCTGAAATTTGCACCAAGGGCATTATTCAACGGGTACACCCAGGTTTGGCCGTTATCAGCACTTTTCAACAGACCGTAGAGGCTGGAAGTGGCAAACAACCCGTCGGGTGTTTCGACAACCTGCGAAATGCCGGAGATGTCTAAAGGAACCAGGCTGGATGT
>JAKOXM010000745.1 GCA_029781095.1 Bacteroidota bacterium
ATCAGCACATCATCGGAATCGGTACAACCGTTAACCGGGTTGGTTACCGTAAGCAAATAGGTTCCCGGAAGATTAATCTCCGGTGTCGGCGTATTGGCCCCCGCCACCAGATTCCCGCCGGAAGTCGTCCAAAGGAAAAGCAGTCCGGCAGCCCCGCCGGAACCATTGCCGTCCAGGTAGGCCGTCTCGCCGAAACAATCGATTGTGAAAGGTGTGCCCGCGTCTGCAACAGGCGGGACCAGATCGGAGTTAACTACCCCGCTCAAGGCATTGGTACAATGGTTAAGAGGGTCTTCTCCGATCAGATAATACGTTCCGGGCACGCTGATATTGACACTCGGGCCGGTACCCACCACAATTGTATCGGTACCGTTGATCGTTGCCCAGGTAAAGTCGATGCCGGGCAATGCAGACCCGCCGCTAAGCGTCGTTACATTGTCGATACAAGTCAAAAAGCCCGGCGGATCCATGAATAATGGCGGGTAAGCGAGATTCTCGTTAATCGTAATTGCCGCCGAATCGGAACACAGGCTAAGCGTGTCTAAAATAACGAACTGGTAGGTGCCCGGCGTTACGACCTGCAACACCGTATAACCGGGATAAACAACACCGTTGCCGTCGATCCAGATCGTGTTAGCAGCAGCCGTACCTTCTACTGTGCCGGAAAGTATAATCTCGCTGATGGTGCAGTCCAGTATATCATCGGGATTGGCCAGAATATTGGCCATCGGCTGATTCGTCATATCTTTTACCTGTACAGCGGCGGTGTCGGCACATCCGCTGAGACTCACCACAAGTGTATAAACACCTGCTTTTGAAACCGTAATGTCCGGTTGAACGGCACTTCCTACAATTGTACCGTTTGCCGTCGTCCAGGCATAGGCCGACCCGGCCAAACTGGAAGTGCCTGAAATAGCCAGCTGTTTGACCACGCAATTGAGAATTCCGGGCTGCGCAATGCCGGCCACCGGCTTCTCCCGGAATACGATCGGTGTGCCGGGGGCAACAACGGTGCAAAAATCGAATAGCTGCACATTGCCTGTACCGTCGTTGTTTCCGGCCACGGCAGAAATATAATACGTAGTGCCGTAACTCATCAGTGCCGGATCGAAGCAAAAAGTAGGCTGATTGCTCCGTGCTATCTCATTTACAATGAAATTGCCGCTTCCCTGATGCAGAATGTACTGAAAAACATCATTGGCATCAAGAAACTGTCCCGTCGCATTATAGGTAGCCGTCAGGCAGCCGCCATCGCATTGTGACAATTGGGTACTTGACATGGTTCCGACAGCGGTCTCGCAGTTGATGATAGAGACGGTAAAACTGCAAAGTACCGAACAGCCGTTTGCATCTGTGACTGTAACGGCATAATCGCCTTCTGCCAGGTTGTCGATGTCAAAATTACCCGGCAGAACGTTTGACTGAGTGCTGCCCGGCGACCAGACGACTTTGTAGGGGGGGACGCCGCCGGAAATGGTAATGGTGCCGCCACCGTCATTGGCGCCCGGGAAGCTGACATTTTTGGATTGCAGACAAGCCATCTGGACTGCTGCCGCCGGCTGCGTAACCGGGAAAGTCGCTATGGCTGTACACCCCAAAGCATCCGTTACCGTGACCAAATAATTGCCGGCAGCCAGGCCGGACGGGTCCTGCGGATTGCCGGGAATGGCCGGCGACCATTTGTATGTAAATGGCTGTGTGCCACCGCTTACAGTCAGGTCGACAGCGCCTGTTTTATCCCCGAAACAAAGGATATTGGCCGGAACTCCGCTCAACAGGACGGCCGTAATGTCATCATCCACGGTAAAAGACGCCGATGCCGTACATCCGCCGCCGCCGCTCACCGTTACGGAGTAGGTTCCCGGCGGAATGTTGGAAAGATCAGGAGTCGTCTGTCCGCCCGACCAGATATAGGTGTATGCAAGCACCGGGCTCGTGCTGATTGTAATCGCCCCGTTATTGCTGATACAAGAAGTATTGGGAGTGGTATTTCCCGATATAGAGGGGATAACGACATTTTCCGGGACCAGATACGATTCCGTGGAAATACAACCGTTTGAGCCGGTCACCGTAACGGAATAATTACCGGAAGCCAGGCCGCTGACATCCTTGGTAACGGCCATATTTGACCACAGGTAAGTGAAAGGCGGAACGCCGCCGCTGATATTGAGGGTTACGCCGCCACTGCTTTGTCCGCAGAATGCCGGTGTGATACTTTCTGTTATCGTAGGCGCCTGCGAATTGTTGGCTACGGTATAGGTAGCGGTGTTGGTGCAGGTGCCTCCCGCACTGACCGTCACGGTATATGTACCGGCAGCGACATTGGCGAGGTCTTCCGAACTCGCGTTGTTCGACCACATAAACGTATAGCCCGGTCCCGAGGCGGGTACGGCAGGACTCAGGGTGATGTCGACGCTGCCGTTATTCCCCACACAGGAAGTATTCGGCACAGGCGTGCCGTCGATCGAAAATGAAATGGAATTTTCGGGTACGCTGGCACTGGCAACCGCAGTACAGCCATTCAAGCCTGTAACGGTAAGGTCATAGGTGCCTGCGGAAACATTGATCAAATCTTCCGTAACTGCATTATTTGACCAAAGGAAGGTATAAGGCGTGGCGCCACCACTCACATTGATATCGACACTGCCATTGAGCAGTCCGCATATCTCGGGTACAATATTTTGCGTAGTGGATGGATACGTTCTGCCATCATTGATGATGAAAGATGCCGTCGCAACACAGTTGCCGGTTTCCGTTACGGAAACCGTATATGTTCCGGCAGGCAGGTTGGCGATATCCTGCGTCACGGCATTTGTTGACCAAAGATAAGTATAAGCTCCCGGCGGCGTGACCGTCAGATCGATTGCACCGTTGTCGGCTGCGCAGCTGGTGAGCGGCGTCGCCGTACCGGACAAAGAGAATGTGGAACTGTTGTTCGGCACGTTCAGTGTTGTATCGGCCTTGCACCCGTTGGAGGCGGTCACGGTGACCGAATAATTGCCGGAAAGAATATTTGTCAGATCTTCCGTTGTCGCTGCATTCGACCAGATAAAAGTATAAGGGCTGCCGGCGCCGCTGATCGTAAGATCGATGCCGCCATTGCTGTTTCCGCATATCGCGGGTATAACGGACGGCGTAATCACAGGATCGGTTGTATTATTGGTGACGACAAACGTGGCAGTAGCCGAACAGCTGCCACCCGCGCTCACGGTGACCGAATAACTCCCCGCGGCAAGATTGTTCAGGTCTTCGGTTGTGGCCGCATTCGACCAGTTGTAGGTGTAAGCACCTGCCGGAGCCACGCTGATATTGACGGCGCCGTTGGCAACGGTACAGGAAGTGTTTTCAGAAACAGCTCCGGTAATATTAAGTGCTATGTTGTTATTCGGAATGGTTACCGTTGCCTTGGCAGTGCACCCGTAAAAACCGGTAACCGTTATCGTATATGTGCCGGGAGGAACGTTGTTGATATCTTCGGTTTTGGCGCCGTTTGACCACTGGTAAGTATAGGGTGGCGATCCGCCGCTGACTGTTGCGTTCGCTGCGCCGTTGGCCTGGTTGCAGGTGGCAGGCACTGCAACTACGGAGAGATTGGGTGGCGTGGCTCCATTGAGCACATCGAAGGTTGCAATTGCGCTGCAACTGCCGATGGTAACAGTAACAGAATATGCACCTGCAGGCAGGTTTTCGATATCCTGCGTCTTTTTGCCATTCGACCAGTTGTAGGTATAGTTGCCCGGAGGAGAAATGTCGATGTCGATAAAGCCGTTGGGGTTTGTACAGGAATTATTGTCGGCAACAACACCCTGAATATCGATCCCGATATCGTTGTTGGGTACACCGATGGCCGTTACAGCCGTACAGCCGAGGGCTGTCGTCACGGTCACGGTATAGTTACCGGCCGGGATATTGTTTAAATCCTGTAAAACCGACCCATTGGACCATTTGTATTTATAAGGCGCTGCGCCGCTGATAACATCCAGGTCTATCGCACCGTTCGCCAGACTGCAGGTAGCGGGTGTAACATCTATGACCAGTTGGGGATCTTCCGATGCATCATCTATGGTAAAACTGGCTGTTTCCGTGCAGTTCCCGCCCGCACTCACTGTGACCGAATAGGTGCCGGGAGCAAGATTGGTCAGATTTGGCAAAGTGCTGTTGTTCGACCACAATATGGTCAGGTTGTTGGGTGAGAGGATCAAAGAAATAGCGCCGTTATTTGTAAGGCACGAGGTCTTGGGTGTCACAGTGGCATCGATCGAAATCGGGATATTGTTGTTTGGCAATACAACCCCGTCTACGGCAGTGCAGCCATTGGCCCCGGTCACGGTCACCGTGTAAATGTCCTCCGGCAGATTATTTATATCCTGCGTTGTTTGGCCACTCGACCACATATAGGTATAGGGAGGCACGCCTCCGAACACGCTCAGGTTGATACTCCCGTTGCTCAAACCGCAGGTGGATGCCACAAATGTAAACGTCAGATTCGGGGCATTGGGGTTGTCAGGCACCACAAATGCCGCCGTTGCCGTACAGGACCCTCCCGCGCTGACAGTGACGATATAAGTACCCGGCGTGAGTCCGCTGATGTTGGGCGTGGTGGCATTGTTCGACCATTGGTACGTATAGCTGTTTGGCGGCGTTACGTTCAGTGAAATACTGCCATTCCCGGTGTTGCTGCATGAAGTATTGGCAATAACGTTACCATTGATATTGATCTGGGGATTGATGTTCCCTACGTTGATATTCGCCACGGTCGTACAACCGTTTGCACCCGTAACGGTAACATCATAACTGCCGGCCGGAATTCCGGCCAGATTCTGCGTAGTGCTGCCGTTCGACCACTGGTAGGTATACGGGGGAACACCGCCAGAGACCGAGAGTACGATACTGCCGTTGCTCAGATCGCAGGATGAAGGATTGACATTGGGGTTGACATTCGGCGTATTGGGCTGGTTGGGCACCGTAAAAGAAGCCGTCTGTGTACAGCTGCCCCCGGCACTCACCGTCACATCATAAGTGCCCGGCGGAAGGCCTGTCAGGCTCGGTGTTGTAGCGCCGGTTGACCAGAGATAAGTATAGCTGTTGTTCGGCGTGACGTTGAGGGTGATGCTGCCGTTGCCGCCATTGCAGGTAGTATTCGCCACGATATTGGCGTTGACGTTAATAGGCGGGTTATTGTTGCCCACCGTAATGCTGGCCGTGCTGGAACATCCGTTCGCCCCGGTAACCGTTACATCATAGGAGCCTGCAGGAATATTTGCGAGGTCTTCGGTTGTTTGTCCGCTGCTCCAGTTGAAAGTGTAGGGTGAAACGCCGCCCGATACCGTCAGGTTAATACTCCCGTTGTTCTGATCGCAGGTCGACTGGGTAACTGCCGAGTTTATATTAGGCGTATTGGGCTGGTTGGGCACCGTAAAAGAGGCAGTCTGCGTACAGCTGCCGCCGGCACTCACTGTTACATCATAAGTGCCGGGCATCAGGCCCGTCAGGCTGGATGTTGTGGCGCCGGTTGACCAGAGATAGGTGTAACTATTATTGGGTGTTACATTGAGGGTAATACTGCCGTTGCCGCCGTTGCAGGTGGTATTCGCGACGATATTAGCGTTGACGTTGAAAGGCGGATTCGTATTCGCAACATTAATAGTCGCCGTACTCGAGCACCCGTTCGCCCCGGTGACCGTAACGTCGTAGGTGCCCGCAGGAATATTGGCCAGGTCTTCGGTTGTTTGTCCGCCGCCCCAGTTGAAGGTGTAGGGTGAAACGCCGCCCGATACGGTCAGGTTGATGCTTCCGTTTCCAAGATCACAGGTCGTACCTGTCACAACGGAACTGAGATTGGGAGGGTTTGGCTGGTTCGGCACGGTAAACGACGCGGTACCTGTACACGTTACACCTGACGTTACTGTCACGGTGTAGGTACCTGGCGGGACATTACTCAGATCCTGCGTGGTTTCCCCGCTCGACCACAAATAGGTATAGTTGCCCGCCGGATTGACGCTCACGTCGATAGCGCCGTTGCCGCCGTTACAAGTTGTATTTGCAGTTATGGCCCCCGTTACATTGAGGTTGATAATATTATCCTGCACCGTCACGGTGTGCACTTTGGTACAACCGTGGTTGTCGGTAATCGTGACCGTATAGGTGCCGGGAGGGATATTGGAAAGGTCTTCCGTCGTCTGGCCGCTCGACCAAATATAGGTATACGGAGTGCCTCCTCCGCTCGGCGTCAGATTGATTGCGCCGTTGCTTTGTCCGCATTGCGGAGCAGTAACCGTCGATGAGGCATTAACCGTCGTTTGTGTCACGGTAGCCGATCCCGAAACCGTACCTGTACAGCCGCCGGTTGTCGACGATACATTCACGAGCGTATAAGTCCCGGGCTGGGTTGCCATAATGGTGTAGGGATTATTGCTGGTTGTGACCGGAGGCTGCTGTACGCCATTAATTGCGTATACAAATTGCCATGGTGCTGTGCCGGTAAAATTGACATTCAGGTTTACCGATCCTCCGCTGCCGGCACACAACACACCGCTGCCGGAGATTGCTGCCGTCGGCTTGGGGATGACCGTAATTGTCTGGCAGGCCGGTGTATTATTGGCATAGCACTGGTTGGAAACCGTCACACAGAGTTGGGCCGTACCGGAAGCGTTGGCAGCCCAGTTGATGTTGACATTCGCGCCGGTACCCGATACGGTTCCAATGCCGGCAGGTGTAAGTGTCCATGTATACATGGTAGCGCCCGTCGGCGGCGGAATTGAAAAACCGGAAGTCGTGCCCGCGCACGCCTGCGTCGGACCGCTGACCGGCCCGGGATTGGCGGGAGGCATACCAACAGTGGAGCCTTCCAGTACGTCGACGGAATAATCGCAAACATTGCCGGAACAACCATCCATCACGATCCAGTAAATCTGCCCAATTACAAAATTGTTCGCGCTCAGAATAAAAGGGTTGACGGTACAGGCGCATTGGAGATCCATCGATTGCCATGGATTGCCGCAACCGGTGTAAATACCGCCCTGGAGCCCCATTTGGTTGCCCGGAGAACAGTTGCTGGGTGTAATCTGGATCGAAATGGTTGTGGAACCGGCATAAAACGCGAACCACTCGTCATTATTCAACTGCCAGCCCGGACATCCCGGGAAATTCTGGGTGACATTGTTATTATTGATGGTTGAACAATAACCGTCGAGATTTTCACACAAAATTGGCGCCTGGGCGCATGTATTCCCGGGATCCGGGAAGCCTGGCGGGGGGCATTGTGCAAAAAGAACCTGATGAATAGCCAGGAAAAAACACGTAAGGATTAAGTAGTAAAAACCTTTCATAATGGATGAAGAATTTGTGTTATTACTGGAAGAAAAACGGGCGCCCCAAGATACAGTAAGTACATTACTATAAACGAAATTATATACTGCAATTTAACATTTTTGTCAATAATCACACGGGCTTGCAGCATGCGCAGGGAGGGAAGTTTTACGTGTATCTTGTTATTAAAAATTATTCAAAATAACGTAAATTATAGATTGACAATGGTTTGAACGCTGCTACCGGCTGTCCGACATCATATAGCTGCTTCCAGTGCATAAGATACAGGCATACCCGCCCGGCACATCCAGACGGATTTGCTGCACTCCTGGTTGCGTCCTGTCTGCCAATTTAAATACCGTCGCCAAGATTTTACCGGGTTTACCGCCATTCTCAGGTTAAATTATGTACGTTTTGGCAATAAAAACTCCCAAATCGGGGTCAGATGCAGCTCGGTTCACTTAAAAAGAGCGAACTTTGCCGCCCTAAAAAATCATTTTTATCCTAACCGTTGATTAATATTTAGCATGAAGGAACTTAAATCCTATCTGGAATCGAACAAACAAAGATTCCTGGACGAATTGCTCGAACTTCTCCGAATCCCGTCTGTGAGCGCCGACCCCACCTACAAAAACGACGTGCGCCGCATGGCGGAAGCCACGGCCGCCCACCTCCGCAATGCAGGCGCCGATAATGTGGAAATTTACGAAACAGCCGGGCATCCCATCGTTTACGGCGATAAAATGACGAACCCCAAGGCGCCGACGGTTCTGGTGTATGGCCACTACGACGTTCAGCCGCCCGATCCCCTCGATCTGTGGGACAGCCCGCCATTCGAGCCGGTTGTAAAAAAGACCAAGCTGCACCCGCAGGGCGCTATTTATGCGCGCGGCGCTTGCGACGACAAGGGGCAGTTTTTTATGCACGTTAAAGCATTTGAAATGATGCTGAAAAACGGACAACTCCCTTGTAATGTGAAGTTTATGATTGAGGGCGAAGAAGAAGTCGGATCTAAAAACCTGGAAAAATTCTGCAAAGACAACAAGAAAAAACTCGCCTGCGATGTGGTGCTGATCAGCGATACCAGCGTGATCGCCAACGATACTCCCAGTCTCACCGTAGGCCTTCGCGGCCTTTGCTATATGGAAGTGGAAGTCACCGGGCCGAATAAAGACCTCCACTCCGGTGTTTATGGCGGCGCGGTAGCCAATCCTGCCAATGTCCTTTGCTCCATGATCGCTTCGCTGCACGATGCCAAGCGCCGGGTCACCGTGGCAGGATTTTACGACGATGTCGAAAAAGTGAGCAGCAAGGAACGCAAGATGATGAACGAGGCGCCCTACGACGAAAAAAACTACATGAAAGAGCTGGGTGTAAATGACCTGATGGGCGAAAAAGGCTACACCACGGTAGAACGGACGGGCATCCGCCCGACATTGGACGTAAACGGCATCTGGGGCGGCTATATCGGAGAGGGCGCCAAAACGGTGCTTCCTTCAAAGGCTTTCGCCAAAATTTCGATGCGTCTCGTGCCGGACCAGGACCCTAAAAAAATCGAAAAACTGTTCCAGAAACACTTCGAAAAACTGGCGCCAAAATCGGTGAAAGTGAAAGTAACCGCCCACCACGGCGGATATCCGGTGGTTGTGCCCACCAACTCCGTCGAATACAAGGCAGCCGAACGGGCAATGGAGCAGGCATACGGCAAAAAGCCGCTGCCCCAGCGCGGCGGAGGCAGTATCCCGATCGTGGCCATGTTCGACCAGGTTCTGAATGCAAAATCGGTACTGATGGGTTTTGGCCTCGACTCCGATGATATCCACTCACCCAACGAACACTACGGCCTGTTCAACTACTATAAAGGCATCGAAACGATCCCGTATTTCTACAAGTATTACGCGGAAACCAAGAAAAAGAAATAAACGCGTTTCGCGTGTGACGGGGTCATCCATTTCTAACTCATTCAATCTCAACCACAACACTTTTTTGATGATGAAAAAAATTCTTTTGCTCCTCGTGTTTGCAGTTTCAGCATCCGCCCTGTCGGCGCAAAAAGACATGAAGTCGAAACCTGCACTGCGAACAGCGCAGGACAGCGCCAGCTATGCATACGGTATTGTGTTGGGCAACAGCATAAAACGGCAATTGAGCGATGATCTGAGCAGCGATGTGCTGATCGCCGCCCTGGGCGCCACGTTGAAAGGCGATAGCATGCAATTTACGCCCGAGGTCGCAAACAAGGTTTTCAGCGACTACAACCGCGCCATGCAGATAAAAGCCAGCGAAAAAGCGCGTATGGAAGGAAAAAAATTCCTCGAGGAGAACAAAAAGCGCCCCGGTGTCGTCACTACCGCGAGCGGGTTGCAGTATGAAGTGATGAAACGCGGCACGGGTACCGTTTCACCAAAAGAAACCGATAAAGTGGAGGTCCATTACCACGGTACGCTCATCAATGGCGACGTTTTTGATAGCAGCGTTGAACGCGGTCAGCCCGCTACCTTCGGCCTCAACCAGGTCATAAAAGGATGGACGGAAGGCTTGCAGTATATGCATGAAGGCGACAAATACAAGTTTTTTATCCCTTCCGAACTGGCTTATGGCGACCGCAGCGCCGGTCCGAAAATCAAACCCGGTTCCACGCTGGTCTTTGAAGTGGAGCTGCTGAAGATTCTGGGCAATTAATTTTTCAGGGTTTCAGGGTTACGCTCTCTTTAAAACCTTGAAACCCTGCAACCCCCTTTACGCTTTTCCTTCCGGCTTTTCTTCGAACAGGGCCAGAATGATGTTGCCCATGTAAACACCGAGGGCTGATTCCACGAATGTCAGGAACATAGTCATGTCCTGGAAGTTGAGGATGTTGGGGGCGAGTGCTTTTAGTGATATCAGGCTGAGCACGATGATAAAATGACCGTGTACCAGCCATTTGACGAGGCTGTTGATGGGTGCGCCGTTCTGCGCATTCAGGTTAGGGTCGGTGATACTGCGCCCGAGGAAGCGGAATACTGCCCCGCCATACAGCGCCGTGACCGGCGCCAAAACCCCCATCAGCGAAGTGAACTCTTCGAAATCGAACCCGCGGAGAATGTAATAGATACATGAGACGCCGATGAGTGCGAAATGATATATCAGGATCAACCTGGCAATGCGCGTACGCGGAGGGAGGTTAATCGTATTCTGGTCGGACGTAACGTTCGTTTCTTTTTTTGCCGTGGGCGATGCCATGGTCGAAGTGCTACTGGTTGTCATTGGCGAAGGTAATCCGTTAATTTTTTAAAGAGATGCCTTTGGTAATCCTCAAGGTTGCTCTTATAACGCAAATCCATGTCTTTGTAGTCATTCTTTCGGGGTGGAAATATTATTCCGGAGCCGTATTTTCCCTGAAATTCCCAGGTCAATTCAACGTCATCTCCTTTTTGCAGTCCTTTTACGTATACCCGGTGGTACTCGAAAAAACCGTCGGGACAAATTTCGTAACTCAGGTGCGTCACTTCCAATAAAAATTCATCGTAGGCGGTAAAAGAAGTGTCCACTTTTGCCCGCCAGAGAATCGGTGTTCCCTTGGGTTTATAGTAATTAGCGAGAAAACGCCTTGCGCTGTTGCATACGGCGTTCACTTTTTTTCCGTGAACGATCAATTTGTTGTCTCCGGTATTCACTCCCTGCAGCGATTCGGGTACGCGCACGTCGGCCACCGCAGCCGAACGAACGCTGCGCTGCTCTACCGGAATTTTGCCTTCCCTGCTGTATATTTTGGCCAGAAAATGGGCCGGGTCGTGGCATCGCACCACCACTTCTGCCTGATCTGGATGCACTTCCGCGAGAAAAGCCCACTTTTGAAGCAGTCTTTCGTGAAAAAACTGGCCGTTGACCTTTCGGTTTGCCTTTTCCAGTTTTTCCCAGGCGCACTGGATAGAATCGCACACTGTTTTGCTGTCAAACGCCGGGCGGATAAAAAGCGTCACCTTTTTGGCAGAGACCGCCACGCTGTCGGCGCGAAATATCTTTTCCAGGTTGTTACGGCTCAACCATTGCCCAAACTCCTTTTGTTTTTTCTGGAAAAAGGCCTTGTCCTGCCGAAGATCGGCCGGTTGTGCACGGGCACAGGGAGCGCCGAGGCAACATAAAAGGCAGGTGACGAATAATGCCCTGAACAATCGGTAATGTTTTGGTCGCTTTCGCCGGGGCTTCTGCGACCGAGGGCGGAAGGCCATCGCGGAAGTTTTTGTTGTGCGATGAAAGACGGAGCAAGTACCGTGCTTATTTTCAGGGCTTTTCGCTTTAACGTTTTTATAGGACAGATAACTCGCAGGGCGCCGGAACACCCTCTCCGGACAAGGTCAAAGCCACTACAACACGTTTGCCAGTTGTTCTTTTATTTTCTCCAGTTCGTCCTTCATTTGCACCACCAGGCGCTGAATATCGGAGTCGTAGGCTTTGGCTCCCAGCGTATTGATCTCGCGGCCCATTTCCTGTGAAATAAAGTTAAGGGTGCGACCGGCAGACTGCTGCTGATTGTCCACCTGTTCGATAAAATATTTGCAGTGTTGTTCCAGTCTGACTTTTTCTTCCGTGATATCCATTTTTTCGAGGTAGTACAGTATTTCCTGCTCGAAACGGTTGGTATCGAGGTTTTCCTTGCCAATACCTTCTTCCATATTGCTGCGCAGACGCTCGCGCATGCGCGTGAACCGGCCCTGCTCGAAAGGAGGCACCTGTTCGAGGAGTTCCAGAATATTGGCCACACGAAGGCGAAGATCCCCTTCAAGGGCGCGGCCTTCCTGGCGGCGAAAAGCCTGCAGGTTGTCGAGTGCCTGGCTTACAGTGGCTGAAACGGCTTTCCATTCGTCTTCATTTACTTCTCCGAAAGCGGAGGCCACGACGTTCGGTATACGAAGAATGGCCTGGATCAGATCGGTCTGGCCGACGCCCAGTTCATTGGTAATGCGCGTAAGTTCGCGGTGATAGCCGCGAAAAAGGGCTTCATTCAGACTTACGGTGGCTGCACCATCCGCATTCTGTACATCAATGACAATATCGAGTTTGCCGCGCTCGGCGTGATCGCTCACCAGCTTGCGCAACTCGATTTCTTTTTCTTTGTAATCGCCCGGCAGCCTGATTTTCAGGTCGGTCATTTTGGAATTGAGCGCGCGAACCTCAACGGAAATCGTTTTTTCGTCAAAACTCCCGGTCGCGCGGCCGTAGCCGGTCATGGAAAGAAGCATGCTGTAAGATATGTTAGAATGGTAGATAAGTATAGATCGGGCAATCCGGGCAAAAGTAGAAAATTACTTCCCGCAAACCACTGTATAAATAATTTTGGGCAGATAATTTTGTAAAGTGCTGAATAAGAGCGAGTTTTCGGCGCGTAAAGAAAAAGACCCCGTGAAAGAGCAAAAACTGATTTTCTTTGATATTCAGGCCAATAGGCATCGAATTTTTTCAGGAAAAGTTTGTGTGGGTAAAAAATTGTGCGAACTTTGCGTCTCGTTTCGAAAAACACCTAATTTTCGTTCATAACTTATTCAAAATCAACGAAATAAAACATGAGAAAGGCTGACCTTGTAAACGCTATTTCCGAAAAAACCGGCGTTGCAAAAGTGGACGTCCTCGTTTCCCTCGAGGAGCTTTTCAAGGAAATCAAATCCACGATGCAGAGTGGCGAAAACGTGTATATCCGCGGTTTCGGCAGTTTTGTTATTAAAAAACGCGCCAAAAAAGTGGGACGCCACATTAAAAAAGGAAAGTCCATCGAGATTCCGGAACATTATATTCCTTCCTTCAAACCGGCAAAGGTATTCACCGAGCAAGTGAAGATCAATGTGCATGCCCTGCCGAAAGACGAAACCGAAGATTAATTCAGGCACCGGGCGAATCATAGACCCTTCGTTCCTGCGCTTCTTCTCTGATGAGCAAAGCACAATATTTGGCACTCCTCGGCGCTTTGGCCCTGTTTTTGGGGCTATACCTTGGTTTTGATACCAAAACCGACAAACAAAAGACCACCGAGCGGTCACGTGCCCTGACGGCAGAAAGCACCAGTTTTGAAACGCTTTTGTCCGATGCTAAATCGCATCTTAGTCCCGACCAGGCGTCAAAAGTGACGGAACTGGAGCAAAAAGCCGAAAAATCTGCTTCTGACGGGGAGCGTGTTGCCGTTTTGAAACAATTATCGGGGTTGTGGTACGAATTTGGCCATATCCCTGTAGCCGGTGGACTTGCCGAGCAGGTTGCCGAAATTGAAAATGCAGATACTGCGTGGTCCGTAGCGGGTGCGACCTATTACAACGGCCTCGTGAACGCCCAGGACCCTGCAATCCGAAGTTTTTGTGCCAGCCACGCCGTGAAATCTTTTGAGAGCGCAGCGTCGCTCAATCCGCAAAAGGTGGATTACCGCGTCAATCTGGCGCTGGTTTACGCAGAAAACCCGCCGCCCAACAATCCCATGCAGGCGGTATTGATGTTGCGTGACCTTGAAAGCAAACATCCGGAGAGTCCGGCTGTTTATAATGCACTCGGCCGTTTGGCCATAAAGACCGGGCAATGGAGCCGCGCCGTAGAGCGTCTCGAAAAAGCCTGGTCACTTGACAAAAAAAATCCGAACACACCCTGCTTGCTTGCCAAAGCGTATGAAGGTCTGGGTAATTCGGAAAAAGCAAACGAGTTTGCAGGTATTTGCAACAATACCCGCTGACTTACAAACTCATAACCGGCCTGCCGTTGGCAAGCCACAAATTTTTTGAAGCATATGCCTTGCGGAAAAAAACGTAAACGCCATAAAATCGCCACACACAAGCGCAAAAAGCGCCTTCGTAAGAATCGTCACAAGAAGAAGCGTTAGTCACTGAACCACAGGCAATCGGCAATTCCGGCAGTTCGGAACAAGCCGTGCCGGGGTCAGCGCCGGACGCAACCGTCGCATATTCAAAACTTTCCGGAAGCCAGTGTTGCTACCGGAAAGTTTTTTACGCTGTCTGCCCGTATTTACGAGACACATAGTCCTTTCTTACCGGCGGGTTGTTTTAAAAGTTGTTTGGCAAGCATTTCCCCGAATTTGTGTCCCTGACCAGATACATGCTGCGCTTTTGTCCGCCCAAGCAAAAGTGAGACAGCCCTCCTTGCCGATATTAAGGAAACAACAAAACGCCACCGGCACAGCGTACTTCCAAATCTTCATTCCGTGGCGACGGTTCATTTTGACGCCCATACCGACCCCGGTACATGGTCGCAGGGCTTTTGCTTTTTTCTCCCCCGCCTGTTCGAAATAATGTTATCCGGCGCCCCTTCAAACCGGGGTTCTTCATTCTTCCGAACAGACAAGCCAGCCGAGCGTTCCTACCCTGCTTTGCCCTGCCTGTGGCAAACCATAATAACACAATCGTGGATAAAGAACTCATTATCAATGCCTCAGAAACGGGTGTTGAACTTGCTCTGCTGGAAGGCAGCAAACTCGTGGAACTTCACCACCAGAGAACGAACAACAACTTCACCGTCGGAGACATCCTGATCGGAAAAATCCGGAAAATGATGCCCGGGCTGAACGCGGCCTTCGTCGATATCGGTCACAGGAAAGATGCTTTCCTGCATTATACGGACCTCGGGCCAAAACTCCGGTCTCTGGTAAAGTGGACGAACGGCGTCATGAACGGCAGCATCAACACGCACAAACTCGACCATTTTAAATACGACGAAGAAATCGTCAAAACCGGCAAAGTGGACCAGGTATTGAACAAACGCTGGCCCATTCTGGTGCAAATACTCAAAGAACCGATCTCTACCAAAGGCCCGAGGCTTTCGTGCGAACTTACACTCCCGGGACGCCACATGGTCCTGTCTCCTTTCTCCGATCAGGTATCGGTCTCTAAAAAAATTGCCAGTTCCGAAGAACGCAAGCGCCTGCACACCCTTGCGGAAAGCATCAAGCCCAAAAATTTCGGCATTATCATCCGCACCGCTGCCGAAGGAAAAAAAGTACAGGAACTGCACGAAGAACTCGTTCGCCTCATGGGCCAATGGGAAGATATCTACAAGCAGTTGAAGACCGTCACCCCGCCGGCCAAACTGCTCAGCGAACTCGACAAACCGGCCAGCGTCCTGCGTGACCTGCTCAGCGACGGATTCAGCCGGATCGTCGTCAACGAAAAAGAGCTGCTGGACGATGTCAAGGCTTATCTGCAGAATATCAGCCCAGACCAGGTAGGCATTGCACAATATTACAACGGCACAAAGCCCATTTTCGATCAGTACGGCGTCACCAAACAGATAAAAGCATCCTTCGGCAAAACCGCCACCATGAGCAGTGGCGCGTACATCGTAATCGAAAAAACGGAAGCGATGCACGTGGTTGATGTGAACAGCGGACACAAGATGACAACTGCCGACGTGGATCAAACCATTTTCGGGGTCAACCTGGAAGCGGCAGAGGAAATTGCCCGGCAAATACGGCTGCGCGACATCGGCGGACTTATTATCATAGATTTCATCGACATGAAAAACCAGGAGCATAAAAAGCAACTGGCAAAAGCGATGGAAGACTTTATGAAAAAAGACCGCTCGCAACACACCATTCTACCCCTGTCAAAGTTCGGTCTCATGCAGATCACGCGCGAACGGGCACGCCCGGAGGTAATGGTGGATACAGCCGAAGTATGCCCGACATGCGGCGGCACGGGCAAGGTAAATGCCACCATTCTGTTGACCGATGATATCGAGCGCGACCTGGAATTCATCATGCAATCGCGACCGAAATCACCACTGGTGCTGCGCGTACATCCTTATCTGGAGGCGTATATCAAAAAAGGCTGGCCCAGCCGGCAGATGCGCTGGTTCCTAAAATACAATAAATGGATTCGCATCCTGCCGAATGCCGATTTCCAGCTGACTGATTATCGCTTTTTCGACGGAAACGACGACGAAATCAGGCTGAACTAATAAACAAAGACATGAATCATCCCTGATTTTCAAATCACGGAAAATGTCCTTTATATCCGCAATTGAAAATTCCGGATGATTCATGTTACTTCTTCTTGTTCCTTCCTTTCCCGGGCCCCGCTTTTTTGCGCAAAAACTGTTCGGCGATGTTCAGCGGGCGAAAAACATACCTTTTTTTCAGGTGATGCCCGCCGCTCCGGTGCAAGATGTCGCGCAGCGTCGCCAATACGGTCAACAAATATTTGCCTTTATTGAGCATTACGCATTCCGCGTGGGCTGCCCGGGCAGCATCGGTCACTTCCGAACGGGTGGCGATGCCGCTTTTGTTGAGGGTTTCCAGCACCTGGGTCGCCCAGATAACGGGCACATGCGCCGCTTCACAGATCCAGAGTATCTCTTCCTGAATTTCACTAAGCCGCTCAAAGCCGATCTCAACGGCCAGATCGCCGCGAGCGATCATGACGCCAAAGAGTGGTTCCTGCATCCCCTGAAGCAGCAAAGCCGGCAGGTTTTGCACGGCGTCGAGGGTTTCAATTTTCAGCACAATCGGCAGTCGCCGGCCCTCTTCCGCATGCAGCAGCGTTTGCAATTCGGCGATCTCGTCAGGGTGGCGCACAAAAGAAAACCCCACGGCATCGGCATATTTTCTGGCAAAGGGCAGCACGATTTTATCAAAATCGGTCAAACAGCGGATTGACAGTTCCGTATCCGGAAAATTGATCCCTTTTTCTGCTTTGAGCGTCGTTTTCTGTACAGGAACACGCCGAACGCAAAGTGTTGCGGCACCACCTTCGATTTTCTCCACGACCGTCTCGATCAGACCGTCGTCGAACAACACCCGGTCCCCGCATTCGAGATCCCGGACAACACCGGGCTGGGTGCATCCAACTACTTTCGCATTCCTGTCAAATATGGCGTCCGGTTCGACCAGGAGAAACCGTTCGTTTTTATTCAGTTTGATACGGTCCTTGTTTCTTCCCTTTCCCAAAATCTCGGTGCGGATTTTGGGTCCGGCCAGATCGAGGTATATTTTGCACGACAATCCGGTGGCCCGGGTTGCCTTGCGAATATTTTCAATCATTTGAAGCCATACCGGCTGTTTGTCGTGCGCGCAATTGATACGGGCTACGTTCATACCTGCTTCAAGCAGCGCTTTTACGCCTGCATAATCATCGGCGAGCGAGCTTTCGAAGGTGACCATTACGTGCGGGATATTCAGGTTGCGTTTTGCCCCGAACAATGCCGCGGCGCGCTGACCGAGCAGTCGCGCAGCAGCGGGATAATCATAGCCATCCGAACGCGGGGTGTGAATCACGCCCAAGCGCTCGAGCACGGATTCCACCTGAAATAATGCATGACTTTCGGAACTGGCCAGTGATGATAACCCGGCATTGTGCAGATCGTGCTGAATATCGCGCAGGTCCTCACGACGCAGCACCAGGTAATGCAGGAGATTGGCGGCACTCTTGCGCTGACTGTGGTGGACAAAACGGAGTTTATCGCGCCGTTGCGCTTCAGCCGCGAGCATTTTATTGCGAATATCCTCCAGCGCATCGCTGAGAGCATGCAGATCAGTGGCCATCGCTCTTTATATTTTCATATCGGCAGCAAAGTTCGTATCGGGCAGGAAACAAGCAGTTGACGCAGATCAGATGCGGTGGTGATCCGAAGGGGTTTTTGAAGTCGTTCGAGCTGTTCTGCAAATCAGCAAAGGGCAGCCGGGTTGTCTCCGACCTGCCCTTTGCTGATTTCAAGGAGCCCTGTCACCTTTTTCAGAAATGCGGACAATTACATTTAGGCTTGAACAAACTACAACCTTCCAAAATAATCATTCCGACAGATAGCAACACGAAAGCGATACGAAACCAATTTATTTTCTTCATAGCCAAAACCTGTTTACTTTTACAAACGCGAATGTAACGCGCTGCCGTTGCCCGTCAAAATTTTTTAACACCGGCGGCCAATCCGCTACCTCTGTCGCTTGAAAAAAAGGATACTCGTCACACCGTTAAACTGGGGGCTCGGACATGCTACCCGTTGTATTCCGCTTATTTCTGCACTCGAGGCCATGGGAGCGGAAGTAATACTCGCTTCCGACGGGGTGGCACTCCATTTATTAAAAGCCGAATTTCCTCACCTGCGCGCACTCGAACTGCCATCGTACAGGATCAGGTACGATACCAGTAATATGGTGCTGAATATCGGGAGGCAATTGCCGAGGATCATCTATGCCATAAGAGCTGAACGCTGGGCTACCGAACGCCTCGTCCGGGAACATAAAATCCAGGGGATCATATCCGACAACCGTTATGGCTGTTTCACGAGGCACACCTATAATATCATGCTGACACATCAGCTGTATCTGCGTGTGCCCAACAGCGTACTGGAATGGGCCGCCAATAATGTGCTCCAGAAAGTATTGGTCAAATTCAACGAGATTTGGGTGCCGGACGTCGCGGGGGTGCCCAATCTGTCAGGCGAACTATCACATGGAGAGAAAAAAGTGCATCATACCGTACAGTATATAGGACCGCTCTCGCGCATACGGTCATACGACTGCGAAACGGAATACAATGTAGCCGTCGTACTGTCGGGTCCCGAGCCGCAGCGCAGTTACCTTGAGCAACGGCTTTTGGAGCAGGCGATGCTGCTTCCGCAAAAATTTATTTTTATTCAGGGAAAAACCCACGCCAAAGAGCATTACTATGCTGCCGAGAACGTGGAAGTGGTCTCATATCTGACCTCCCACGAACTGAATGAAGTGCTTCTTGCCGGGGAAGTGCTGATATGCCGCTCCGGCTACAGCAGTATTATGGACCTGGCGGCCGCGGGCAAAAAAGCCATCCTCGTACCTACGCCCGGCCAAACCGAGCAGG
Organism: Bacteroidota bacterium; assembly: GCA_029781095.1. GTDB lineage: Bacteria > Bacteroidota > Bacteroidia > Chitinophagales > Saprospiraceae > M3007. The sequence goes on from JAKOXM010000745.1 coordinate 19,113, forward strand.
AATACCTCGCCGATCTTTTTGCGCGTCAAAATACTTTTCTCGTTCAGAAACAGGAGGAGATAGACCTTGAGGCAGGGCTTGAACAGGTGACAGGCACAACGGGATTTTCTCCGGGGCAATTTGCCACAGACGCATTCGGCGCCCGGCTCGAACAATGGATTGCAGCGTTGTGATCTCTATTTTCCCGTCAGGTTCATAGCGCGTTCCAGTCCGATGGTGACGAAAGTTTTTACCACCTCGGCAGATTTTTGCAGAATATGCGGCAATTCGGCGTTCTCGTCCTCCGTCCATTTGCCCAGGACGTAGTTGACCTGCCGCCCTTTGGAAAAATTATCCCCGATACCAATGCGCAGGCGTGGATAGGCATCGGTACCGAGCAACTCCTGTATACTTTTCAAGCCGTTGTGCCCTCCGTCCGACCCCTTCGGGCGCAGTCGCTGTTTTCCAAAGGCTAGATTAAGGTCGTCGAGGATGACGAGACTGTTTTCGAGCGGGATTTTTTCCTTTTGCAACCAGTAACGAATTGCTTTCCCGCTCAGGTTCATATAGGTATTGGGCTTCAGCAGAATCATTGTGCGGCCTTTGAACTTTACTTCGGCCAGCTCGCCGTGGTGGTCGCTTCGCCAGTTGCCCTCAAGGTGCTTGCACAGGAAATCGACTGCCGCGAAGCCGACGTTGTGCCGGGTTCCGTCATATTCATAACCGATATTTCCGAGGCCGGTGATCAGGTATTTCATGGCTTTTCAAACAAGATTGAAGGCACAAAGTTAGATTACCCTTTCAACCTCTCCAAAAGCCAAGTCTTTTCCTCAAATTTGCGCCGTTTTTCATTTTGGTATAATCAAATATTTGAAATGTCACTTATGCGATCAGTCGTTTTTGCTTCCGTGTTGTGCCTGACACTTTTTTCATTCTGCACAAACACCACCCCGCCTACCGCCAATGCACTTGTACCCAGTTCAACGGTTTCTATGCCGGCCAACGCCGGACCCGCCAACGTTTCCATTTCCAGCCTGAATTGCTGGGTGGAAAAAGGGCAGTTTTTTGTCACAGGTATTTGCGACAATGCGTCCGACGAGTGGCAAAAGATATGGTTGCGTATGGCCCCGCTCGATCATTCCGGCAATCCGCTTACGATAGACGGTACACCCGGCGCCGTATTTTCGGTATTTTCCGATGCCACGCCGCCGCGTGGCCGCACCTCGTTTTTTGCAGAATGGCCGGTCACCGCATTTTCCGGCACCCCGGATTCCTGCATCATAACCGGTGCGGGAACCATTCTCACTGCGCCGGGACCTATATTGATTGCTATGGAGGACAGCGGTGTAAAAATGATCGTATCGGATACGGTTGACGGGAAACTGGTTTCTGTGGAAAAAGCATGGCAGGTGAATGTGGTGGTAGAAAACCCGCTCGACAGACAGGCCGATCACCCCCGTGTCGAGCTGTTGATTTATGATTCTGACGACCGACTGTGGTTTGTTACGGTCCTGAACCCGGAAGATCCCAATCAGAAACAATTATTGAATATGGAAAAGGAAGGTCCTATGTTGCCGCACGAAAAGCGCCGCTTCGGCGCCGTTATATATTATGACAACCTTCCGCAGGCGCTGAAGGATAAAAAAATCGGCAGAGTGGCGTTCCAGCCCTACAATGCTGATCATTGAGCCGGGTAAAAAACGAGGCGCCCCGGGCAAAAAATATACCGCAGAAAGGCTGCCAATTTTTTGCAGGCCGGCCTGCTTCAATTGCTTCTATTTGGCAAAATTCACCCGCTTTGCCCAAATCATATTTTGTTTTTCGTGTTTTCGGGTGATTTGCAGGGGTGATTAGTTTATTTTCGATCAAAAAAAATAGAAAAAATTTTGGCGTGGCTATTTGTAAAATGAATAATCGCTTTACCTTTGCGCCCGCTTTGATAGAGAGGAGACATGGGGTTTAAGAGGGATTTGAGGGGGTGGTGTTAATTTTTTTTGAGAATGGTTTGGTTGGATGGGAGTAGAGGCAGTATCTTTGCATCCCGCTTTTGAAGCGGTGAAAAAAAATTGATATATTTTCTGCACAGGCAGATTGATATAAAAAGTTCATTGACAGATGGTTAGCGAAAGGCTTTGTAGTTGGAATCAGGCGTAAGTTTGGTTTCACAAGGAATAAAGAGTAAGGTTTAGTCAGGTTTCAGGCTTTTGGCATCGAAGAACGAATACCGAGGTTTTCGGACCGAGGTAAAGAATATACGATGGAGAGTTTGATCCTGGCTCAGGATGAACGCTAGCGGCAGGCCTAATACATGCAAGTCAAGGGGCCAGCAATGGCACCGGCGCACGG
>JAKOXM010000754.1 GCA_029781095.1 Bacteroidota bacterium
GCTATGAGCAGGGCCTATCCCCCTTTGGCGGGGGGCAGGGGGAGGTCACCCAACGACAAAACTACCACATAAGCAATCCAGTTAAGTTTCACCGACATGAACATACTCGAACACGCCCGTTCCGTTCCGCCCGCCAAACACCTCGCCGATCTGCTCTTGCTTGGCGACCCGCGTCTGTATGAAAAGTGCGGGCCCGTGACCGGGGCTGATCTGCCGCTGCTGCCGCAGATGGCTGCCGATCTTCGCCACGTGATGGACGAAGTGCGGGCGAAGTATCATTTCGGGCGTGGCATCGCCGCGCCTCAGCTGGGCTACATGAAGCGGGTGATCTACCTCGACACCGACCGGCCAAGGGTGTTGATCAATCCGGAGATCACGGAATGCAGCAAAGAAATGTTCGAATTGTGGGATGATTGCATGTGCTTCCCGCATTTGCTGGTGCGCGTGCGGCGGCACAAACGGATCACCGTCGCATACACCGATGAAAACCTCGATCAGCAATCATGGACGGTGGAAGACGACCTTTCGGAACTCATTCAGCACGAATACGACCATCTGGAGGGGGTGTTGTGTACCATGCGGGCGCTGGATGAAAAGGGGTTCCGATGGCGGGAATAACACGGATCACAATTTCCCCACGTCCCTGATCTCCCCGGATTCGTCAAACTCGTAGATGGTGTCACCCAGTTCAAATGCGCTGCCGGGTTTGAGCAGGAAGCCGAGGTAATTACCGGCGCCGTCGTTGGCAAACAAAACGGCTTTTGCCGTGAACGGATACCATGTTGTCCATTCCTTCCCGACTTTCATCATCTGATCGATGGAAAGAAGGTCACATTTCAACCCGCTGACCAGCAGCCTGAAAGTGCTCGCATAGGTAAGCCGGGAGGCCATATCAAAGAATTTCGGGGGCAAGAGCACATCCCATTCCTCTTCTTTTTGCAGCAGTTTCGCCGTCAGGGATCCTGAAGCGGCTTTGACGGGATGGTCCTTCCTGTACTTTTTCACCAGTCCGTACAGCGCAAGGACCGAGTCGCGCCAGGCACATTCCTTTTTAAAATTGATTACCGTAAGTTGTTCGTTTTCAGGCAATTTTTGAGTCCACTCAGAGCGAACGCTCTCGATTATCTGCGCATTTCGGGCGCGATGCGCGGCTGATTCGGCGCCGGTCATGCGCGGGTGTGTTTCCCGCACTTTGCGAAAACCGATACCGGTCACTCCGGCGGCCCCGAGTGCTGCTTTTACGTCCTCACTCACCCAGATCGGGTATAATGATGACTCGACATTGCAGGCGATCACGTCCAGGTCGGCATTCCAGGTATATTCAAGCGGCTGAAACCGGCGGTAAGGCGTCGCATGTTGCGCTATCGAGTCGCGAAAGGCGAGGTATTCCTGCGGGGACTTGATCTTTTGTTCGATGGCGCCCTGCAAGTTGAACCTGCGCATACCGGGATTGAATGAAATTTGCTTTACCCAGTAAAATATTACCCGGTCGTAGTCGAGGTATTGAAAGTCGCAGGTGGCTATATGGAAGATATAGTACCGGCGCGTTTCACGACCATACCGGGCATCATTTAATTGAAAATCAACAGGATAGAAGCGATGCGGTGGAAGACGGAACCGCTCCAGCACAGATTTTACCTTTTCGGAAACGGCGATGGTCGCCGTTTGGTAGCTGCGGCCTTCGCTCCATTCATGGATATCGGCGAACCGGAGTGGCGGCATGTAGATGCCATCGAGAAAAAAATCGGCAGACGGCAGACTGTCGAGCAGGCGATCCGGTTCGAGGTTCTTTTCAATGAAAGGGTCGCGGTAGCCCTTTCCGGTGGTAAACCCGGGAATCAGGCCCAATGCATCCTTATCCTGTTTTAGCGAATAAAACCGGACCACACCGGGCGGGTTGAGGCGCTGCATCACCGATCGGACCATATCATCCGTCAGATATGGCTTGAAAAGGCGCCGGTAGACGTTTGTATTGTCGCCAAGTTGATGATGATCGACACTGGGCGCCAATAGCCGGAAACGCTGCAACGTCCATGGAAAATTGGGCAGACCGGCCATTTCTTCCACCCGCCAATAGTCAAAATAGCGATCTATCAGCGCTTCTCCGACTTCATCGGCGGCAAAATCCCGTATGGCCGACATCTCTGCCGGAACTTCCGTTTGCTTAAAAAAATAGGACGCCCTTGCATACCGGGGCCTTGCAAAAGTGGTATCGATTCTGTTTTTGAATTTCCGGAGCAATGCTTTTTGACTCGTAAAGGCGGGATTTTGGCTGAAAAAATACCAGTTGATCTCGTTTTTATGGTTTTGTATCCATACCTCGCTCACCGGCAGTGCAGGGTTTTGACTGAGATAAAACCAGTCTATGATGTTCCGGTGCCTCTGTATCCGCGTTTCATCCCACAAAATAGAGGGGTTGCGTTGCAGCATGTTCCAGTCGAGCAGGCCGCTGAATTTTTCCAGCAGTTCGTCCGTCCATTTTATGGCCGTATTTTCCGAAACAAGGCTCCAGAACCAGTCTTCCTCATAAGTCTCCAGCATTTCGCGGTCCAGCGGATAAAACCGCGAAACCTGCATCCGGAACAGGTACTCATTTTCGACAAAAAAATTCGTCATATCAAAAGAATTGCTCTGACATGAGGCCGCCTGCCGAAAAAGGGAAAAAGTCACTAAAAGGAATAAGAAACGCATTCAATAGGGTGTTTTATACAAAAGTATGGAAGTTCTAGGAACCGGGTTTCTCCCAAACAGGTTTGCCCAAAAACGCACTATATTTGCGCCTCTTTTAGATAACCAGTATTAGTCACCGTAGATCGTAGCATGACTTCCCGCGACATCCGCCGCCAGTTTCTCGACTTTTTCGCTTCCAAAGCGCACAAAATCATACCCTCCGCGCCCATCGTGGCCAAGAGCGACCCGACCCTGCTGTTCATCAACTCCGGCATGGCGCCGCTGAAGGATTTTTTCCTCGGCAACCAGACACCGCCTTCGAAACGCGTAGCCGACACACAGAAATGCCTGCGCGTGAGCGGCAAGCACAACGACCTCGAAGACGTGGGTTTCGATGGCTACCACCACACCATGTTCGAGATGCTGGGCAACTGGTCGTTCGGCGATTATTTCAAAAAAGAAGCCATCGAATGGTCCTGGGAACTGCTCACCGAGGTGTACGGCATTCCCAAAGACCGCCTGTACGTGTCTGTTTTTAAAGGCGACGAAAAGGAAAAACTGCCTTTCGACCAGGAGGCGTACGACGAATGGAAAAAATACATCGCCGAAGACCGCATTCTGGCCTTCGGCAAAAAAGAGAATTTTTGGGAAATGGGCGACCAGGGCCCCTGCGGTCCCTGCTCCGAGATACATGTGGACCTGCGCCCCGACAGCGAGCGCGCCAAAAAGGACGGGAAATCGCTGGTAAACAACGACGATCCCAACGTGATCGAGGTCTGGAACAACGTGTTCATGGAGTTCAACCGCAAGGCCGACGGCACCTTGGATGAATTACCCGCCAAGTCGGTCGATACCGGAATGGGCTTCGAACGCCTCTGCCGCGCGGTACAGGGCTCGGCTTCGAACTACGACACCGACCTTTGGAAACCGCTGTTCAAATTCCTCGAAAATGCGACGGGCCATCATTATGAAGGCACATATCCCGGCCTGAACCCAGAATGGCTTAAAACCGACGTCGCCATCCGCGTTGTGGCCGACCACCTGCGCGCCGTTAGTTTCACCATTGCCGACGGCGAACTGCCCAGCAATACCGGCGCTGGCTACGTCATTCGCCGCATTTTGCGCCGGGCCGTGCGCTATTATTACTCTTTCCTCGGACAAAAAGAGCCGGTGATGTACCGCATGGTGCCGATCCTCGCCGAGGAATTCCACGATGTGTTCCCCGAGCTCAAAGCGCAGGTCGATTTCGTGGCGCGGGTGGTTCTGGAAGAAGAAAAAGGCTTCCTGCGTACGCTGGAATCCGGTCTGAAACGCATTGAAAGCGTTGATGTTCAAAATAATACCATCGACGGGCAACAGGCATTCGAATTGTTCGACACCTTTGGTTTTCCCATCGACCTCACCCGCCTGATCGCCCGCGAAAAAGGCTGGACGGTGGACGAGGCCGGATTCGACAAAGCCCTGCAGGAGCAAAAAAACCGTTCGCGAAAAGACGCTGCCAAGGAAGTCGGCGACTGGGTAGTGCTGCGCGACGGCAAAAAGTTTGAATTCGTGGGCTACGACAGCCTCGAAGTAACCGACGCCAGGGTGATCAAGCACCGCACTGTCATGATGAAAGGCCAGCCGCAGTACCAGATTGTACTCGACCGAACGCCGTTCTACCCGGAAGGCGGCGGCCAGGTAGGCGACACGGGCTACATGAACTTCGGACCCAACGAAAAGGTGCGCGTACTCGACACGAAAAAGGAAAATGACCTTGTGATCCACATTGTGGACCGGCTGCCGCAATTCGTGATGGACCGCACGGTGGAATGCGAAGTAGACGGCTGGAAACGCCACCTTACCGAGAACAACCACTCGGCAACGCACCTGCTGCACGCCGCGCTGCGCAAAGTGCTCGGTACGCACGTGCAGCAGAAAGGCTCCTACCTCGACCATGATATGCTGCGCTTCGACTTTCAGCATTTCCAGAAAATGACCGACGAGGAAATCGCCCGTGTGGAGCGCATCGTCAATGAAAAGATCAGGGAAAATATCGCTCTTGAAGAATCGCGCAACCTGCCCATCGCCGAAGCCCAAAAAGCGGGCGCTATGATGCTTTTCGGCGAGAAATACGGCGAATCGGTGCGCATGATCACCTTCGATCCCTCCTACTCGCGCGAACTCTGCGGCGGCTGCCACGTGAAGCGCACCGGCCAGATCGGTTATTTCAAGATCACGGCCGAATCGGCGGTGGCTGCCGGCGTGCGCCGTATAGAAGCCGTGACGGCCACAGGCGCAGAAGCCTATGTGGCGGATATGGAGAAAGAGATGTCAGCCATCAAAAACACGCTGAAAGCCAAAGACTTGCCCAAAGCGATCGAGTCGCTTCAGGAAGACAACAAACGCCTGCAAAAGGAAGTAGAGCGCCTCGTCCAGGAGCAGGCAAACAGTCTCCGCGACGGTCTGCGCACGAAGTTTGAACACGTCAACGGGATTCAGTTTCTTGCAGCCGTGCTCCCGATCGGCGACGCCAACGCCATCAAGACGCTCGCTTTCGAACTGGACCGTGAAACTGGCAACTGCGTCATCGCATTCGGCTCCGTTGCCAACGAAAAACCCCTGTTGACGGTCAAGATCAGCGACAGCCTCGTCAAAGAAAAAGGCCTGAACGCCGGCGCCATCGTACGCGAACTGGCAGGCAAATTCCTCAAAGGCGGCGGCGGCGGCCAGGCGTTTTTCGCTACGGCGGGGGGGAGCGATGCGGGCGGACTGGAGGATGCGGTCAAGGCGGTGAAGGGTTATTTGTAGTCTATTTACAAAAGCTTATTTTTGTAAAAAATTAAGAAATGGACAATCCGCTTTTGCAGAGAATTATCGTAGACCCGAATATCTGTTTTGGCAAACCCTGCATTCGGGGTACAAGGATTTGGGTCTCGTTAATATTGGATTTTCTTGCATCCGGCGCCTCTATAGAGAACATAATAGAAAGTTATCCGCATCTGAAACGGGATGACATCCTTGCATGTATTGCCTATGGAGCAGCAATGAGCCGTGATAACTTTGTAGAAGTAGCATTCAATGCAGCCTGACCATGTATCGCCTGAAGCTGGATGAAAATTTCAGCCCTAAAATGTGCACACATTTTAGGGCTGCAGGTCATGATGTACATTCCGTTACCGATGAAAATTTGAACGGTGTTGACGATATCACTATTTTTCAGGTTATACAGGCAGAAAATCGTTGCCTTGTGACTTTTGATACTGATTTCTGCAATATTCTCAGATTCCCTTCAGAGCTGACCAAAGGGATAATTGTTGTTAGGCCCAACCGCCCTATTACACTTGCTTCTATCGAAGAAATAGTAATGCAGATAGTCAGGTTGTTGGAAATAAATGATCCGACAAATTGTCTTTGGGTCCTTGAACCCGGCAAACTGCGTATTCGCAAGTCAAATGGATCTTAAGGCCACCATTATCATATCTTCCGCACCTTACCCGACCCCGAAATATTGGAGTTTACCTGCGGGTCGCCGTGATATTCCACGTCGCCGGAACCGGTAATGGTCACATCCAGCGCTTCACTCACGCGCAGGCGGGCATCACCGCTGCCGGAAATATTCACAACAGCCGTTTTGACCGGACATTCGGCGTCAACGTCAAACTGACCTGGATGGGCGGGCACCGGGAAGTGCCGATCGACCTGGCGGCTTCTGCAGAGCAGGGAAAAACCGTGCGCGATGAAAACCGCGCGTTTGAAGGGCGCATGCCCGACTATTTTCGCCTCGACACCGGTTTCCGGATCAGGCGCAATTATGAACACATGACCACCACACTGTCGCTCGACATCCAGAATACTACCAACCGTGAAAATGTTTTCGGGCGGTATTACGACGATAAATCGGATACGGTGAAGTACTCTTACCAGGCTCCGTTGATCCCGATTTTGGGTTATAAACTCGAGTTTTAGAAGATTTTCACTGTGTAGTCATTTTAATCTGTGCCTTCTGTGTGCTGATTTCGCGATAATGGCACACTGATACCACTGATTTTACAGATTTTCACTGTGCAAATCTTTTTAATCAGCGTCATCTGTGTGCTGGATTAGATCATAATGGCACACTGATACCACTGATTTTACAGATTTTCACTGTGTAAATCAGTCCAGTCTGTGTTATCAGTGTGCCAACACGCTATGCCGGCTGAAAATCGAGCCGCCACAAAAAAAGCGTTTCCGATTCGCCGAGTTTTTTAAAATTGTTCTTTTTCAGAACCGTAAAAGACGCAACATTGATTTTTTCCGTAGCCGCGTTGACGGACAGCACCCGGGGTTGGGTTTTTAGCCAGCCGATCATGCCGCCGACGGCTTCCGACATATAGCCTTTGCCCCTGAAATCTTCGTAGGTGCCGTAACCGATTTCCACTTCGCCCTTGTCGTTGGGCTCGCCGACAAGGCACAAATCGCCGACCATTCTGTTTTCAGATTTCAGAATAACCGTCCAAAGCGTATGAAACAGGTAGTTTTTGCTCTTGTCGGCAACATTTGGCAAGATCGTCTGGTCGAATGCTTCCTGCAGGTCGGCGGAAATGCTTCTCGTAGTTTCACTCAACTGAAGTTCATGCTCCAGGGCAGGGTCCATCCGGATGTACAGGAGGAGTTGGTCGTAGGTAAGCGGCAGCAGGCGGAGTCGCTCCGTTTCTATCATGGTTTGCTGTAAGGATTTTGATGAAAGCGCGTTCGGGTACAGCAAAGGACTTTAAAAAACGGGGGTTTCCCGCAGAAAAAACATTATTTCCCGCAGATTTCGCGGAGGACGCAGATTTTTTTAAAGATCAGCGGCTATCAGCGAAACCTGCGGGAAACCCGCCCTTACTGAACTTCCGCCCAGGCTTTCCCAAAATCATTGCGTCCGATCATGTTTTTCCAGCCTTTTTTCGGGTCGGCCTTGATTTTTTTCAACAGATCCAGTTGCCGGGGCGACAGCACTTCGTCGGGCGACTGGCTGTTGCCCGCAAGACTGTTGGCGCGGCAGGCTTGCAGCGAGGTCATCGGCACAAATTTGTAATCCGTCTGGGAGAGGTAGTATTTGGGTTCGCTGTCGCTGCGGAAACCCTCGTTTTTGGAACAGGCCTGCACGCCTTTGGGTTTGGTGCGTTTTTCCAGTTCTTCCTTTTTTACTACCGAAGGGTTGAATTGCACGCGCACCACCTCGTGGCCGTCCTGAAACCCCGGCTCCGTCTCGATCACGCCGGATATTGCGCCGAAAGTGCCTTCGCCACTCCAGAAGCAGTACATCGAAAAGGTGGCGGTTTCCAGTCCCGCTTCGCGGGCGATCAGTTCTTCTTCCAGCAGTTCGAGGTAGCGCGGCGCAATGGCGCCGGTGAGGTCGAGTGCGCGGCGCATGCCGTTGACGATCTGGTATGACGAACTGAAATCGGGCATGCGCAGCACCACGTCGCTGTAGTCGGAGCGTACGATGCGCACCACGGGGTTGTTCCAGGCCGGTTCGGAGAATTTTTTCAGGGCTTCGCCGTCTTTGCCGCCCTTGTTGTTGTAGATGCACACCGGTACG
>JAKOXM010000793.1 GCA_029781095.1 Bacteroidota bacterium
GTCTTTCAAAACGAGTTTTTTATCGTCGGGATACTTCGGAAGGATGGCGTAAACGGCCTTGGCTTTGGGGTTCCAGGTGAAAAATACCTCCTTGACGGCAAAGCCCGGCGCCGGATCAATAGTTTGCTTCAGCAGTACGTCGCCGCCGGTTTTCCAGCCATCCACCAGTTCCGGTTTAAAGTCCCGGTTGCCTTCGCTCCACTGCGATGCCACCCGCCAGCGCCGCGTGTTGTAAATAGCCTCTCCGTTGATACTGAGCCATTTGCCTATTTCGAGCAGGCGTTCCTGCATAATGGGCGGAATCATACCGTGGGCGTCGGGGCCTATATCGAGCAGGAAGTTGCCGCCGCGCGAGACTTTGTCCACGAGGTGCAGCACAAGCGATTGCGCAGAGTTGTAATCCCAGGCATTCTCGGCGCGGTTGTAGCCATAGGAAAATCCCATGCCCCTGCTTTCTTCCCAGGGGTGGTCTTCAAAATCCAGATCCGGTTGATATTCAGGCGTGTAGATGCCGCCGTGTTTGAAGCGGACACCACTTCCCCAGCGGTCATTGACCACCACGCGGCCCTTGACGGGGCTTTCGTTGTATAGCCAGGCGAGAAATTGGGGCGACTGCCAGGTCTCCGGCGTGGCGTCCCAGTCGCCGTCTGCCCACACCACCCAGGGCTGGTAGCGGTTGACCAGTTCGTACAATTGCGGCATGGCATGGTCCTTCGCGTACCGTGCGCGGTCGAATTTCCACAAGGGGTTGAACCATTCGTACAGCGAAAAGTAGAGACCCGGTTTCACGCTTGTTTTTCGGAGGGCGGTGAATAAATCGCCTACCAGGTCGCGGCCCGGTCCACGCAGGTCCGCGCTCCAGGGGAAGCCCCAGGTATGGGAAGCCTGTTCGTTGGGCCAGAGGCAAAAGCCATCGTGGTGTTTGGAGGTAAGCACCACGTAGCGGGCGCCCGCCTGTTCGAACAGTTTTGCCCAGTCATCGGGGTTGAAAAGTTCGGCATGAAAGTCGTCGGCCAGGTCGTAGTAGCTGCGATCGCCGAAGTTTTTCTTGTGAAAATCGCGAATCTGGCCGTCATGAGCGTTGGTTTCCAGCGAGTTTTGATACCATTCGGCATAGTTGCCAAGCGTGGTGTATGCAGGTACGGAATAGACGCCCCAATGGATAAAAATGCCGAATTTGGCGTCGATCCACCAATCGGGCGTGGGGCGTTTGTCGAGCGAAGTCCAGTCCGGCGTATACGGGGTTTGGGATAGAAGCAGTTGTGAGGAAAAGACAAAAAACAGGAAGGGTAAAAGGTGTCGCATAAGGTCTCAGTTTAAATGGTCTGGCCAAAAGTAAAAATGCCGGCGGACGAAATACAAAAAAAATGTCGGCGCGGCCTGACCGGCAATCTTTTCACCTTTTTTGCGATGTTTGTACCGGGAACAAAAACACTACACCCATGAATGATGAGCTCTCCATTGTTGATTTTTCAACCGAATACCGGGGCGATTTCAAACGGCTTAACATCGCCTGGATATCGAAATACTTCAGTGTTGAGCCCCACGACCTCGAGCAACTCGACGACCCGGAACACTATATCATTGGCCCGGGCGGCTATGTTTTGTTTGCCAAAATAAATGACCGGGTTGTCGGAACGGTCGCGCTGGTACCCGTCTCGGAAGGTGTGTACGAACTGGCCAAAATGGCCGTCGACGAGGCATTTCAGGGGCGCCGGATTGGGAAGAAACTCGGTGAAGCCCTCCTGGCGCGGGCACGCGAGATCGGCGCTCATCGTATTTTTCTCGAATCGAACCGGCGACTCACACCGGCCCTGACGCTCTATGAACGCCTTGGTTTTCGCGAAGTGCCCCTGGTGCCCACGCCGTACGCCCGCGCCGATATCAGAATGGAAATGATGTTGTAGTAACAGGGCTGTTGTGGTATGATAATCAATTGATTAATCATTCATCGGATGACCACAGTCATCTGATGAATATGCAGGTTGCTTGATGGTTTTTTGATCAAATACTGATTTCCAATTAATTAAATCGCAACAACTCTGATATAGTTTTGACACAATTTTTTGAGTACAATCTGACTTTTGAATACCGATCTTCCGATTTTTCCACCGACCACCGTAAAACATGCAAACCCTCTCTGAAATATGGATTTACCCCGTCAAATCGCTTGGCGGCATAGCACTTTCCGAAGCCAAAATAGAGCGGCGCGGTCTGCAATACGACCGCCGCTGGATGCTGGTGGACGATACCGGACGGTTTGTCAGCCAGCGGGAAATACCGGAGATGGCCATGCTTCGTACAGGCATCGAGCCGCCGTACCTCACGGTGTTCCGGAAAGACAAGCCCACAGACAAGGTCCGCATCCCGCTTGCTCCGGAGGCGGATAAACTGGGCAAACAACGGGTGGAAATATGGAGCGATCGCTGTGCCGGACGGGTACTGACTGATGACATAAACAACTGGTTTTCAGACAACTTGAGGCAAAGTCTTCGCTTGGTCTACATGACGGCCACTACCCGGCGCCGGGCTGACGGGCGCTATGCGCCCAAGGGGCAATATGTGAGTTTTGCCGACGGGTTTCCATTTTTGCTTATCGGCCAGGCCTCGCTCGACGACCTGAACAGCCGTCTGGCAACGCCTCTGCCGATGAATCGTTTTCGGCCGAATTTCGTGGTGACGGGCGGGATTCCGTTCGAAGAAGACGGGTGGAAAGAAATTGCCATCGGCGATCAGCCGTTCGCCTGCGTGAAACCCTGCGCGCGTTGCATTATCCCTACAACCGACCAGGAAACAGCCGCCAGAAGCGCAGAACCCTTAAAAACGCTCGCCACTTTTCGGAAAGAGGGCAACAAGATACTGTTCGGCCAGAACCTCATCTGGCTGGGCGATGGCGAACGGCGTGTTCGGGCCGGGGACAGAATTATCCTTTGATCGCTTCCATCATTAACTGCCGAAAATAAATCACATATGAAAAGGCCATTCCTGATTGCCGGATTGATCGGAGCCATTGCTCTGGTGATCGCAACTTTTGTCTCCTCGCCGCTGGCGAAGCACGTTTTTGTTTGCCAACCCGGATTTACGAAACCCATGCTGGCGATGGAGTTTATCGCCTCGGCGCAAGAACTTCAGACGTTTTTCGGAACGGAAGGATTATCCGCCAAAATTGTAGCCATGGAACAGGCACTTGGAATGGATTTCCTGTTTATTCTTGCCTATACGACCTATTTGATCGCTTTTGCTTTCGCAATTTACAAACGACAAAAAAACAGGTTTTACCTGGCGCTACCTGCGTTGGCCATACTCATAGGGCTGGCAGACATACTGGAAAACGGCGCTATCAAAATGTTGATGCGCGCAAAACCGGAGGAACTGGTGGATGCCATGAGTTTCCAAAGGCTTCATTTTTTTACCTGGACGAAGTGGCTGGGACTTGTCGTTTATTTCGCAGCAGTGATTCCATTTTTGCGCGGCGCCGGCCGGTTCGGACAACTTCTTGCGCTTGCTGCCGCACTGGTTTGCATAAATGCCATTCTGGCCGTTTTTGCCAAAACATGGATACAGCCCTTCACAACGGGCATTTTTCTTATTTTCCCGTTAACCGTTGTTTTTTGCTTTTTTCAAAAACCGGTAAATGCCGGTTGAATGCATTACAGGCTGGATATCATTGTGAAAAATGTTCGTTTGGGAGCGCCTTCCAGTCCTTGAAGGAACTGTGGAAGGCAGATATCTGAATTGAATGTACCGCAGATCGGGCAAATTTTGATTCCGGCGACGAATGATATTCATCTGCGTAATTCGCGAAATCTGCGGGAAACCTCAATTAACTTATTTAAAAACGGCTCCTGCCAGCAGACTGAAAAAGCCTATGCACAGCGCGATTTGCCTGTAGCCGAATATCTTCAGCCAACGGTCCCGGTAGATTTGCCAGTCGGCAGGGTAGCGTTCCGGCGTCCAGTTTTGAATGATCGCGTTGATCGGAATATTGCCTTTCATCATCAGCATAATGTCGGTGACAAGGCCCATCGAAGCAATATAGGAAACCATCCGGACCACCGGCTCTCCCTGAATCGTGGCAAAAACCGCCAGCGCCAGGGTGGTCACGAGCGTGCTGTAATACACCAGCGGTCCCCGCTTTCGCATCTGGTCGTCGATGCGGTTGCGCATTTCGATATAGGCCGGCGCACCCATGTTGCGCGAAGCGCCCGTCACAGCCATCCAGTAAAACAGGGGCTGGCTTGCGGTAAAGGCGTAAAAGAAGAGCGTTAGGAAAAAAACGAAATTGAGCAGCATGGTTCGAAGTTCAATGTTGACGCTGTTAGACGACATGTAATGCCGGAAAGTGGCATAAGTCGTGCAATTTCGCGTGTTTCAGGGATAAAAAGAAACGAATG
>JAKOXM010000800.1 GCA_029781095.1 Bacteroidota bacterium
ATGTGGTCTTCAATAAAAGGTGCGCCTTCGCTGGCGCCCTGTTCCGCGTCCTTGATGCAGCACTCCCATTCCAGTACCGCCCAGCCGTCGTAGTCATACTGGGCGAGTTTGGAGAAAATGGAAGCAAAATCCACCTGGCCGTCGCCGAGCGAGCGGAAGCGCCCGGGGCGATCGATCCAGCCCTGAAAACCGCCGTAAACCCCGCTTTTTCCGGTAGGATTGAACTCCGCATCCTTGACGTGGAACATTTTGATGCGCTCGTGATAAAAATCTATATATTGCAGATAATCAAGTTGTTGCAATACAAAGTGCGAGGGATCGTACAGGATGTTGCAGCGCGGATGGTTGCCTACATCAGCCAGAAAACGCTCGAAAGTAACGCCGTCGTGGAGGTCTTCTCCCGGGTGTATCTCATAACAAAGGTCCACCCCCGCTTCGTCGAAAGCGTTGAGTATCGGGAGCCAGCGGCTTGCCAGTTCCTTAAAACCTGCTTCCACCAGTCCGGCCGGCCTTTGCGGCCAGGGGTACACGGTGTGCCAGATGAGGGCTCCTGAAAAAGTCGCGTGCGCATTCAGGCCAAGGTTGCGACTGGCCTTGGCGGCGTTTTTCAGGGTTTGAATGGCCCATTCGGTACGCGCCTTCGGATTTCCGTGGAGTTTGGCGGGCGCGAAAGCATCGAACATCAGGTCGTAGGCCGGGTGTACGGCGACCAGTTGCCCCTGCAGGTGGGTGCTCAGTTCGGTGATCTGTACGCCGCAGGCCTCCACACGGCCTTTCAGGTCGTCGCAATACCCTTTGCTTTCAGCCGCTTTGTCGAGATCGATCAGGCGGCTGTCCCAACTGGGTATCTGCACCCCGACGTAACCGAGGGAGGCAGCCCATTTGCAAATGCTTTCAAGAGAGTTAAACGGGGCATTGTCGCCCATGAACTGCGCCAGAAAAATGGCGGGGCCTTTGATCGTTTTCATCTTTTAAACCGATTTTATAATCTGTTGAATGGTTGAAAAATTAGCAGCGACAGCAAAGAAAAGGATAATAGCCGCTTTGCAAAACGGAAAATGGCCCGGGGCTTATCTTCCATCCATCACCATATCGCGCCAGGGCAAAAACGTATCGAATCCACGCAAGGCAAAATATGCTTTTGTCTCCGCCTCGGGTCGATCGCTTGTAACCAGCGCAAAATCGCCTCCCCAGGCGCCAAGGCTCTTTATCTCTCCCCAAAAATTATTGAAATACAGGTCTTTGGCTCGTGGCAGTTCCAGCATTTTACTAATAAGCAGTTCGTGTTCCCGGATCACGGAATCGAGCCCGGCAAGGGAGGCCGCGGCGAGAAATTCCTGCATCAGATTTGATATTTCATCCGTAAAAGCCGCGTTTTCCCCGGCCCGTTCGCGGTAACGGCGTATGCCTTCGCGGCTGTCCTGTTTATTCCCAAGATACACGAAATACAGGTTTTCAACGAACGACGGCCGAAACTCGACGGCCTCGACAACGGGCTTCCGGCCCTCCAGCCGGTAAACGACCGGACCTTCCGAATATGCACAGGCGATGTCATAGCCCGAGCCGCCAAGTGTGTCAAAGAGGACGGAGTACGGGTCTGCGTCGGCCCAGCGGGCGAGGGCTGCAATAAGCGTGCTGCTCGTCCCCAGCCCCCATTCGCGCGGAAAATCAATATGCGTCCGGACCATGACACCCTCTTCGGTATTGAGAAACGCCGGGTTTTGGAGGCGGCAGGCCTGTAGTATGGACAACAGTACCCCGGCGATCTTCTCATCCGTGGATGTCAGGGGAAGCAGCCACGGCAATTCAATCGCTGCACGAAACCATTCTGTGTCGTCGGCATTCTTGCTGGTCCAGTGAA
>JAKOXM010000021.1 GCA_029781095.1 Bacteroidota bacterium
CTTGCGGTATATCGGCGATTCCACCACGACCGCTTCCGGCTCCGAGGCGCCTTCTTTCCATTTTTCATGACTCACCACCGTGCGGCGGCTCAGGCGCTGAATATCCTGTATGATGGCCTCCGACAAAGGAACCGCCCGCGGGTCGCTCCACAGGGCATCAAATTCCGCCTGTACCCAATCGATCGCTTCGGGCGAATCATCTTCCCAGAGCAGTTCATAATTCATCGCCCAGGCCGACTTGCTTTCGTTGGCGCTGCCGAGAAACGACGTTTTTGTGCCATCTTTAAACGTGATGACACCCGCTTTGCCGTGTACCAGCCCGAACGCGGCGTCCGGCAACACCCGCACGTCCAGTTTTTTACTTTGCAACAGGTCGTACAGTTTCAACAGCCGGCCTTGCAGTTTTTCGGAGTAGAGCCGGTCAATGCTTTCTTTCCATTCTTTGGTGAGGGCCAGCAAGGCCGCCGCCTTCGCGGTCTGGATATCCAGAATATCGAGATCGGAATTGCAGATCATCCGGACTTTGCCGCGCATGCGCTCGATTTGCTCGCCGGCAATTTCGATGATGGACGAACTGAAATACCCCGCTATGCGGTCATAATGCAGGGCATTTTGCAGCCGCTCGGCCAAAAAATGTTTCCCTAAGGTGGTTTGTTGACGGGAAGAAAATCGTTTCATTATTGGGCTTTAGTCTTCTGTTCCGCTGCGCAAATTTTCGATTTCTGTCTTCAGTTGAGGAAGATGTCTTTTCAAAATGCCCCATATCACGGCATTGTCAACCTTGTCATAGCCATGGATTACCCGGTTGCGCAAATCAACGATCCGTCGGGCATGTGCGATCTCCAGTTGTGCATCCATACTTAAGAGCCGGTTCATGGCTTCGCCAATAATCTCCAACTCGCGCTCAACGGCGCGCCGCACCATCAGGTTTTTTTCATAGGCCGCAAAAGAGGCAACCCCTTCCGTGAACCCTTCGATATGTCCGATGGCTTCCCAGATATCCAGCAGGTATTTTTTGACAGCATCTTCCATTTCAGGCGGCGTAGATCAATTGGCGGGTTTTCATGACCTCGTTTTTAAAATACGGGTTCTTTACACTGCGTACCGTCACCACATCCACGGGCCGCAGGAGCAGGCGCTCCAAATCATCGCAGAGATCAAAATAATTATCGGAATAATCCTCTGGCAGCAGGTCTTCGAACTCTACCAGGAAATCGATATCACTGCCTGCATGGAAATGATCGGTCAGCACCGAGCCAAAGGCATACAGGTTGACTACATGGCGGGCTTTACAGACCCGCTCGATTTCCGGTAAATATTGTTCGATCAAGGCACGCATAAATCAACTATTAATCTGCAAAATACGGCGAATTCTTCCAGTTTTGTTACACTCTCAGGCCAACCTTATGTCGGCGTATCGTTTTCCAGATAACCTTTCAGCAGTTCCGCCGCTTCCACATCTTTTTTCCAGTGGGCGATATGGCCGCATTTGGCGACGATGAATTCGAGCAGGTGGATCATCAGCGCGCGGTCGTCCCAGTAGGCTTTCCACTCGTGGTAGAGCCAGTTGCGCCCGTCGGCTGGATCTTCGGTGCGGGCGGTTTCATGCATGGCAAACAACAGCTGCCGGGTGAGCAAACGCCCGAAGCCCTCGCCGCCGAGTTCTTTGTTGCCGAACTCCGATGCCGTACGCAACCGCGTCTCGTTGGCCTTAGTGGTGTTGAGCAGGTGTTTGTACTCGTGCAGACCGTAGCCCCGGGCCATTTCCGTGTACACCCCGGAGCGGTACTCGCCGCCCTGCTCTATTTCCAGGCCTTTCAGGTAGAAGCGCTCTTCGGGTTGGAGTTTGCGCCAGTAGCGCTCGTTCATGCCCTTGGGCACGAGGTAGTCCATGGCGACGCGCACGGCGGACTCGATGATTTTTTCCACTTCACTCACCTCACCCGGCTTGCGCTCCCGGGCGAGTTCGTGCTCCACGTCTATTTCTCCGATGCGCTGGTACTTGGTGAGTTCGCGCAGGGCGGCGGCGTAGGCGGCGAGTTGGTAGTCGGCATCGCCGAAGTTGGGATCTTCGCCTTTGTCGAGAGTACGCATGAAATCGATCTGTTCCTTTACGCCCTGCTCGATGTCTACCTGGATGTCGGTGAGAAAGCCCACTTCCCCGGCGAGTTGCTTGCGCAGCACCATGAGTACGGTGCCCTGCACGTAGTTGCCCTTTTTGATGC
>JAKOXM010000042.1 GCA_029781095.1 Bacteroidota bacterium
TTGAACATCATCAGGCCATTACAGCCTCTCCGTACATTCGGGCTTTCATATCGCGCACCTTTTCACTGTGCAGATATTCTCCGTACGTCATGTGCTGGTCGATCAGGCCGTTCGGCGTGATTTCGATGATGCGGTTGGCCACAGAATCAAGGATCTGGTAGTCGTGCGAGGTGAAAATGATATTCCCTGTGAAATCCTGCATGCCGTTGTTCAGGGCGGTGATGGACTCCAGATCGAGGTGGTTGGTCGGTTCGTCCAGGATCAGAAAGTTGGGGTTGGCAAGCATGATTTTGGCCATCATGCAGCGTACTTTTTCGCCACCTGATAAAACCCCCGAGCGTTTGAATACCTCTTCGCCGGCGAACAGCATCCGCCCGAGGAAACCCCGGATAAAGCCCTCGTCTTTATCTTTGGAGTACTGCCGGAGCCAGTCCATCAGGGTCATATCCTGATCGCCCGAGAAGAATGCGCTGTTGTCGTTGGGCAGGTATTGCCGGGAGATCGTCTGGCCGTACTGGACCCGGCCTTCAAAGTCGGTATCGTCTCCGGAGAGGATATCGAGCAGGGCGGTCACCGCCAGCGCATTGCGGCTGAGCACCGCGATTTTTTCCCCTTTGTTGAACCGGAGATAGAGGTTTTTGAAAAGGTATTCGCCGCTGCTGTTTCGTTTGGACAGGTTTTCGACGTCCAGAATGACATCGCCCGGCTCTCGCTCGGGTTTGAAGGCAATGTATGGATAGCGGCGGTTGGAGACCCTTAATTCTTCGAGGTTCAGTTTTTCCAGAGCCTTTTTACGACTGGTTGCCTGTCTCGATTTTGAGGCATTGGCCGAGAATCGGGCGATAAAATCCATCATTTCCTGGCGTTTTATCTCCACTTTTTTGTTCTTGTCGGCCATTTGGCGAGCCAGGAGCTGGCTGCTTTCATACCAGAAAGTGTAGTTGCCGGTGAACATCCGGATTTTGCCGAAATCCACATCCACTACGTGGGTGCATACCATATCGAGGAAGTGCCGGTCGTGCGAAACCACGATGACGATGTTTTGGTAGTCCGCCAGAAAATTGCAGAGCCAGTCCGAGGTCTCGGCATCCAGGTCGTTGGTCGGTTCGTCCATGAGCAGGATATCCGGCGCGCCGAACAAGGCTTGTGCCAGCAATACTTTCACGCGATCCGAACCGTCGAGGTCTTTCACCAGTTTGCCGTGCAGGGATTCGGAGACGCCCAGGTTGCTGAGCAACTCCGCCGCATCGGTTTCCGCCATCCAGCCGTTCATTTCGCCGAAGTCCCCTTCGAGTTCGGCTGCGCGTATCGAATCCGCTTCCGTCGCGTCGGGGTTGTCGTAAATGGCATTTTTCTCCTTCATGATATCGTAGAGATGCCGGTGGCCCATGATGACGGTATCCAGTACCGGAAATTCATCGAAAGCGAAGTGGTTTTGGCTGAGAATGGCCATACGCTCACCGGGCGTTATCTCGATGGAACCGCGTGTGCTGTCGATTTCGCCGGACAGAATTTTCAGGAAAGTGGATTTGCCGGCGCCGTTGGCGCCGATCACACCGTAACAATTGCCTTTTACAAATTTAAGATTGACTTCATCAAAAAGAACCCGCTTGCCGAATTGCAAGGCTACATTGTTAACTGAGAGCATCGAGATGGATATGTGTTTTTGAAAACGGGCGCAAAGATACGTGTTTGGAGCGAGGTTTTCAGCATGCCGGTGATCCTTGCAAAAATCAAGGGCTGATATTTTATATAAAAAATCCAACTATTTGATTACCAAATAGTTAGAAAGGAGGGCGGTGGCGTGACGTGCATCCCGACCAGCAAGCATTTGTTTGTCAATATTTTACATGGGAAATTTTAGGAGGTGGTGCAAAGGGTGGTGCAAAAAACGAGATGCGCCCGCGTTTCAGGCTACTTCGCCAAACCGCTCTTTCATGATCGCTACCAAAAAAGCACGAACGTGAGCAGAGCGCTCAACGAGATCGCAAGGCAGCCGGAGAATGAAATTATGCCTGCCTTTATCGTCGCCCCATTCGTTTTCTTCCTGGCCGTTTTCGTCATGCGCACACCGCTACGCAGCTTGAGCAGTCTACAAACCTTGCCATTACTTATACAAAATGTTATCTGCCGTAATTTTCTTTAAGTTTTCTCATCAATAGCCTTACCCCTTGTTGTGTTTCATTATTAAAAGAATTAGTAAAAATAATATAAGCTATGCTTTTCTGTCTGTCGATTTGCACAATGGTATAATATGTTCCTGCTGTTCCGGAATGAGAGGAAAGTTCTTTCCCGTTTTCATAAACGTTAAACCAACCAAGTGAGTAATTCTCGAATCCTTTATGAATAAAGGTATATGTATTGGCATTTAAATAATTGCCTTGGCCTTGAAGACCCTGTATATTCATCTGGATAAACTTGATATAGTTTTT
>JAKOXM010000046.1 GCA_029781095.1 Bacteroidota bacterium
TGGCTGAACTGGAACCTGAAACGGGCGGACAATTCAAACTGAAACAGAATTATCCGAATCCGTATTCCGGCGAAACAACCGTACCGTTCAACCTGACAAATGCCTCGGACGTCAAAATCCAGTTGTTCGACCTCAGCGGCAAACAGGTGGCGGAAGTCGTCAGGAAAGGGTTAGGAAGCGGAGATCAGGCGATCACGCTGAATATGAAGGAATTAGGTGTTCCGGCATCTACCTATGCCTACCAGTTGGAAGTTGTCAACGAAAACGGTGTTTTCCGGCAGTCCAAACTGATGACTGCGGCGCAATAGATGTCCGGCAAGAATAACATGACTCATTCCGGATTTCCGGCGATTCCGGGTTTTATCATTATTCGGGATGGGTCATGTCTGTCCGGTCGGCATTCGTATCAGGTACAAATTTTCTCTTCGGGCCAATGCCGCGGAATCATCCAATCTCCTCATACATCTCTGCCCGAAACCGGGGCGCACAAATGCATAAAAACACCAGGTCGTCCTGGCCTGCATTGCGGATGTATTGCGGTGTATTCGGCGGGATATGTACGACCGTTCCGGGCGAGACCTGCCCTGCCGAAGTACCGTTGAGGAACATTTCTCCATGACCCCGCAGAATGTAATACCACTCCGCCGTGTCGCGCAGCAAGTGATTGACCGTGGCGACGCCCGCTGCTACCCTTGCCTGCGCAATGGAGCTCTCCGGATTGGGTTGCCGGTTGAATATTTCCGTGATATAGCATCGCTCGGGAGTATAGAATTCGGCTTCGGGCACGGTATGGTAAATGTTGGAATGCGACATGCGGGCAAGGTAAAAAGTTTGGTACGGAAGGATAAACGGCAACCTGAATATCTGCTGCTGTGCTGCAAATCAGCCGCTAAATCCCGCATAATCGTGTTGCAACCGCTTTTGGTTCTTTTTATTTAAGGTTATTGTATTCTTGTTCAGATGCCTTTTGCTTCTGTACGACTTTTCCCTCCCGGGAAAATTGCGTTCTGTTTATCCGGCTTGTCCACGTCAGTTGCTTTCAAAACAGTTACCAGGCGTTCTGGCGGCAATTCGGATGGCGGATGCCTGCTACAGGAACAGGCATCCGCGATTTTTACTAGGGCCTGCCCGTTGTGGGGTCCATGATTGCCTTTACTTCGGAAACGGTATTAATCGGGAACTTCCCGAGTTTTGCGTGTTCCCGTACCACTTCTTCGGATTCTGCAACGTGGATGCAGTAGATCTTGTCATCTGTGACAAATGACTCGATCCAGTGATAGGGTTTGCCCATGACTTGAATCGCACCGCAGGAAGTTTGGGTAATGTTTTGCAACTCTTCCACAGAAAGGTTTCCTGCGCCGGGGAGGTTTCTTTCAACAACAAATTTTTTCATAATTGTAATTTTAATGAATTAGCAATGCTTGCAAAATTGCAGGCAGTATCCATTACAGATCAGAGGAGGATTCCCTGTTTTATGATGAAAGATTCCCTATTTTATGCGCAGGGCGTGGTTTTCTTTCCCGCGCATTTCGCAGACCACGCAAATATTGAATTTGTGGGAAATAAATCTGCGTGATCTGCGAAATCTGCGGGAAACAAACGCAAACAGATCCGAAATGCCCGTTATTTTATTATTTCAAGGCGCATGGCTTCCGTAACGGCCTTGATACGCGAGTTTACATCCAGTTTGAAGAGTATGGATGAAATATGGTTGTCTACCGTTTTCGCAGAAATAAATAACCGCGAGGCAATTTCCTTGTTTTGCAGGTTTTCTTTCAGCAATTGAAGCACGTCCAGTTCCCGCTCCGTCAAAAGCGCCGTGTTTGATCGTGTGCTTTTTCGCATGCCGCGGGGAATGCTTTTAATGCCGGATGCCCGCATTTCCATTTTCATTTTTTCGTGCGTGGCAACGGCCCCGAGATTTTGCATGATGGCTATCGCTGTTCGTTTTTCCTCCTCGTTTCCTTCAAATAACAACAGCGCCTGCTCGTATGCACAACCCGATTTCTGCCAGAACGCCGCCGCTTTTGCAACGCCTGCAGTGCTGTTTATGTCATAACCTTCAAATATTTCCCTAAGTGCGACTCTTTGTTTTCTGGCCTTCCAAATCCAGAAAACAAACTGGCTGTTTTCATAGATATTGCCCATGTTCTGGATCATACGCAGGGCTTGTTCAAGTTCATTCTCTTTGATGTATTGCTTTCCCGTGATCCATTCATATTCCAGCAAGGCCACCAATGCCGGGATAATCCGGAGCAGTTCCATCGTTTCAAACGCTTTTTCCCTTGCCTCGTCCAGGAGATAAAATACATTGTTATCGCCCCTTCTCATTTGTACGGTTGCCGCCACGATAAGCGATGTGATCTTAATGATCGGCGACTGATTTTCATTCCCAATAATATGCTCTGCAATACGCAAAGCCTCGTCCCAATTACCTGTTTCAAGTTTGATCCTGGCGTTACTGGACTGTATATAAATGTTCCAGGTATCCATATCCCGTTCTTCGCAATACCGGAGGCCGGCGTCGGTGTATTTTTCCGCCATTTCATAATCCTTTATCACAAAAGCGCTGTAGGAAAGATTGGTATAGGCCCGTGCTGCATGCTCGTGGTAGGAGTTTTTCAGTGCAATATCAAGGCTTTGTTCCAGGAGTTCAAGACCTTCTTTTTCGGAAGACGGGGTGGTGAATTTTACGTTGCCGACATTGTTTAATGCATGCGAAAGTATTTCGTCATCGGCCAGTTCCTTCGCCATTGCGATGGCTTTTTCGCCAAACGAAATGCATTCTGCCGGCTGCTCGGACAGCATTTTCAATTGCGACATATTGCTGTATGCCATCGCCTTCGCTTTCGATACAGGCTGGTTTTCAAAAGATTCGATCGCCTGCACACTAAAGATTTCAGCCTGCTTTCTGTTGCCGTCATACCACCAGAGCCTGGATAAAAACCTGAGGCAGTTCCCGATCATCTCGATATTCTTTTTCTCCTTCCACAAATTCAGCGATTTTCCGGTATAGATGATCGCTTCCCTGATCTGATAGGTGAGGTAACATTCATAGGCATACGACTCATAAAATCGGATAAGCGTATCCGTATCCTGACCCTGGTAACACTCTATGGCAGAGTGATATAGCCGGGCCGCTTCGGCGTGAGCCCCTACCGATGCAGCCCTGGTTGCGGCCACCGGGGCGTACCGGACGACCAGGTCATAATCATTGGCATTTTTGGCGTGGTGAACGATGCGTTCTATCTCCCCGTTCTCTTCAAAATGCGACAGAAACAACTCCAGGATTTTTTTGTGGAGTTTTATTTTTTTGAAAGGGCTGATCAGCGATTCAATCGTTTTTCTGAATATCTCATGTTTAAAGGAAATGCGATTGTTTTCTATGACCAATATCTTGTAATCAAGGCAAAGCGCGACTTCATCTGCATATGCCGGAGCCACTTTTTCTATATAATCCAGTTCAAAGGCGGCAGGCATAACAGCAAGAATATCCCATACCGTTTTTGATTTTTCATCGCAACGATTATAAGCAAACAGAATTGAGTCGCGTATGCTATCGGGTATTTCCACGTTATACGCCGCCAGCAATTCATTGACATAAAAGGGATTGCCTCCCGAAATAGCGTAAATATCCTCTCCCTCGTATCCTCTTTCAGCGGCCAGTTTTTCCACTGCCTGTTTTGACAACGGCGGCAGACTCATTTTCGTGAATGAACCGGGAATTAGCTGTCCCAATACATTGCGCAAAGGATGCCGGGCGTCTATCTCATTGTCGCGGTAGGTAAGGATAAACAGACAGCGCAACTGGGTGATGCGTCTTGTCAAAAATTTAATAAAATCGAGGGTGGCTTCATCCGCCCAATGGATGTCTTCAAATACGATAACAGTTTTTCCCCGTACCTGGCTTACCTCCCGGAAAAAGTTCGCAAACAGACCCGATCGCTCTTCAATGGAATGACTGTTGGGCAGTGGGTTGTTGTTGATCTGCCACATGATGTCATACAGCGGAGCAAGCGGCCGCGGGGTAAACAAGGCGTCGCAGGCGCCCAGAAATACCTTGCAATCATCTTTTACTTCCTTGCAGAAAGTCTTTACCAGGGAAGTTTTGCCCATGCCCGCTTCTCCGCATACAAACACGCAATGCCCTTCGCCGTCCGAGATACTTTCCAATGCTGTGTGAAGCATGGCTAAAAATTCTGCCCGTTCGAATAACTCCATG
>JAKOXM010000072.1 GCA_029781095.1 Bacteroidota bacterium
TAATTGGCCCGGAACGGGAACCGCATATCATGCTGGTAAAACGCCAGGCGTGCGTGTTCGTATTGCCTCGCAAAAGAAATACTCGATGTGGAAATATCCAGTCCGGTAACGTCGAATCCCTTCTCCGCCAGGTAGCGCGAGTGCCGCCCCTTGCCGCAGGCGAGATCCAGAATACGCGCACCCGGATGCAGGTTCAGGGCGTGAAGCAGGTTGTCAAGCGCTTTTTTGGCCTCGTATTCATCGTGGCTTTTGTACAGCATATGGTAATACGGGGAATCGAACCACTCGACAAACCATTCTTTTCTCATATACATTGATTTTCCGGCAGAAAGGTAAGAAGTTGTCGGGGTTATTGCCGGGTGCAAAAGGAGCAGGTTCTGAAACCTGTCAAATCATTTTTGAATATCAAAAAGGAATGATCATTTATGGCCTGAAAAGATACCGTTCAATCTCGTTGCGGATAATCCGAACAACCTCAAATGCCCGCCAATGGATTACCTTCACCGAAAAATAAGCCCATGCAAATTTTGCTTACCGCGGCAACGCCTTTCGAAATAGCGCCGGCACTGCGTTGGCTCGAAAAATCTTTCCCGCAACCCGAAAACGGCGTTTTCAAAAAGGAAAACCTGGAGGTTTTTCCGCTGATTACCGGGGTCGGGATGATGGCTACAGGATGGCGGCTCGGCCTGTTTTTGGCTCAAAACCGACCCGATCTGGCGCTGAATGCCGGAATTGCCGGCGCGTTCGATTCCTCTTTCCGGATCGGTGATGTATGTAATGTTACGGCCGAACAGTTTGGCGACCTTGGAATCGAGGAAGCCGACGGCAGGTTTACGGACCTGTTCGAACTTGGCCTGGCGGAAGCCGGCGAGGCAGCGTGGGCGAAAGATGTGCTTCTAAACCCCGCACACGAACAATTTGCTTTTTTGCCCGCCGCCCGGGGCCTGACTGTCAACAAAGTGCATGGCGCTGCCTCCTCCATCGCAGCCATACGGATGAAATACCCCGGGGCACAGGTGGAAACCATGGAAGGCGCCGCTTTTTTTTATGCATGCCTGAACGCCGGGATTCCGTTTCTGGAGATAAGAAGCATTTCCAACTTTGTAGAGCCGCGCAACCGGGAGGCATGGGACCTCCCCCTGGCAATCGACAACCTGAACCAAACCCTGATCGGGATGCTCGAATCCTTCTGAAAACAGGTGCTTATTCTTCTCTTTCGGCAAATTTCACCCCGTATTCTTCCAGTTCCTTCATAATCGGCTCGTACACTTCCGGCATCGTCGGAATGCTGACCCCTGTAGTCGATATCTTGCCGAGCATCAGCAGTTTGACAAAAATTCCGAGAGGTAGTCCCACCAGTTTTGACATGGCCGTGTCTGCGCTGTTTTGACCTTTTATAACAAGAGTTGACGTCAGTTTGCGCTTGCGCCTGTTCTGCTCGTATTCAAATACGTGCTGCATGATGACCATATCCTTGTCGTTCGGTTGCAACGACCATTTTTCGAGCAGCAGGTTTTCCAGAATAAGGGAGGGTGTGGCATTGTTGACCTTGATTCGCCGTTTGCTGAACAGGCCAAGCCATTCCAGTTTTTGCATGACTTCGCCTTCCGGATCCACCTCGATCAATTTGGCAATGCGATCTTTTACAGACCCGGTATGCTGGCTGATGCCGAGGAAGGCTTCCATCAGGTCGTGGTAGGTAAGCTGGTCGGAATCGACGATCGGGAAAGTAGCGTCGGTTAGTCCTATGCGGACAAGCGCGTTCCAGGCATCGCAAAAGCCCTGGTGGCGGATGGTACCCCGGAACAAGGTGCGAATATCGCGCAAACCGTAAGCTTCCCGGTACAGCAACGAATCGCGGTTGGCGTACACCTCCCATTTGCCCATGCCCGGAATATCTATCAGCCGGTATTGACGGAACAAGCGGCGATAAGGGATGTATTTCAGTTTGCTGTCTTCCAGGAATTGTGCGGTACCCTGCCCTGCCAGTACGACGTTGCGGGGGTTCCATGAAAACTTGTAATGCCAGGGATTGTCGTCGCTTTCCGGAGCCACCAGCCCTCCAGTATAGGAATAAAACGCGGTGATTTTGCCGCCTTCAGCCCGTATTTTATGGATGCGCTGCATAGCGCTCATGTGGTCGATGCCGGGATCGAGTCCCAATTCATTCATAAATACCAATGCCCGTTGTCGCGCCTCGTCACCAAGCCGGAATACCTGTTTTGATACGTAGCTGGCTGTCACCATGTGCTTGCCGAGTGAAATGCAATCCTGTGCTACTTCGAGGTGCATTTGCGGCGGCAGAAGCGACACCACGACGTCGTGGCGGCTGATGACATCGCGCCGGTCATTTGGCTTGGATGCATCCAGCCAGATGGCCCTGCCCTTTGGGTGTCCGCCAATTTTCTGTTGGGCAAGGGAAATATCGGCATCGGCAACAGTAATGAAAAAGTCATGCTGCCTGGCCTGTTCGAGAATGTAGTTAATAAGAGCCGTTGCGGAGCGACCCGCTCCGATGATTAGCAAATTTTTCATGGACGTTCAAGTGTGTTTGCTTCGTAAATGCTGGTTATGGCTCAACGGCAAGGGCTTGAAACAGCAAACTTACAGGAAATCGTCGATGCAGGCAAAAAAACAAAAAATCAGTAGGCTGCCGGAAAAAAAACGGCCGGCCCTGACGGCCGGCCTGATCCAAAATGGAAATGCACATGGGATTATAATGGGAAGGGTGCCATGAGAACGCGGATTATGTATGGCAGGGGGGATATAATTGTCGTTTCGTGGGGTAAAAGTAAGCCACTATTCCATTAGAGGCAACCACCCCGGCAAAAAAATGTGGCACAATGTCAGCAAGTTTGCAGCTTTTCTCCCGGATGGAAGGCCGGAATTTTTTCCCAAAAGTGTCGCCCAGATGCGATAACACATGCTATCGCTTATCTTTACCTGTTAATTTATTTTCACAAAAAAACCATTTTAACCTGTTTATTTAATTTAAAATCAAATACTTGTAAAATAAAATCAGGCATCTAATCTTCACAACACACAAAAATTGTCATTGGTTTAACTTTCTTTGCGCTTCACCTTTGTACCATCAAACTTTGATTTACTAACACAATCAAACTTTTGCAGCAGCCTATGTCTAAACCTGTTACTATCAAAATTAAAAACGGCTCCGTAAGCATCGAGACCAATCGTTGAACAGACGCCGTTTCAACCCCGATAACAGGTCACCCACTCCGAAAGGCCGCCCCAATATTGAAAATGTTCATGGGAATATAATTATCAAAAGGTTCTGTCAAATGTGACGGAGCCTTTTTTGTTTTCGAGCATGTCGGGGATTTTTTGCTCCCGGCAGAAAATCCCCGACATGCTCGTATGCACAAAATCTCCCCGTACCTTCGCGGCTAATTTTTTCGCGAACTATGAAGACTTCCCTTTTCGGATTGTTATTTTTCCTGACAGTCACCGGCCTGAACGGACAGGCTACCGATTCCGATACGACTATTTATAACGTGGCAGAGCAAATGCCGTACCCGCTTCTGAAAAGTTGCAGGCCCGAACTGCATACGGGCTGGACGGAAGACAGCGTTCGGCGTTGTGCCGAGATTCAATTGCTGACCATTCTCAGCCAAAACATCCGTTACCCGGAAGAAGCGCGCAAAAACAACAAAGAGGGCACCGTAGTGGTTACTTTTGTGGTGGAGCCGGAAGGTAAAATGAGCAATTACCAAATTCTGAAAGACATCGGCGACGGCTGCGGCGCCGAAGCGTTGCGCGTTTTGCAGGCACTTGAAGAAGTCGGCCTGCGCTGGCAGCCCGCAAAACGCGAGGGCAAAGTCGTGCGCATGCGCCAGTCGATGCCCCTTCGTTTCAAACTCCAGGAAGCACTGCCCTACTATGTCGACGAACAGGGTGACAGCATCTATACTTCTTATGACACCGCTCCGGGATTCAGGGGTGGAATGGACTCCCTGGTCAGTTTTGCCCTGAATCAGTTGCAATATCCGCCGGATTTTGCCGACAGTTGTAAAACCGGCGTAATTGAAATGTCCCTGATTATCTGGAACGATGGCTCCGTGCAAGTCGAAAACCAACTGGATTTCAGCAACCTGGGTTCCGAATTTCAGTTTCAGGCCCTCCGGCTCGTCAACCGTACGGAAGGTTACTGGACACCGGCACAATATCAGGGGGAATCTGTGACGACGACACTACCCTTTCGGGTCCTGTTCAAATCGGACAGGAAGGGTTGCGCTGCTGCCAACGCACAATTCGATAAAGCGACCATACTGGCCAATGAGGGCGCCACCTTCTTCGAACAGGAAAAACCGGACGAGGCGATCCGGAAATGGACCGAGGCGCTTGCTCTCCAGCCCGACAATACGGAATGGCTGTATTACCGTGGCACCGCGCTGCTCAACACAGACCACAAAGAAGATGCCTGCAAGGACTTTAACCGGGTAAAGGAAATTCTGGGGATCACATGGTTCGAAGCAGTGCGCAAACTGGTGTGCGGATGGTGAAAAAATTCCCGGAAACTTAACGCAGACTTAAAACCGGATACAATCTGCTGCGTTTTCGCTACTTCTACCTTTGCGAAAAATCAAAACGTTATGAAGGACAATGCGCCTGCAAAAAAAATACTCATTGTGGACGACGAGCCGGATATCCTCGAATTCCTGCAATACAACCTTAAAAAGGAAGGATATCTCGTGGTGACTGCCAATGATGGCAGGCAGGCTATTGAAGTAACAGAACAGGAAAAGCCGGATCTGATCATCCTGGACATCATGATGCCGGAACTCGACGGAGTTGAAACTTGCCGCATTTTGCGCAGCCGTAAAGAATTCGCCATGATTCCGGTGGCCTTTCTCACGGCCCGCGACGAAGACTTTTCCCAGATCACAGCGCTCGACGTCGGCGGCGACGATTACATCACCAAACCCATCAAGCCGCGCGTTCTGATCAGCCGGATCAATGCCCTGATCCGGCGCGCATCAAGGCAGGCCGACGACGACCGCGAAGCGATCGAAGTGCACGACCTCGTAATCGACAAGCAAAAAGTCCTGGTTTTCAGGGGCGAACTGGGAATCGAACTGCCGCGAAAAGAATTCGAAATACTCTGGCTGCTGGCCTCCAAACCCGGCCGTGTGTTCACCCGCGAGGAAATTTTCGACAAGATTTGGGGCAGCGACGTTATCGTAGGCAACCGGACGATCGACGTGCACATCAGGAAACTCCGCGAGCGCCTCGGTGAAGACTATATCAAAACGATCAAAGGCATCGGTTACAAATTCGAATTTTGATGTTTAAAAACCAGACGCCCCAGCAACTCTCTTTTTATATCGCTGCGATTTCCGCAGTTTTGATGGCCATGCTGGCCCTCCTTTGCAAAATTACCGGCCTGTTCATCATTTCCTGGAGCAGTATCGGCTTGTTGGTCGTCGGTGTATTCGCCGTTTCGTTCCTCGCCAACTATTATCTTGTCAGATACTACATTTTTCGTCGCATTAAACTGATCTACAAGATCATACATCGGCACAAACTCCCCACTGATTTCAAGGCGGGCAAAATGGATATGACCCAGAAAATCCTAAAGGACGTGGAACAGGAAGTGGATGAATGGGCCGAACAGCACGACCGCGACATCGAGGAACTGGAACGTCTTGCAACATACCGCCGTCGCTTTATCGGCGATGTGTCGCATGAACTAAAAACGCCTATTTTCAATATTCAGGGCTTTATACATACCCTGCTGGACGGCGCGCTCCACGACCAGGAGGTCAACACAAAATACCTGCAGCGCGCGGCTAAAAACGTGGACCGCCTCCAGGCCATTGTAGAAGATCTGGAGACGATCAACAAACTGGAATCGGGGCAGATGGTGCTCGATTTGCGCGAATTCGATATGCACGACCTGACGGAAGACGTTTTTTCCGACCTCGAAATGCGCGCCCATGAGCGCAACATCAAACTCACTTTCAAGGAAGGCGCCAACCAGCGTTTCCGCGTCAGGGCGGACAAGGAAAGCATCCGGCAGGTGATGATGAACCTTCTCCACAATTCCATTAAATACGGCCGGGAAGGCGGCGTTTCCAAAGTCAGTTTTTACGACATGGAAAACTATATCCTTGTGGAAGTGAGCGACAACGGGATCGGAATCGATCCGGAACACATGAAACACGTTTTCGACCGCTTCTATCGCGCCGACAAGCACCGCTCCCGCGAAGCGGGCGGCACCGGCCTGGGCCTGTCCATCGTCAAACACATCATCGAGGCACACAAACAGACGATCAACGTCCGAAGTACCCAGAATCAGGGGAGCACCTTCGGGTTTACGCTGGATAAGGCCTGATATCGTTCGTCAACCTCAATCAAGAGTCAAGAACCGGGCGCGTTTATGACGATATAACCGAAGCGCGCATTATTCCCTGACCACCTTCTCCACAACCCTTCCCCGGTTTGTTATGACGCAAACGAGGTAGGTTCCCCGTTTTTCCGGCAACTGTATCTGCGCGCAGGCGGGGCTATCCAGCACAAGTATCCCGGAAGCAGACCACACCTGCACCCTTTGCACATACACGCCGTGAGCGGTGTTTATGAGCACTTTTCCGTCGCGGCTTAGGGTCGGGAAAATCTTCGCAAAAGGTTTGTTATCAATATTTTTCACTTCAACCGGCGAGACAAAAACCGAATCGAGCACCTGTTCAGCAACCAGAACCGGCGATCGGTCGGCTGCATTGAACATCATTTTAAACGAATCTATTTCGGGCGACGAATACGCAAACATGGGCGCCATCCATTTCGGAGGCAGACTTTGGTACCATACCCGTGCGGTCACGGTGAGCATACCTGTATAGCCGTTTGTCGGGAATCTGTAATGCACGATGTCCGAACCTCCGGCCAGATCAAAATCGGGGTCATTGAGCGCAGCACCGATTATCCGGGTCGTGTCGTACGCCGGGTCGCTCATTGAAAAGCCCTGGGGCACAAGGCGGTT
This sequence comes from Bacteroidota bacterium, assembly GCA_029781095.1. Lineage (GTDB taxonomy): Bacteria > Bacteroidota > Bacteroidia > Chitinophagales > Saprospiraceae > M3007. The sequence goes on from JAKOXM010000072.1 coordinate 6,998, forward strand.
GTCTTTCAGCCCCAGATGCCCGCGCTCCAGCACGTTGGTGAAGGCGCCGTTCACGTCGCCAGGCACGAGTTCGTATATCTGTACCTGTCCGGGGTCGTTGATTTGGTTGTAGTGCGGCTCGAAGTTCACGTCCTCATTCTGCAAACTGAAGTCGGGATTCATGGCCCCGGAGTGGAACATTTCATTGCCGTTCCAGTCTTTTACGACAAATTCTATCCAGGCCCGCCGGGAGGGATAGCCGGAAGGGAATTTGTGGCCCGCCTTGTTGGTCAGTTTTACGTTTATCCCGGCGGAATCGCCGTGCAAAACGCCCGTTTCAAGTGTTATGGCAATCGTTTTTTTCTGAAGCATCCGAAGCGTAGCCGCGATGGTGCTGTCAAATTGTTCCGGCGTGGCCGTGATGCCGAGTGCATCGCGGTTTTCTTTCAGCAACTTCAGCATGGAAACATTGGCGCCGGCCAGTTCATGCAATCCGAAAGGAGATTTCGGCGTCAGAAACTGATAATTGCCGGAAATAATGATCTCGTCCTGAAGTTGCGGCATATGACACCCCTGACACGTAATGTTATCGTGCTTGTCGTCGTAGCGGCTGTTGAGCCATTCATGGTACGTGGCCTGTTCGACGAAGGTATTGCCGGTGTATTGCCCTGCATCGTCTACCGTAGACGTAATGAGCGTGTGGCACCCGGCGCAGAGCCCGGCGTCCTGCATGTGCTCGCCATAAACCGGCGTGATTCCGACGAACTGGTGCATGGGCGGCGCAAAAAACATTTCGTAGGGCCCGTAGGCTACCCGTATATAATTGGTATCAAAATTCAGGTCGCCCGAATGCAGGTCGCCGAGTTTTTGCGGCGACTGCGCATGGCAAATCTGGCAAGTCACGCCGTCGAGCCCCAGGGTATCCGAATACACATCCGACAACAGGTAGTACGGATCATGATCGTGTAATTTCGACTGGTAATGGCCTGCCGGAGCATGGCAGGAAGTGCATTTGTCCTGCAAACCGATGCTGTGTGCCGGGTTTACAAGTATTTCATGCGTTACTTTGGCACGCCAGAAGGGGTCGCGGGCGCTGTTGGCCATCATGGTGGAACGCCAGTCGTCGTAGATATTTACATCTTTGCCATCTGTAGTGACCAAAGCATGCTCGTTGGGATCGCGGCCGTGGCAGCCGCCGCAAAGTTTGGCCGTGGGGAACAGGATATTTGAGTCGATCGGCAGAAAAATGTCAAAATGTCCGGGCTGCAGAGCGGCAGTGCCAGCAGCGGGGAGGTGCTTCTGGAAATATGCCAATTCGGCTTCCGTATGAAACGGCACTTTTTGATCTTCAAGAGGGAAAACCGCGAAAGCGACTACGACCGAGGGTACGGACAGGGACAGGAGTAAGGTTCTTTTCATGATTGGTGGCGCCATTGGTCCGGCAACGGCAAAATTAGAATCTCCCCGCCGGCAAACAACCGTAAGATCGTTTGTTTGCCAGCAGCGGGCAAAGCGCGAAAACAGGCGTATTCAATTTTGATAACCACTATATTTGAACCGCTTATCTTTATATATCCGATCCGTTGCTCCCGGAAACTGTCCGCCCGTATATTTCCCAAACAAAACAATGACCATTTATATTAGTCAGAAAATCAAAATAGTATCGCTTCTGGCGATGTGTATGGTCGTGTTTATACATGCCTACAACCATTCCGTCCGGTACCTGGAGCCATCAACCATGGTTACGGATGGCATCAGCGCCAACCGGTACGTACAACTTTTGATCTCCAATGGCATGGCTCGCTGGGCCATTCCCATGTTTTTCCTGATTTCCGGATACCTGAACTACCCCGTTCAGCCGCGCCCCTACGCGGTCCTTGTACGCAAGCGGCTGCTATCCTTGCTGGTGCCATACCTGCTTTGGAGTATGCTCGGGCTATTGCTGTACCGGGCGGTGCAACACAACGAGTTTTTATGGCAGGTCACGCTGAAGGCAGATCTGGGTCCGTTTTCAGATACCAGAATCGCTGATTACACAGCGGGGCAATTGTTGCTCAGGTGGCTTTTGTTGCCGCTTCCGTTTCAATTGTGGTTTATTCGGTGCCTGCTGGTATATTGCCTCCTCTCGCCTTTGTTATTGAAGGCCCTGGCCAGAAATGCGCCTGTGATACTGGGTATCTTCGGCATACTTTGGCTGACCGGCTTCTGGCTCCATTTCATTGAAGGCGAAGGACTTTTGTTTTTTTCGCTGGGTTTATGGCTGCATCAACGACAAATAAATCTGGAAAACCCGCCTGCATGGTTCCGGCTCGAATGGGTTGCGGCGGGATGGCTGATGCTCCTGCTGTTGAAAACAGCACTCGCTTTCGGGCCATATGACGTCGTCAGGCCCGCCCTGGAACTCATCATGTACCGGGTGTCTCAAATTCCGGGCGTTTTGGTGGTCTGGTTTGGTTACGACCGGCTCCGGCGCGGCCGGCTGCCTTCGGCCACATGGTTGCGTTTGAGTGCGTTCAGTTTTATCATTTACGGGATGCACGCGCCATTGCTGCATATAGTTTCCAACGGTTTGCTGCTGCATTTTGGCGAAAGCGAACCGGTGCTTTGGTGGGTCTATATCGGCAGCAGCCTCGCCGTCATCGGAGCCTGCACGCTGGCCGGAACAGCATTAAAAGCGCTGGTTCCCTCAGTTTTCGGGATATTGACGGGCGGGCGGGGTCTGGGATGATCAAATGTATTTCATTTAGTTTTACACGACACATTCGTTATCTGACAGAATAGAAACAAACTACTCTTAAACCATCGATTATGGATAAAATTTATGTGCAATATGGCTGCGGTCTTTCGGCCCCCAAGCAATGGATCAATTTTGACGTTTCACCTACCCTAAGGATACAGAAAACACCTTTTATAGGGGCATTACTAAAAAGCCGGTTGAATACCGTATTCCCTCAGAATGTCCGGTATGGCGACATAATAAAAGGGCTTCCATTGAAGAACGATTCCTGCACGGGTTTATACTGTTCGCATGTTTTGGAACATCTATCGCTGCATGACTTCCGGATTGCCCTGAGAAATTCATATAAAATACTGAAAACAGGCGGCATTTTCAGGTGCGTCGTGCCCGATCTGGAGTATTATGCGCGAAAGTATATCAGCGCACTTGACAA
>JAKOXM010000089.1 GCA_029781095.1 Bacteroidota bacterium
GGCAGAAAATACAGTATTTCGGAGAGGCCCGGGCGGGAATCGGTATCAACAAAACGGATAATAACGACAGCAACAGCAATACCATCGTCGGCGCTAAAGCAGGCGCCGCCATTTTTATCAACAGTAAAGTTTCGCTGGACCTATTCGTCGATTTCACGGGCGGGTTCTCCGAAAGTAAAGAGAGTGGCGTCAGCATCAAGGAATTCGACTCCGTAATGGGATTTGGACTCGGGTTCGATATTTTCCTGTGAGTTAATCCGTTCCGAAAGGAAGTTTCACACGAGGGGCCGGAATTTTTCAACCCGTGATTTCATTGGCAGGTTGAAAAATTCCGGCCCCTAATGTTTTGCAGATGCAGAGTATTTCCTTTTGCGCGGGATTCAGGGAAAAGGCCAAACCTGTAATAAATGACCCTGATGCAGCATCATACGACGCCTACATTGCCAACGAGGGCCGGCACATACAACTCCCCGTTCAGCACATTCCGCGAGATCACGATGCGCTGCACTTCCGAAGTGCCTTCATATATCTGCGTGATTTTCGCGTCGCGCATGAGGCGTTCCACGTGATATTCTTTCACGAAACCGTAGCCGCCGTGTATCTGCACGGCTTCCACGGTGTGGCGCATAGCTACTTCCGAGGCATAGAGTTTGGCCATTGCTGCGGCTTGGGCGTAATCCATTCCGTGGTCCTTCATGATAGCGGCGCGGTACACGAGCAGGCGAGCCGCTTCGATTTCCGTGGCCATATCGGCGATCTTGAAAGCGATGGCCTGGTGCTGGTTGATCGGTTTGCCGAAAGCGCTGCGTTCCTTGGAATAGGCCACGGACAGTTCGTAGGCGCCGGCAGCGATACCGAGTGCCTGTGAGGCAATGCCGATGCGCCCTCCGGACAGCGTTTGCATGGCGAATTTGAAACCGAATCCGTCTTCACCGATGCGGTTTTCCTTCGGCACTTTCACGTCGTTGTACATGATCGACGTGGTATCCGAGGAGCGGATGCCGAGTTTGTCTTCCTTGGCGCCGATGGTCACGCCCGGCCAGCCGGCCTCTACAATAAGGCAGTTGATGCCCCGGTGCCCCTTTTCCGCATGGGTTTGAGCCATCACGAGGTGCAGTTTGGAGGTGGAGCCGTTGGTGATCCAGTTTTTGGTGCCGTTGAGCAGGTAATAATCGCCCATATCCACGGCCGTGGTGCGCTGGCTGGTGGCGTCGGAGCCGGCTTCCGGTTCGGAGAGGCAAAAAGAGCCGATCCATTCGCCGGTTGTGAGTTTGGGGAGGTACTTGCTTTTTTGTTCTTCTGTGCCGTGCTGCAGTATACCCCAGCAAACCAGCGAGTTGTTTACAGACATGATAACCGAACAGGAACTGTCCACCTTGCTGATCTCTTCCATTGCCAGTACGTAGGAGAGCGTATCCATGCCGCCGCCGCCGTATTCAGGCGGCACCATCATGCCGAGGAAGCCCAGTTCCCCCATCTTTTTTACTTCTTCATAGGGATAGATGCCTTTGGAGTCGCGCTCGATGACGCCGGGTTTCAGTTCGTTTTGGGCAAAGTCGCGCGCGGCCTGTTGCACGGCGAGTTGTTCTTCAGTCAGGTTGTACATATTTTCTAACGGTTGACGGTAGATGATGGACGGGTAACGGCTTTTTTAAGTGGTGAAGCCTTTTATTGCGGCGAAAATACGCCTACTTGTGTGAATCTTCAGGTGTGGCAAGGATTTGCCGCCAAAATTTTCGTGAAAATTTTGGCGGCAAATCCTTGCCGCACCTACAGTACATTCCGGTTCTTTGCAAAAACGTTGATTTCATGAACTCCTCCATTCTCAACAAATACGCCCGCCTGCTTACGCATTACTGCATGGAAGTGCGGCCCGGCGACAAAGTTTTTATTGCCAGTACCATTTTGGCCGAACCGCTGGTGCGCGAAGTATACCGCGAGGCCTATGCCGCGGGCGCCGCTCTTGTTGAATACGACCTGGCGTTCCGCGAACGCGAACGCGTGATGATGGAAAATGCTTCTGACGATGCCCTGCGGACTCCGCCCACCCTCACGAAACTGGCCATGGAGACTTTCGACTGCTACCTCAACATCAGGGCGCCGTTCAACCTGCGCGAAACCTCCGGCGCCACGCCCGAACGCGCGCAACTGCGCAGCGAAACGCTCCTCCCGGTAAACAAAGCCTATTTCGAACGCACGGCCGACCGCCGCCTGCGCCGCAACCTCTGCCAGTATCCGACCGATGCTTCCGCCCAGGAGGCAGGTATGGGGCTGAGCGAATACGAGCAATTTGTGTTCGGCGCCTGCAAACTCTTTACCGACGATCCGGCCGCTGCATGGCTGCAGCTGCGCGCCGGTCAGCAGCGCATCGTTGACCACCTCAACCGCTGCGCCAGCGTGCGATACCTGACGGAAGGCACGGATATCACTTTTTCCACCAAAGGCCGTACCTGGATGAATTCGGACGGCCAGACGAACATGCCTTCCGGCGAGGTATATACCAGCCCCGTGGAAGACGGCGTAAACGGAACCGTGCATTTTTCTTACCCGTGCATTTACCAGGGAAATGAAGTGGAAAGCGTGACGCTGTGGGTAAAAGACGGCCTGATCGAACGCTGGGAAGCGCAGCGCGGCAAGGAATTCCTCGACTACATATTCTCTTTACCCGGCACACGGCGTTTCGGCGAGGCGGCCATCGGCACCAATTACGACATCAACCGCATGACCAAAAACATACTTTTCGACGAAAAGATAGGCGGTACCATACACATGGCCATCGGGCAGAGCTACCTGCAAACCGGCGGCAAAAATGAATCGGCCGTACACTGGGACATGATCACGGACATGACCAAAGGCGGCGAAATATGGGCCGACGGAGAGAAAATTTATGAAAACGGGCGGTTTTTAATATGACGGGTAACTGGTTTGTGTAATATGAGGCCGCAAATCTATCCACCGAACAAGAAACCGGCAACAACGGGCAGTTTCCAGCCTTCTGGCACGGCGGGCTCGTCGGTTGTGTTACTCGAACGATCATTCAGTAAAACAATAGAGTTGTTGCGATATAATTAACTGGAAATCAGTATTTGATTAAAAATCCATGAGGCAGGCTGCTTATTCATCAGATGACTGCAGTCATCCGATGAATGATTAACTCAACCTGCGAGCAATGCCCACAAACATATCCGCTGCCTCCAACCCGGGCCAATCAATTGATTATCATACCACAACAACCCTAATGTCCAGAGCACCGCGACCCTGAAACCTTGTAACCCTAAACCCTTAATTCGCAAAAATCATTTGTTTCGTATCGGCCGGGCGACCGTCGATGATAAGTGAATAGGTAAACGTGCCGGTTACGCCATAGCCGTGCGTGTAGAGTGTTTCATTCAGACCCTGGTGAAGACTAACCGGAATATGTTGAATGATTTTGCCCTGTAAATCAGTGATTTGCACCTCCGCTTTTTGACAGGCAGGCACTTCCGTCACCCAGAA
>JAKOXM010000092.1 GCA_029781095.1 Bacteroidota bacterium
CGTGCTCCTGCGCGAGGGACTGGACCAGAACAAACCGTATTACATCCATGAAGAAGAGATTCCCCGTTCGGGTGTGCACGTATTGCAGACTTTTCAGCGCACGCGCTGGAACAACGGCAAAGTATTTACCTGGGTGGGTGTGAAAAAACGCACGGGTCGCGGCGAAGGTCACAGTGGTCTGGCGTTCGACGGGATTGTGCCGGCGAAATAGTTGTTTTTCGTCATTGATAGTCATTAATGACGATCAATGACGAAATGACAAACTATCCCTTCCACTTCCGCAACTGATTCAGCACGGCCGCAAAATCCTTTGGCAGTTCGGCTTTGAACTCAAGACGTTCGCCCGTTGCGGGATGGTCGATGCGCAAACGCGCGGCATGCAGACTGGTGCGTTCCATGAGCGGGCGTTCTTCTTCGCTGTATTTGCCTGATTTATAAGATTTTCCCTTTATTTCAGACAGATACATCGCGGCTCTTCGACCATACAAGGCGTCGACGGCCAGCGGATACCCGATGCTTTGAAAATGCACGCGGATCTGGTGTGTGCGCCCTGTTTTGATCAATACTTCCGCGAGGGTAAAATGCTTGAAGCGCTCGGCGACACGGTAGAAAGTCAGAGAGGGTTTGCCGGAATTGGAAATGGCCATTTTGCCCGGAATCACAGGGTGTTCGCCGATGGGTTTGTCAATCTCTCCTTCTTCATGGTGCAGCACGCCGTCCACAAGCGCCAGGTAAAACTTGTCGGTCGTGTGGTGTTCAAACTGGAGCGAAAGGTTGCGATGGGCAGCTTCGTTTCGGGCAAAACACAGCACGCCGCTCGTCTCGCGGTCGAGGCGATGCACGACGAATACTTTTCCGAATTTTTGTTCCAGTAATCCCAGCAGGCTTTCCTTGTTGCCCATACGGTCGGGAATGGTAAGCAACCCCGAAGGCTTGCTTACGATCAGTATCTGTTCGTCTTCGTGGAGTATGGTGTAATTTGTCATTTCGTCATTTCGCCATTTTTACCGGCCATAGTGGAAGGAGGACTTGCTTCCTGTAAATGCAATTTTGAAAACTCCTTTATCCGTTGCAGGTAGTGGGCGACAATAATGCTTCCGCGATAGATTCCGGCCCGGTTTTCAGGTTTAATTCTTTGTTTTTCAATTATCTGCGCAACATGTCGGCGTTTGGCAAGCGTCTTCGCAAATTGCTTGTAAAAGGAACCGTGCGCCTGGATGATCGCCAGGATCGCGCGGAATTGCCCTTTCAACGCAAACCGTACACCGGCCAATCCATCGAGCAGAAAGCGAGCCGGGAGCAGCCAGAGCAGTTTTCCGGCACGCTCGTTTTTCAGCAGTGAAAAAAGGCTGTTCCGAAAATTGAGGAATACTTTTCGGGGACTTTCATACTCCAGGGTGCCGCCTCCAAGGTGGTAAACCACGGATTGAGGAATACACCACACGGAGTAACCCGCACGCTTGAGACGCCAACACAAATCAATCTCCTCGTTGTGCGCAAAATAGTCGCCGTCAAAGCCGCCGAACACGCGATACAAATCGGCACGAACGAAAAATGCTGCGCCCGCAGCCCAAAAGCATTCCTGCGGCCGGTCGTACTGGCCGGTATCTTCCTCCCGGTGGTGAAAGATGCGCCCCCGGCAAAACGGATATCCCAGCGCATCGATCCAGCCGCCCGCAGCGCCTGCGTATTCGAACCGGGTCTTTTGCTGCCAGGCAAGAATTTTCGGTTGTGCGATGGCAATCGTCCGATCCTCTTTCATCGCGCGAAGGACAGGCTCCATCCAGCCCGGACTGACCTCTACATCGGAATTAAGGATTACAAAAATATCGGCCTCAATCTCCTGCAGCGCCCGGTTATAGCCGCCTGCAAAACCATAATTATGTTGTAAATCAATTACTTCCACATCCGGATATTCCTGCTTCAAAAATGCCACGGAATCATCCGGAGAGCCGTTATCAGCCACGATAATACGGGCGCCGGCACTGTTCGCAACGACCGAAGGCAGGTACTGTTCGAGGTGCCGGCGGGTATTGAAATTCAGGATCACGACTGCCACCGAAGGTTCCGGATTGCCGGATACCCCGCGATCAGCTCCGGCAGCGAGTTGTTTTTCGATTTCTTTCTGATCGCTTTTTATCTGGGCTTTTAATGCCTCGAGATTATCAAACTTTTCGTCAGGCCGGACAAAACCGATGACCTCGACGCATAATTCCTTGTCGTACAAATCACCTTCAAAATCAAGAATATTCACCTCAATCGTCTGATGGTCAACTCCTTCAATAGTAGGTCTGTTGCCTATATAGAGCATCGCCCCGTATTTTTTTCCCCGGTACGGCGATAAGCCTATGGTTGCACGGGCTGCATAAATACCCTGTGGCAACACCAGTTTGAATACGTCGGACAGTAAAATATTAGCCGTCGGGAAACCGATGGTGCGACCGATTTTTTTGCCGGCCACCACCTTGCCGGTGAATAAAAACGGATATTCCAGCAGTCGGTT
>JAKOXM010000106.1 GCA_029781095.1 Bacteroidota bacterium
CGGGAAAATGCCCATTGAAATGTAATCGCTTGCAATTTTTTTGAGCGAACTCACGAATGCGGCTGTCCGGACATCACCGATCTCCGGGTGTTGTTTCAGTGTTTCGCGCACCTGCTGATAAGCCGTGATCATCGTATCTTCCAAACCCGAATTGACGAGTTCAATTTCAGTACCGCCGCGCGTAAGGAAGCTGCGATCGCGTTCTGCAATATCCCTGCCGGTAAGTTCTTCTATTTTCTTGACAAGGCCCTCGAACTGGTCGTGGTGGAAGCGGTTTTCCAGACGACCGAAACGGTGGTGCGACAGGTTTTTAAGCCATTCGAAATAGGAAACCGTCACGCCGCCTGCATTGATGTAAAAGTCCGGCAGGATAACGATATTCTTTTTGTGAAGAATGGGATCTGCATCAGCCGTGATCGGTCCGTTGGCCGCTTCGGCGATGATCCTGGCCTTGATGCGGTCGGCATTGGCGAGCGTGATCTGATTTTCCAGGGCAGCAGGAACCAGGATATCGCATTCCAGTTCGAGCGCCGCGAGGCTGTTGGGCAAGGCCGTCGAGCCGGGAAAACCCATGATCGAGCCTGTTTCAGCCCGAAACGCCATTAATTTCTCCACATCGATGCCTTTTTCGCAATGGATGGAGCCTTCGCGTTCGGCGACGCCGATTACTTTCACATCGCCTTCCAGCTGGCTGATCAGGGCCGTGTTGCTCCCGACGTTGCCAAGCCCCTGCACAACCATTGTCTTGCCCGCGATCCCCTTGCTTAAGCCGATTTTTTTCATGTCGGATTCGAAAGACATGCACTCCCGCAATCCGTAAAACACCCCGCGTCCGGTGGCTTCCGCACGACCGCGGATACCGTTCTGTGTGACGGGTTTGCCGGTCACACAACCGATGGAGTCGATTTCTCCGTGGCGAAACGCCTGGTAGGTATCGAGTATCCAGGCCATTTCGCGCGGACCGGTTCCGTAATCAGGAGCCGGCACGTCAATGCCCGGACCGATGAAATTCTTTTTGACCAGTTCCGTCGTATAACGGCGGGTAATGTTCTGGAGTTGCTCCACCGTAAAGTTGGCAGGATTGATCTTGATACCGCCTTTTGCACCGCCGAAAGGAACGTCGACGAGCGCGCATTTGTAGGTCATCAGCGCGGCCAGCGCCATTACTTCATCCTGATCGACACTTTCAGCATAACGAATGCCGCCCTTGGTCGGCAGCCGGTGGTGGCTATGCTGTACACGGTAGGCCTCAATAACCTTGTAGTCGCCATTTACCCGGATCGGAAAGCGGATCTGGAGGACGAGGTTACACACCTTGATTTGTTCGACGAGGCCTTTGGGGATATCCGTAAAGGCGGCGGCCTTGTCAACGTAATTTTCTACGCTTTTAAAGAAACTAATTTGTCCACTCATTTTTGTCGTCTTTGATTTGGTGCTCTAATTTGGTTAGTTTTCGCTCCAGTCGCACGAGATAACTTACAATACCCAGAAAGATGAGTAAAATGACGCCGACGACGACGTTTATTTTACCGGTCTCACGCATAAAATCGCGGTTACCCTGTGCCATTGACGGCGGCAAAGATATTGCCATAAACAGAATGATTGTTAAAAATTTGCGGGTTTTGAAAAATTTCATGTTCCGAAACAAAAAAAAAGTTAACTTTTAGTAGAAAATGAAAAAACCGGGACCATTAGAATATTGTGTGCAAGGTAAACAAGGTTTTGGTTTCCTTCTCTTTGCCGGTGCATTGAAATCGGAAGAAGGCCAAAATGACCTGCAAGCGGTGCGGCATGCGGGGCAGGTGCGCGTTCCGCTATACACATATACCGCATTTTACTGCTTTGATCTGACGAATTAACCCCGTACTTTCGCCTGTTCTTCATCACGTTTCCTGCTTTTTAACCCCCGACCTGTTTATGTCATTCCAATCGAACCCGCAGCTCGAACTTGCTTTCGACTATGTGCGCAACACGCACAAAAACATCTTCCTGACCGGCAAGGCAGGCACCGGAAAAACCACGTTTTTACACCGGATCAAACAGGAATCGCCCAAACGCATGGTTGTAGTAGCCCCCACGGGCGTGGCGGCCATCAACGCCGGGGGCATGACCATCCATTCCTTTTTCCAGCTGCCCTTCGGGCCGTTTTTGCCCGGCAATGCACAGGAAGCCGCGCGGCAAAGAAGGTTTTCCGGTGAAAAAATTCGCCTTATCCAAAGCCTCGACCTGTTGGTGATCGATGAAATCAGCATGGTGCGGGCCGATGTGCTCGATGCCATCGACGACGTGCTTCGCCGCTACCGCGACCACTACAAGCCATTTGGCGGCGTACAACTTCTCATGATCGGCGACCTGCATCAACTCCCGCCAGTCGTGAAAGACGAGGAATGGCAATTGCTTCGCGACCACTACCAGACCGCCTATTTTTTCGGCAGCCAGGCCCTTCGCAACACCGATCCTGTCTCGATCGAGTTGAAACACATCTACAGGCAGTCGGACGCCTTGTTCATTGATCTGCTGAACAAAGTGCGTGACAATAAAATTGACGAGTCCGTTCTCGCTGCCCTGAACAGCCGCTACATCGCCGATTTTCAGCCTGCCGCCGAAGAACCTTATATCACGCTGACCGCCCACAACGCATCGGCGCAGGAGATCAATGCCGAAAAACTGGCCCTGATCGACCAGCCCCTGCAAACGTTCAAAGCCGTCGTCACCGGCGATTTCCCGGCTTACGCTTTCCCGGCGGAAGAGGTACTGGAATGCAAAAAAGATGCGCAGGTGATGTTTGTAAAAAACGACATGGCGCGTGAAAAACGCTATTACAACGGCAAAATCGGCAAAATAACCGGGTTCCGTGAAGGCGTCATCTACGTCCGCTGCCCCGGCGACGACGACGAGATCGAAGTGTTCCCTGCCGAATGGACCAACGTGAAGTACGCTCTGAACGAACAGAACAAGGAGGTCAGCGAGGAAATAGTCGGCACCTTCACCCAGTACCCGCTCAAACTGGCATGGGCCATCACCATCCACAAGAGCCAGGGACTCACCTTCGAACGCGCCATCATAGATGCGCAGGCTGCTTTTGCACACGGGCAGGTGTATGTGGCGCTGAGCCGGTGCAAAAGTTTTGAGGGCATTGTGTTGCGTTCC
>JAKOXM010000113.1 GCA_029781095.1 Bacteroidota bacterium
ACTGACGGTAAATCGGATTTTTATCCCGGGATACTGGATGATGCCGGCTTGCCGGTTACAGGCTCCATTAGCGGGATTTACCGCGTCACCCGCGCCGAAATAGAAGCCCAGTTGGCTGATCTGGCCGACAACGGTGTCATCGACAACCCCCAGCCGGGTGTCATGGGCTGGCCCGCCAGGGGTAATCCGTATTTCGAGCAATATCATCCGGACCAACAATACCCGTTTTTTACAAACCGCTCGTTTGCAGGATTTTATGATAAAGACGGAGATGGAAATTACAACCCTGCTTATGGCGATTACCCCAGTATCGAAGTGCGCGGGTGCCCGTTGAATCGCATCCCTTCTGAAATGTTGTGGTTCGCGTTTCATGATACCGGCATTCATACGGAATCCGGCATGTCGCCGGTACAGATGGAAGTGCAGTGCCAGGTTTTTGCATTTGACTGCACGGAGGAAAGTCCGCTGCGCAACTCCGTTTTTGTGCGCTATAAACTGATAAACCTGGCAACCCAGCCGATCGAGGATCTCTACGCCGGTTTATTCAATGACTTTACCATCGGCAACCCCGACGACGATTTCTTCGGCTCGGATCCCTCCCGCAGCCTTGTTTTCGGCTACAACGGCGACGATTTTGACGAGTCGGGATACGGCGCCGACATCCCCGTTCTGGGTGTTGAAATGTTCCGTGGGCCCATCGACACCTTTGGTCAGGAGATACCGATGAAACATGTGATGTCCTTCGATCCGGCGACGATAACGGGGCCATTGCAGTTTTATAACCTGCTGAGCGGTTTGTACCCCGACGGTACCCCGGCGCCAAACAACGGTTTTTTGTATCCCGGCAATCCCAATGACCCGAATGCTGACTCGGAAGTCAGTGCAGGCAATACGCCCGGGCAGCGCAGCGTCGTGGCATCCTATGGCCCGTTCACGCTCCTGCCGGGAGCCGTCAACGAGATGATCGCCGGATATTTTTATACGCAGGGCGACGGACAGTCACCCTTGCAGAACGTGCAAGCCATGTACGGTCGTTCGGATGAAATACAGGCCGTTTTCGACAACTGCTTCGTCCCGGCAAATTGCACGCAACCAATTGTCGATGCTCCTGTTTTGCCGGATGCCGGGTTTATGCGGATATTTCCCAATCCGGCCGGAGAAAACCTGACCATTGAAGGCGAACTGGGAAACCTGCAAAGCCTACGGCTTTTCGATCCTACCGGCAGGCTGGTGTACAGCCGACGCTGGAGCAGTCCGCAGAGCCGGATATCTCTTTCGGTGAAGGACTTTGCTTGCGGCATGTATTTCGTAGAAATAGGCCTTGATAACAATGCTGTTGTCAGGAAAAAAGTAGTTGTAGAACGGCATTAGGCCCCTGACTGCCTTTATTGGTAGCCTCCATCACATCGGGGCTACCAATAAGGGCATACACTTATCATCCTTTTTTTCACTCAACCCCTGCGCAAATTCTGTTGTACCTGATTTGGTTTTGTAAAAGGAACCCGGCAGAAAACATTTCAATCAATTAAACCTCTTTCAATGGATAATTTGGAAAAACGTCTTCAGAGCCTTGAATACCGGCTCGGAACCCTAGAACGATTGCTTGACAAACTGGCGGGACAGTATATCAAAGGTGCGGAATCGGAGCTGGAGGCCGCCAGAATTGAAACACTGGACCGGATGAGGCAGGAACTTGGCCAGCTATCTGTTGAATATAACAGGAATAGCATCGGAAAACTGGGATAGTGTTGATCGTACCCAGTTATTGCCACCAATCCGGCTTTTGAAGCGTGCTGGCCGGCAGCAGGAGACAATCGTCGCATTCGGGATGATTCACAGGAGGCCATTTTGCCCAGTCATAGTCGCAATATGTAGTCTGGTTGAGCAGAAAATCGTCGCCAAGCAGCCCGTTCCGCGTATAAACCCGGGCGGTATCTACGGCTGATACTTCAAAATAGCCGAGCGCCGGGTTACCGGGATTTGTGATGTTTTCCACGTTGCCGAAGACCCTCGACGGCGGTACGTCGAAGATCGTTCCCGACGGCGAAATCAGTTGGCCGATTTTCTGCCAGTATTCATACGCGCTCCGGGTGATGGCGTACTGGTATACACTGAAAGCGATGCGGTGTTCAAAGGCATTGTCGACTCTTTTTTTGCCTACATACGAATAAATCTGTGTGCCCTGCTGGTAATCGCCCAGATCGACCAGTGAAACCTGCTGATCGCTCAGGCGGTTGGTGATAAAACACTGTTTTACCGGCGGCGGAATGGGATAATATTTCTTTACTATTTCGTTGAATATGTGCACCGTTTCTGCATCCCACCGCAGATACCCGCCGCCCGCAGGTGCGGAAGTATAGGCATTAACATAGGCGAAGGGCTCCCGAACGATAGAACCGTCAGAGTTCGTACTGACAAACCATTCTCCTTTCACGGAAACGCTGTCCATCCGGACTTTCGCAGGCATTTTTTCCGGCCGCGACCGGTATGTCTGGCCGTCCGGCAACTGGATTTCGAGGCTGTATGTCCGACCCGGAACACCACGTAAATTGTCCAATTGATAATACCTCCGGCTTCCGTCAGCCGAAACCTTTTCCACGTATTCGAACTGGTTACCCTCGTCGTCCGATAGCGTTATTTTGGCATCCCGGACTGGCTCAAATACCTGGATATTGGAGTCGCCGGGACGCGTAAGCCGGATAATATGCGGTCCCGGGCCGTCAGTAAAAACGCCGTCAACGACCAGCGTGTTCTGGTCGGAGTTTTTTTGGAAAAAATTCGTTTCCTGAACGCAATTGGCTAATAATAAAGCAATTATAAAAGCGTAAAGCGCTGGAACAAGTATCCTGGTCATATCTTGATTTAATTAAAAGGACTTCATTTTACAGTCAACACCTTTACTGCGAAACACCGTTTCGCTTGTCCGGTTTTTCGGAAAAATCAGGTTTATGTATTGTCACTGCCACCAGCTCGGCTTTTCCAGGGTACTGGAAGGCAGCAGGAGGCAGTTGTCACATTCGGGATGGTTCACCGGGGGCCAATTGGACCAGTCATAGTCACAGTAATTATTGGTGGGCAGCACGAATTCATCTCCCAGTTGCCCGTTGGACGTATATACCCTCGCTGTATCGGCCGTTGAAACTTCAAAATAACCCAACGCGGGATTTTCCGGATCGGAAAGGTTTTCGATGTTGCCATACACTTTCGATGACGGCGCATCGAAAATGGTCCCGGTCGGCGCGATCAACTGGGCGATTTTCTGCCAGTATTCAAACGCTGTGCGTGAAATGGTGTGTTGATAAACCAGAAAACAGATCCTTTGCTCCAGGTCGTTGTTGATCCTTTTTTTGCCCACATTTTCAAAGATCGGCGCCCCTGCCTGGTATTGGCTCAGGTCCGCCAGGGTCACTTTCTGATCGTTCAGGCGGTTGGTGATAAAGCACTGATGCTGTGCCGCAAACGGATTGTAAATCTTTACCACTTCATTGAATATGTGTACGGATTCTGCATCCCAGCGCAGGTATCGACCCGAAACCTGCGCCGGAGATCTGGCGTAGGCATACAGATAGGCAAAGGGCTCGCGGGTGATGGAACCGTCCGCATCGGTACTGACAAACCATTCGCCTTTTACCTGTACGCTGTCCACAGGAACGTGCTCGAGCATTTTTTCAGGCCTGGAGCGGAATTCCCGCCCGTCGGACAAGCGAATTTCAACAGAATACGTACGCCCCGGCATGCCTCTCACGTCGTCCAGCTGATAAAACCAGCTCTTGCCGTCGGCCGAGGCCGTTTCCTGGTAGGGAAACTGGTTGCCGGCATCATCCGAAAGGACAACCTGGGCATTTCGAATGCTTTCGAACACCTGTTTGTTAACCCCGCCCGGGTGCGTAAGCCGCAAAAAATGGGGCCCGGGGCCATCGGAGAAAACGCCGTCGACAATCACCGTGTCCCGATCTGAATTTATTTTGGAAAAATCCGTTTCCTGGACACAATTGGCTAATATTAAAGCAATTACAAAAGCGTAAAGCGCGGAAATAAGTTTGCTGTTCATATAATTACCAATAAAAAACAAGATTTGCTGCCGGGATCATCGAACCGATTACTGCCAGCTGGTAGGCTTTCGGCAAGCCTTTCCTGTCGCGTTTGAAATAAACGGAAAAAGGATTTTTCCGGGCGTAGGCGTTGTACACCGAAAGGTTGAGCGTCCATTTCAGGCCGGTGAGTTTCGATTTCGTTTTGTCGATCGTCAGGCCGATATCGAGGCGGTGGTAATCGGGTATGCGGAGGTTGTTTCTGTCCGAAAAATTCGGTACCAGCACGTTGCCTACCTGGTAACCGTTCACGGGAGCTGTAACCGGCCTTCCGGTCCGGTAGGTAAAGTTGAAGGTCCAGTACAATGCGGGGTTTATGGCATATTTGGCGAACATGGTCACCTGATTCGGCTGGTCAAAATTGGCGGGGAACCATGCCCCTCCGTTTACGGAAAGGGCAGGGTAGGGCGACTGCGCCTGTTGCCAGACCCGCGTCCAGGTGTAGGACACCCAGCCCGTCCAGCGTCCTTTGTCCTTTCGATAGAGACACTCTGCTCCATAGCTCCGCTGCCGGCCGTTGATCAGTTCGGTTTCGAGGTGATCGTTCAATATTAACCTGGCAAAGTCTTCGTATGCGGGTACGTCCGCCGTATTGCGGTAAAAGATTTCAAGCGATGACTCCCAACGTTTGTCGTCCCTGGTAAAGAACCAGCCTGCATTGTAACTGTCACTCACCTGCGGGCGCAGGTAGCGGTTGGACGGCTGCCAGGTATCAGTCGGCGTGGCGGCCGTTGTGTTGGAAATCAGGTGGACATATTGCCGTAAACGGTTGTAACTGAACTTGATGGCGTGTTCGCCGTTGAGACGAACGTTCAGCGACACCCTCGGTTCCAGGCCGCCATAGGTCTGCGAGGCCTCATTCTTCCCGTACACGACAGAGTCGACTACGGTTTCTTCGGAATAAGGCACGCCGGGTTCGTACAGCAATAAAGTATTTGGCCCGAGGGTTCGGAAATACGAGTATCTGAGACCTGCATAAAGCCCGATTCTGTCGGAAATCTTGAGCTCGTCGCCTGCATAAAATGCCAGCTCTTCCCCGTTTTCCTGTTGAACATTTTTGGATAAAATGCCGGAGCCGGTTCCGCGTGGCCGAAGGCTTTGCGGCAGCGAATTATTGCGGTTCCACTGAGCCCCCGCCTGTATTTCATGATTTTTCAGAGACAGCAGCGAGGCGTTCAGATTGAGCGTGCGAAATTCCAGGCCGTTGTTCAGGTCGAATGCGTCGGAGCCTTCCGGCTGGAAGTAGGTATTTTCCAGTTTGCCGGCAGCTCCGGTGAGGCTCGTAACGACAGCATCGCCCCAGGTCTGCCGCCACGCAAAATTGGCGCCCGATGTTTTCCATTTGTAGCCGAATTGCTGGGCGAAACGAAAATAGTCCTCGCTTCGGTGCACTCCTGCGCTTATCGTACCGTTTTTGCCGCTGCGCAAGGACATTTTTACGTTCAGATCGTTGAACCAGGCGCTGCTTTTTTGGACTTCGGGCAGTTTGGCCAGTTTAAGCATCCAGTCGGAATAGGAACTGCGCGCGCCGGCGAGGATGGAAAGTCTGTTTTTCAGAATGGGACCTTCTACAGATGCTTTTCCGGAGGCGAGCCCCGCGCCCGCGCTGCCATGCCACTCGGTAAAATTGCCGTCGCGCAATTTTACATCGAGCACGGAAGCGATCCGCCCGCCGAATTGCGCCGGTATATGGCCTTTATACAGCGTTGTGGAGCGCACAAGGTCGGGGTTGAAGACCGAGAAAAAACCCAGCACATGGGAGGTGTTGAAAAACGGCAATTCATCCTGTATGACGAGGTTCTGATCGATGTTGCCTCCGCGCACGTTGAACCCGGATGAACCTTCGCCCACTGTGCTTACACCGGGCAAGGCAAGCAGGCTTTTCACCACGTCCGATTCGCCCATGAAAGAGGGCAAATCCTTGATAGTCTGAGTTGAAAGCAGTTCAACGCCCGTCGAAACGGCCGTTTGCTTGTTGGCTGCCTTGTTGCCCTGAATTTCGACGGCTGCCAGTTCGAGTGCGCGGACCTGCATGGGCAATTCGATCGCACCGCCCTGGTATACCTGTAACTGCACGTGCATTTCGCGATAGCCAAGAAAGGCAACGGTCAACATGTGTTCGCCCGGAGCCAGCGCAAGTTTGAATTTCCCAAAGCGGTCTGTTGTGGCGCCGCCGGCCGAGTCGGTGCGTATCAAGGCTCCCGAAACGGGTTCCTTGGTTTGTTCGTCGTTGACAAGTCCTTCAACCATGACGGAAGATGCTTTTTCTGCGGGTGGAACGCCGGTCTGCCGTGTCAATTCAAGCGGGGTCAGGAATTCCGGGAGTTCGATCTTGTTATCGTCCCACTTTTTTAGGAGGTCGGTGATGTATGCCGCGTTCATGTCGGATTTACGGCAAATAAGAATTCCGTTGTCACGCGCGGCAACGCAGGTCAGGTTGTGCTTCGGCAGTAGTGTCTGAAGCAGATTGTAGAGATTGCGGCCTTTGCAGTCATAACCGACCTTGTAGTAGGGAAGAATATCGGGGTCATAATAAAACTTGATCGGGTAGTTCTTCTCCAGGTCCAGAAACATTTCGATCATGGTTGCCTCCCGGTAGTCGCCTGTGATCTCCAGGGAAAATATCTTTTGACCAGAAGATACAAGCGGCAGAAACAGTGCGAGGATGATGGTGAAATAAAATGGTCGTGCGGCTGGTATGAGTGTCGCCATGCGGTAGATTTGTGTTCCTTTCAGGGGTGAAAGTACAATTTTTACAATACGGTTTCAGGTTAAATCGCCCGGTAATGCCGGTTTTTGGCGCTTTCTGCTGATGAAAATCCCTGTCGCATTTATTTCGCAGCGTCGATACAGGCTTGTGGTCATACCGTTATTTTTGCATAAAAAATCAAATGAGATACCCCTTACTGTCTACCCGCCTTAAGTCAATTCTGATTGACGGACTCATTATTATTATTGGAGGTATGTACCTGGCCTCCGCTATATTCGAACGCCTTGGCGAAGTGCCCGATTACTGGCGGGCCCTTACCTTGTTCGGTTTGTTCTTTGTTTATGAACCGGTAAGCCAGACCCTCGGATGTACCCTGGGTAATTTTTTAACCGGCATTCGGGTGCGAAAAGCAAATGATGAAGCGAAGCGCATCAATATTTTCCAGGCCATGATCCGGTTTGTTGTAAAAACGCTTTTTGGCTGGGTGTCTTTTGTAACCATCCACTCCAACCCCAAAAGGCAGGCCTTGCACGACCTCGCAGCAGGCACTGTTATGATTGCGGTGAAAGGATAACCTGAAGCGCGATTTGATGTGACCGGACGACCTGCATGATTTTGCGGGGTGTTTTTGCGCGCGGCTGTTGTTCCTTTTCGCATCTTTGTCACACTATGCTCGACGGTCCCCCGCTTATCCTCAACGATGATTTCAAGTATGCGCTGGATGTGCTGGAAAAAAACGGCAACAGCATGTTCATTACCGGAAAGGCCGGTACCGGTAAAAGCACCCTGCTGCAATTATTCCGCAACACTACGAGGAAAAAAACAGCCGTGCTCGCGCCTACCGGCGTGGCCGCGCTGAATGTGCAGGGGCAGACCATACATTCATTTTTCGGCTTTCCGCCGCGCATCATCACGCCGCATGAAGCCGCTCGCAAGGTTAGCCGGAAAGACCTGCTTCGGCTTTACAAAAACCTCCAGGTGCTTATTATCGACGAGATATCGATGGTTCGTGCGGATATTCTTGACGGCATGGATAAGTTTCTGCGGGTGAACCGGGAAGATTTTCGGCCTTTCGGGGGAGTACAGGTCGTTTTTTTTGGCGACTTGTTCCAGCTGCCGCCCGTTGTGACCAGAGACCCGGTCGAATCTTCCTATTTCAGCGATTATTACGAGACGCCTTACTTTTTTTCCGGCAAGGTTTTTCAGGAATCTGATTTTCAGATGGATATGCTGGAACTCCGAAAGGTTTACCGCCAGGAATCGCGACATTTTTTGCGACTTCTGGAGGCTGTTCGCGTCAATGAACTCGATCGCGATGACCTGGATGACCTGAACGAACGACACCTGCCGGGATTTTCTGAAACCGACGGATATATTACCCTTTGTTCGCGTAACGCGACCGCCGACCGAATCAATCAACGGGAACTTTCGCTGCTTGACACGCCGGAATTTGAATTTTTGGCCGAAGTAAAGGGCAGTTTTGATCCATCGTTATATCCGACGGAATCGGCGCTGCGGTTGAAAAAAGGCGCGCAGGTCATGTTTGTGAAAAACGACGTCGAGGAACGTCAGTTTGTCAACGGAACGATCGGGAAAATTACCGAACTGAAAAAAGATACCATTATCGTGCAAACGGAGGAATCCGGCGGCAAAAAACGCCGGATCGAAGTCCCTCTTGCAGCATGGGAGATTGTTCGGTATAAATCCGGCGTTTCCGGCGACATCGAAACGGAGAGTATCGGTTCCTTCACGCAATACCCGCTCAAACTGGCCTGGGCGATCACAATTCACAAAAGCCAGGGCAAAACCTTTGATCGCGTGGTGATCGACCTGGGTGGCGGCGCGTTCGAGCACGGCCAGTTATACGTCGCCCTGAGCCGTTGCCGTACGCTGGAGGGTATCGTACTCCGCCACGCCATCCGAACGCAGGATGTTATTACAGACGAACGGGTCGTGGAATTCTACAGCACGAAGTTTCGCACATAGCCCGGCATTTCCGGCAAATCTGAGAGGATCGCCACCTTATTCGACGACGGATTGTGCAGTGGCCAGCCGGCGCCGTTTGCTCTCTTTATAGGTATTTCGGATATATTGCAAGGCCGGCTTTTCAATAAAATACGTGATGAATGTTGCCAGCAGGAAGACTGAGGGTAATGCGACGAACAAGGCGCTTTGCCAGAAGCTCAGGTGGGCATATTTCATCATCAGCGGGATGATGACCACCGCTCCGATATGCTGATGCACCAGATAAAGGCTGTATGAAATATTACCCAGGTATAATGTGACCGGGTTGACGATGGGGAGTTTTACGTTGAAAGCGTATAAACTGAAAATAATGTAATAGGCGGTCAGAAACGGTACATACTCGCTCCGCGTAATGTACAACATGGCTTTGCCGCCGTCGTAGAACAGGATGACCTGGGTGATGTAGCACGCAACGACAAGAAATACCAGCAACGGCGATCTTTCCTGAAATTTGATCTTGTAAAACAGGACGCCGGAAAAGAAAAGTGGCAGGTGATTGATAAACTGGTACATGCCACGGCTCATTTTGAAAAAATAAGGGCTTATGTGACTGATAACAAAGTGGTTGAGCAGTACGAACGAAAGTCCCGCAATGCCTGCCAGCACTATTTTATCGAGTATTTTCATTCTGAAAATCACCAGGATGAGGATGTAGAATTGCATCTCGATGATGAGGGTCCAGTAAGACCCGTCCAGATTGGGGATTTTCATGTAGTAATTGAACATGGTCAGGTTTCCGAGCGTCTCGTACACCAGGTTGCCCGACGATTCGCCCGAAAAATAGTTCATAACGCCCATGGACAAGGCTGTCAGCGATACAGCGGTCCAGTATGCCGGATACAGCCTCGAAAACCGGCTCACCAGAAAATCAAGCCAATGCTTGGTATTTGATACGGTAAGGAAAATTACAAAGCCGCTGATGATGAAGAACAGGTCGACTCCTGTTATCCCGAGTTTAAAGCCCGACTGGGACTGTTCCCGATCGACTGTAAAATGAAAAAACACGACCATGAGCGCGGCGACGCCGCGCATGGCATCCAATTCCAGCAATCTTTTGCCTGATGATGGTTTCATATTGGTACGGACAAATATGTATGGCCGCCATGTCGGAAATCCGATGCCCCGATGCGGGGTGTTTGCGCTGGATATTTTCTCATAGTATGCCAGACACAAATGACACGGCCAATGGTATGGCGCCATAAAAACAAAAACCACGCCCAATCGGGCATGGTTTTTAATCCGGCATCACGATTTTTCTTTTAAACAAGTTGAAGAGCGAACGTCTTTTTAGGATAAACAATTCAATATCAAAGTGTTACGGTGACAATAAAAAGTACAAAGTCTTCTCAAAGTTTATCACTCATCGCTCATCGCTCATCACTCATTTTCGTGTGGCAACGGGTTGGCCGCTTCGCAGCACCTGCAGGGCTTTTTCCACAGCGGGGTCGTCGTCGTTCAAAACGGTGTACAGCCCTTCGTCGCCAAAGAGAATTTTGGCGACGCGCGCCCGGAATTGCAGGCTTAGTTCCGAACGGCATCTTTTGAGTTCTTCTGCATTCGGTTTGACGCCCTGTTTTTCAGCATAGCCGACCAGTTCATTTATGATACCATCCGTTACCGTGAACGATCGTACGAACCCGGCGAGATCGGGCGGCAGTTCTGACCGCTGGTGACTTTCCATCCAGCGGGAGGCGAATTGAG
Source organism: Bacteroidota bacterium (assembly GCA_029781095.1). Classification (GTDB taxonomy): domain Bacteria; phylum Bacteroidota; class Bacteroidia; order Chitinophagales; family Saprospiraceae; genus M3007. Next base: position 10,528 of record JAKOXM010000113.1, read on the forward strand.
GAATATGCTGTCTGATTTCGTAATAGTAATTATTTGAAAATGAGGTATCTATGGGGATGAAGATATCGGGAATGATGCCGCCGCCGCCGAACACAACCCGTCCCTGACCGGTATAGTACCTGGTGCTGTCGGCAAGTTTGATCTTCGAAGCGTCCGAAAGTTCGCCGTTTTTAAGCCTCCGGTCAGCGTCGTGGTCGTAATCCGTATCGTTTTTGTAATCGCGCTGGATACATCGACCGCTGGGAGTAAAATAGCGCGCCACAGTCAATCGCAAGGCGCCGCCGTCGCCAAGCGGATACTGTTCCTGTACCAGACCCTTGCCAAAGGATCGCCGTCCGATAACCCATCCGCGGTCCCAGTCCTGTATAGCGCCAGCCACGATTTCGCTGGCCGAGGCCGAGCCTTCATCGATCAGCACGGAAATGTTTTGGATATTAAAACGGGCCCGGCCGTTGCTTTTATAGTCGTTCCTGGTTTCGACGCGCCCCTTCGTGTACACGAGCAGTTTCCCGTCCGGGAAAAACTGACTGAGCAGGTCGGTCGCTTCCTCGAGGTAGCCGCCGGGGTTGCCCCGCAGGTCGATCACCAGATTTTGCATGCCTTTGTCTTCCACGAGGGGCCGTACTGCTTCCATAAACTCCTGATAGGTGCGGGCGCTGAACCGGTTGATTTTGACGTAGCCCGTATTGGAGTCGAGCATATAAGCGATATCAACGCTTTTTACCGGAATAACATCGCGGGTAATGGTGAATTTGCGCAGGGATTTTTCCTTGCCCCGCAGTACGCCGATGCGGACCGTGGAGCCTTTCGGCCCCCGTAACTTTTTGAATATCTTTCCATTGTCAATTTTGACTCCCGCAACAACGGTATCGTTGATGCTGATGATCCGGTCGCCCGCAAGAATACCGGCAGATTCGGAAGGGCCGCCGGAGAGGGGAGTGACCACCTGTATCGTATCGTCGACCATGAGGAACTCGATGCCGATTCCTTCGAACCCTCCACTCATCTCATCGTCCACGGCCTTCAATTCGTCCGGTGTAATGTAGACCGAGTGCGGATCGAGTTGCTCCAACAGGTGATCGATGGCCCCGGTTTTTATTTGATCCGTATTCACCGTGTCCACATAGCGCGCTTCAATGTAGCGCAGTATTTCGTCGAGGGTTCCCGCGGCGCGTCCGGGCTTTCCGGCAGGTGCGAAGCGGATATTTTCGTCAAAATGCGGAAGTTGCTGGCCGATAAACATTCCGGCAGCCAGTGTCATTGCCAGGATGATCGGCAGGCGAATCTGAAATTTGGACGGTTGTTGTTCTGTCATGTAAGGATGGTTGGCAATTGCCATTGAACGATAATAAGTTCGCCTTGTTTTTGTTGTGAATTTATTGGCGAAAAAATTATTGCCATTATAAAATGGTTATACTTTTGTTTGAAATTTTTCAAAGATAATACCGTTTACCCGCCATCAATCTAATTGGCCACATAAAACAATGCCTTCGGTTATGACTGAAAATCCTGAAATAGATCAACTGGACAAACAGATACTTGCCAAACTCATCGAAGACGGTAAAATGCCGTATACGGATATTGCCAAATTGCTTTTCGTTTCGAGCGGCACCATCCATGTCCGCATGAAAAAAATGGAGCAGATGGGAATTGTAATCGGCTCCAGCCTTACCGTGGACTACCATAAACTCGGCTACGACGTGACGGCTTTTCTGGGAATATACCTGGATAAAAGTTCCTTGTACGATGAGGTTGCCGAACAACTGAAGCAGATACCCGAGATCGTCGAAGCCAATTACACCACGGGCCTGTACAGCATTTTTGCCCGTATCGTCTGCAAAGATACAAATCACCTGCGGGTGGTACTGCACGATAAAATTCAGAAAATTTCGGGCATCCAAAGGACGGAAACATTTATTTCACTTGAGCAAAGTATCAACCGTCCCGTGAATTTTATGGGCGCGAACGAGTAGATTCGGGGCCGGCATCCATTTCCTGCGTTCTTTTAACCAAAACACGATTATGTCGTTCCGACCCGGATTGCTCCCTTTATTATCCATTGTTTTTCTGCTTGCAGCCGCTTCCGGTATTTCTGCGCAGCAGGAATCTCCTATTTATAAAGGTTTGCGCATCAGTCTGTTCGGCTTCGAAGTGCTGAAAACAAAACCGGAAAACGTTTCGCTTCGCCTGCATGTAGCCAATACCGGCCGCCTGCCCGTTTCTTTTGGGAAAAAAGGTGCAAAAGCGCCGGAATCGCTGGTCATAGAACTTGACACACTCGGCGTTCCGGTCATATTGCAGGGGCGCGAAAGCCTGATTTCAGACGCCGTCAGATATCAGAAAATTAACTTGCAGCCCGGCGAAATGATGGATGGCCTGAAACTGGAAATCAATTTGGAATCGCAACGAGCGGGTGGCAAAACATCGCCGTCAGACCCGTCGGCACCGGTAGCCGGATGTGCCGATTTGGTTTTCGATACAGCCAATATGGTTGAATATACCGATGATATCATGCGTCTCCGCTTTGTGATACGCAACGCCGGCAAGGCTGCGGCATACCTGTTGGGGGCCACGGATGCGGACGAAGACAACCTGGCGGTCAATGTCTATTTTGTGAGCGGTAATAAACTCACGCGCGGGGCTATTCTGGCCGACGGGATATTTATCCATGCAGGCAGGGAGACACTCGACGGAGTGTTGTTACCCGAACAGCACCTGGAAGGGGAGATCAGGATCAACCTGAAAAACAGGACGCAATTCACACCCAATATTCTGCTGGAACTGGATCCTTTTCTGAAAGTTGACGATTGCAACCGGACCAACAATACGACCGTAGTGAAGGTGGAGTTTTGAGGTTTTTGCAGTGTATACGGCCGGGAATCGCTTTTACCAACCAGCGTGATCATGGAAAACAAAGCCGAAGCGTTACAAGAAAAACTGCCGGAAGTGTGCGTCAGTTGCGGAACAAAAATGAAAGGCAATTACTGCCGGAAATGCGGAGAAAAAAAGATCGTTCCGGAACGCGATTTCAGCATATTTAAATTTTTGAAACAGTCGATGTGGCATTTCGTCCATTTCGATTCAAAATTGCTCCGGAGTTGCTGGCTGCTGGTTTCAAA
>JAKOXM010000132.1 GCA_029781095.1 Bacteroidota bacterium
TATTCCCGACACCGAACCCGCTGAGCGTAAAACCGCCTGACAGCATCAGCCACATGCCGATAGACATGAGTTATCTCGATGACGACTTTGTAGCGGTCCGCATGGGCGACGTCAATGGCAGCATCATGCCGACTTTCATCAGCGACGACATCGACGACCGGGCGGAAACCTTCCGCTTCCGGCTCGATGAGCGCGATTACCAGGCTGGGGAAACGATCGAAGTGCCGTTCCGGGCCTCGGATTTCAACGACCGCTCTGGCTATCAGATGACGATCGATTTCGATCCGCAGGTGTTCGAACTGGCGGGCTATACGCCGGGCGTATTACCCGATATGAACGACACCAACTTCGGTACCATACAACTGGCAGCAGGCCAACTGACTACTTTGTGGGTAACGGCGGAACCCATGACGGTGCCTGACAATGAAGTATTATTTACCCTGATATTTAAGGTGTTGCGCAGCGGATCGTCGCTCGCCGAAGTATTGCGCCCCGGTTCGCAGATCACACGCGCAGAGGCATACGACCGCGACGGCAAAACGATGAACCTCGATTTTGAATTCGTGCAGCCGCAGAGCGGAACGGTATCGGAGACTTTTGCCTTGTACCAGAACCAGCCCAACCCGTTCAGCAACCTGACCACGATCGGCTTCCGGCTTCCGGAAGCGAGCCGTGCGACCCTGCGGGTATTCAGCGCATCGGGTCAGTTGGTCAAAACAGTGACAGGTAATTTCGACAAAGGGTACACAGAACTGAATTTCCGTCGCGAGGAGCTCGGTGCACCGGGAGTATACTACTACGAACTGGAAACACCGAAACACAGCGACCGTAAAAAGATGATATTGATGGAGTAAGGGAAGATACATGGCAGGTAGCACGGCGTTCACGCCGTCGGGAAAAAGGCCATTTATGGCCAATTTGATACTTTCTGGGGTCGTAAGCGAAAACGGTAGCACAGCGTTCACGCCGTCGGGAAAAAGGTCATTTATGGCCAATTTGGCGCCTGAAGGATCGTAAGCGAAAACGGTAGCAAGCCGTTCACGCCGTCGGGAAAAAGGCCATTTATGGCCAATTTGGCACTTGCCATGTCGTAAACCGCCTTTGTAGCACCGTATTTACGCCGTCGGGGAAAAAGGCTATTTATGACCGGTCTGGTGTGATGCCGGGTCGTAAACGACCCTGGTCCCGACGGCGTAAACGCCGTGCTACCGTGCAGGAACATTAAGTTTTCCTAAATTCGGCAAATGCTTCGCTAAATTGACAGAGCGGCGCTATTTTTGCAGCTATCTTATTTTTATAATCCTTTAATCTCATGAGAATCCGGACTTTGTCCGACCAGGTTTCCTGATTTTCCAGCTGCGTCAGCAGTGCGGCTTTTCTGTAGGAAGGGTTTTGGTTCTTCGAAGTATCCAGCATCCCAAGGCAGGTTTACAGTAACTGTGGCAGTCATCGAACGACCGGTACAGCCTTTACCCTAATCTTACTCTTTCTCATGAAAAGAACTTTACTTGTCGCAATCGCGGCCTTTGTATGCCTGAAAGTTTATGGCCAATTGCCGGCGGCACAAACGCTTCCTTTCTCCCAGAACTGGTCAAATACCGGCCTGATCACAACAAACGACGACTGGTCGGGTGTTTCAGGCATCATCGGTTTCCGAGGCGATAATATCACCGCCGCAACCGGCGCCGACCCCCAGACGCTGCTCGCCGACGACAACCCGGGCGTGGTTGACGTGAATGCGAACCAGACGAATCCCAACACCAATACCACAGGAGGCGTCACGGAGTTCGAGATTGCCGACCCGGTGGTGGCGCTGCAAGGCTCGGGTACCGCCGATGCGCCATACCTCCTGATAGCGATCAACACAAGTTGCCTCTCCAACATAACGGTCTCCTATAATATCCGCGATATCGACGGCTCCACGGATAATGCCGTTCAGGCGGTTGCCCTGCACTACCGAGTGGGTGGCAGCGGCAGTTATACCAACGTACCGGCGGCCTTCGTCGCCGACGCCACGACGGGCCCCAGCCAGGCAACCCTGGTAACGCCCGTCAGTGTTACTTTGCCCGCAAATGCAAATAATCAATCTGTTGTATATCTGCGTATTATGACCACAAATGCCGTCGGAAACGACGAGTGGGTGGGCATCGACGACATCACGATCAGCGGTTCGCCCGCTGTCAGTGCCGCCGCAATCAGTGGCGCCGGTAATTACTGCATCAACGGCGTTCTGCCGATAACGGTAAACATCACCGGCGGTACAGGGCCCTATACGGTCAATTTTACAGAAGGTTTCGGCAATTATTCCGCGAGCAATTATACCAGCGGATCGCAGATCATGCAGCCCGTTGCTTTTACTTCCATGTTTACGCTCACGTCTGTAACGGACGCCGGCGGCTGTGCGGCCGCCAGTCTGAGCGGAACGGCGACGGCTTTTGTGTCGCAAACGCTTCCTTCGGTGCAGGTTGTTACCCAGATGAACCCTACATGTGCCAACAACGACGGCGCCATCGATATCAATGTCACCGGCGGACAGCCGCCCTATACTTATCTCTGGACGACCTCCAACGGCGGCGGCCTGATACCCGCAGCGGAAGATCAGACGATGCTGAGCGCGGGTACCTACGAAGTAGTAGCCACCGATTTCAACGCTTGTTCGAATGTTCCGGCCACTTCCGTGACACTGGACGCCGCTTTTCCGTGCAGTTCCGGGCTTGAATACTACTGGGTGGGCGGCTCCGGACTTTGGAGCGATTACGCCAACCACTGGGCGACCACTTCCGGCGGGAATGTATTCCACGACCAGGTGCCCACTTCCATGGATAATGTGCATTTCGATGCCAACTCCTTCCCGGCAGGCGGCACGGTGACGATAGACCAGACGATTGTTTACAGCATGAATATGGACTGGACGGGAGTGACGAATATGCCCGTGCTTTCGGGCCCTGCGGACAAGCAGGTATGGATTTACGGGTCGATGACGCTGGTTCCGGGCATGCAATGGGATGTGAATGGCGAATTGCATTTCAGGGCCTTTGAAGCGGGCAAGACCATTGCGTCGGCGGGTAAAGTGTTTATTAATCACGTGTTTTTCGATGGCCCGGGCGGAGCCTGGACTTTGCTGGATGCCATTCACACCCAAAAGAATTTACAACATATCGACGGTGCATTGAACACCAACGGTCAGGATGTGACAGCGGATTTTGCGTTTGTATCCACCGGTTCACCTTCACGGTCGCTGCATTTCGGCAGTTCGAACATTTACGTGGGTGCGGGCAGCGTTTTGTGTCCGGCTTTCGGTATCGAAGGTACTTTTGATTTTGACGCGGGTACTTCCACCATACATTTGACAAGCCCGTCCGTTTCATGTGGTGACGGATTTAACGGTGGTAACCAGACGTACTACGATCTGATCTGCGAGGTGCCGACCAATGTTACGGGCAGCAACTCTTTTCATACTGCAACTTTTCTGGACAATGCACAGATATTCGGAGACAATCACTATGACAATCTGACCCTGAGTGCCGGACACGTATATACGCTGGCGCCGGGGAGCATCCAGACGATCAATCCCGGCGGCACGCTCAATGGCAGCGGTTCGTGCATGGATTTTGTCACGATCGTCTCCCAAACTGCCGGTAATGCCGCCCAGATTGAAAAAACTGCCAGTACGGTCGCACTGGCTTACGTGGTTTTACAGGACATCCACGCGATCGGCGGCGCGACGTTCAACGCTTCGAACAGCGCAGATCTGGGCAACAACGCGGGCTGGAATTTCATTCCTGCAGCGCCACGCACCCTGTACTGGGTAGGCGGCGGCGGCAACTGGAACGACACTGCACACTGGTCGCTGTCGAGCGGCGGCGCGGGCGGCGAATGTATTCCTACACCGTTTGATGACGTGTTTTTTGATCAAAACGCAGGTTTTGCATCGCCGGGTCAGCAGGTAACAATCAATACGGCCATTGCTTTTTGCAGGGATATAAACTGGACGGGCGTGCTCAACACGCCGGACCTGACAGGCGTCACCGAAAACCGGATGTATGTGTTCGGTTCACTGAAATTTGTGCCGGGCATGTCGTTCACATTCGCCGGCGAAGTACATTTCATGGCGCATACGACGGGGAAAACGATCACATCGGCCGGGCAGGCATTTGCCAACCACGTATTTTTCGACGGCTCAGGTGGCGGATGGACCTTGCTTGACGCTTTTCACGCACAAAAGAACCTGCAACATACTGACGGTGCATTGAACACCAACGGGCAGGACGTGGCGGCGGATTTTGCGTTTGGTTCCACCGGTTCACCTTCGCGGTCGCTGCATTTCGGAAGTTCAAACATCTATGTCGGTGCGGGCAGCGTGTTGTGCCCGGCTTTCGGTATCGAAAGTACTTTTGATTTTGACGCGGGCACTTCCACCATACACCTGACAAGCCCGTCCGTTTCATGTGGTGACGGATTTAACGGCGGTAACCAGACGTACTACGATCTGATCTGCGAGGTGCCGACCAATGTTACGGGCAACAACGCATTTCATTCGGCGACATTCCTGGACAATGCGCAGATATTCGGAGACAACCACTACGGCAATCTGACCCTGAGTGCCGGGCACGTATATGCGCTGGCGCCGGGGAGCATCCAGACGATCAATCCCGGCGGCACGCTCAACGGCAGCGGTACTTGCATGGATTATGTTACAATCGTCTCCCAAACAGCCGGGAATGCCGCCCAAATTGAAAAGGCCGCAGGGGTTGTAACCTTGAATTATGTGGTCTTGCAGGACATCCATGCGATTGGCGGAGCGACGTTCAACGTTTCGAACAGCGCCGATCTGGGCAACAACACGGGCTGGAATTTTATTCCTGCGACGCCGCGCACCCTGTACTGGGTTGGCGGCGGCGGCAACTGGAACGACACTGCGCACTGGTCGCTGTCGAGCGGCGGCGTGGGCGGCGAATGTATTCCCACACCCTTTGACGACGTACTTTTTGATCAGAATTCAGGATTTGTCTCGCCGGGCGAGCAGGTAATGGTTAATACGGCCATTGCGTTTTGCCGGAATATTGACTGGACGGGGGTACTCAATTCACCTGTGCTGGCCGGTCCGTCCCAAAACCGCATGTTCGTTTTCGGCTCTTTGAAATTTGTACCGGGCATGGCCGTGACGTTCACGGGCGAAGTGCACTTTATGGCGCATACGACGGGCAAGACGATTACTTCAGCGGGCCAGGCATTTATAAGCCACGTGTTTTTCGACGGCTCCGGTGGTGGCTGGACCCTGCTGGATGCCATCCACTCGCAAAAGAATTTATGGCAAATGGACGGCGCATT
>JAKOXM010000133.1 GCA_029781095.1 Bacteroidota bacterium
GTGAAAGGTATCGTAACTCAGCTCGAAACTGGTCACGACATAAATGGCGAGGCAGGTCGTGACACCCAGGGTAAGCCCCAGCAGATTAATCAGCGTGCCGGTCTTGTGTTTATACAGATTCCGGAGGGCGAGTTTGATGTAGTTCTGGATCATAGCGCTCAGGGCGGGCTTTTAGACTTTGCCCGGGTATGTTATTCCATACGTCGTGCCGATTCGCTTATGATTTGATTGTCAATGCTTTAGAAAATTTGAGCGGGCGGTTGGTTGTTCGGTATCGGACGATGGGTGTGCGGGAGCGGACGAGGCACAAGGTGGAACCTTGCGCTAGCGGAGCGGACGGGGCACAAGGTGGAACCTTGCGCTAGCGGTGCGGGATCAAATTTTTATACATAACACCACTTGCACCACGACGAAGCGACGAAACGCGACGCATGGGTTGTATTTCGTCGTTCTCCGTCGTGTCGTCGTGGTTTATAAATTCCCGTCGTGTTGAAATATCTCCACCAGCAACCATTCCGAAAATTCCCAAATTCTGCAAATTCTGATCCTTACTCGCTTCGCAACGACTTCACCGGGTTCGCCAGCGCCGCGCGCATGCTCCGGAATCCCACGGTCAGGAACGCGATGGCCACAGCGATGGCGCCGGCCGCCGCGAATATCCACCATTGAATGTCGATGCGGTAGGCAAAATCGGCAAGCCAGCGGTTCATGGCCCACCAGGCAAGCGGCGAGGCGATGAGCAGCGCGGCAACCACCAGTTTCAGAAAATCCTTTGCCAGCAGGCCCGTGATCCCGGTCACCGAGGCGCCGAGCACTTTGCGTATGCCGATCTCCTTGGTGCGCTGCTGGGTCATATAGGCCGCGAGACCGAGCAAGCCGATGCAGGCGATAAACACGGCCAGCATGGCGAATATGCTGAAGATGTGCTGAGCCCGTTTTTCGGAAGCGTACAGGGCAGCGAGGTCGGCGTCGAGGAACTTGTAGCGGAACGGCTGATCGGGCAGGAAACTGTGCCAGAGTTGTTCGGCCTGCGCGATAAACGGCTGAAATTGTGCAGGTTGCACGCGAACAGCCAGGAGATTGTCCACACCCCGACTGACTTTGTTGTACACCATGAACAAGGGTACGATCGGTTCGTGCAGGCTTTGAAAATGAAAATCGCGCACCACCCCGATCACGGTAAAAGTCACTTCCTTTTCATCCCGGTCGAAAAAACTGCCGGGTTGCACGAGCCGCTTGCCCAGGGGATCGGGGCCGAGGCCGAGATCGCGGACGGCCCGTTCGTTGAGCACGACGGACAGCGTGTCGTCATAAGTTCTGGAAAAGGTACGTCCGGCGCTGACCTCCATTTTCAGAGTCTGGGCGAACTGGTCGTCGACGATGACCCCGCGCCCGGTCACCGTTTCGTTGTCCTCGGGCTTTTTGAACGAGGTGCCGAACCAGTTGGGACCGCCGGGCATTTCGCTGGTGCCGCCGACGGATTCCACACCGGGTAGCTTCGATAATTCCTGTTTGAACGCTTCGGTTTTGGGGCCGAGGGCGAAGGCATTTTGCAGACTGAGCACGTGTTCCTTCTGGAAGCCCAGTGCCTTGTTGGAGATAAAATACATCTGGTTCAGCACGACCAGGGTGCTGATGATCATGCCGATCGAGATGGCAAACTGGAAAACGACCAGCCCGTTGCGCAACCAGACGCCCTTTTTCTGTCCCGTAAATTTTCCTTTCAACACTTCCATCGGGCGGAAGGCGGACAAGACAACGGCCGGATAAGTGCCCGTCAGCAGGCCCAAGAACACTGCAAACAGGAGCAAAGCGGGTATCGCCATCCCGGTAATGTACTCGCGGATGTCGATCTGTTTGTCAGCCAGGTTGTTGAATGCAGGCATCAGCAATGCGACCAGGGCCACGGCAACCACCCCGGCAAGCAGGCTGACCATGACGGCTTCGATCAAGAACTGACGGATCAGTTGACCGCGTTCGCTACCCAGCGTCTTGCGCACGCCCACTTCGCGGGCACGTTCGGCGCTGCGCGCAGTGGCGAGGTTCATAAAATTGATACAGGCGATCAGCAGGATAAAGAAGGCAATGAGGGTGAAAATGCGCACCATCGTGGCGTTCCCCGCGGGTTTGAGCTCGAATTCGAGGTTGCTGTGGAGGTGGATGTCGGGCAAGGCCGTGAGGAAATAGTGATAGCCGTTGCCTGCTGCCTTGTAATCCGGCCAGCTGACGCCGAAATTGCGCTGTATCTCACCGGCGGCGTATTTCTCCACCAGATCGGGGAATTTGGCTTCCAGGGCATGCGGATTCGCGCCGGGATGCAGCAGAAAATAAGTATTGGCTGAAAAACTGATGTGATTCGGCGCTTCCAGGAAGCGAACGCCTTTGGTGGGCATGAGCAGGTCGAACGAAAAATGGATGTTTTCGGGGAGGTCGGCGCAGACGGCCGTGACGGTAAACACCTGCGGCTCCTGGGCGCCGATCAGGTGTATGGCCTTTCCTACCGGCTCCTGATTGCCAAAATAGCGCCGGGCGGTCGAGGCGGTCATCACAACGCCTTTCGGGTCGGTCAGGCATTTTCGGGGGTTTCCTTCGAGCAGCGGAATTTGAAACACCTCGAAAAACGTGGAATCGGCGGCCAACACGTTCTTTTCCTCAAAAACCGAATTGTCATACTTGAATTGAATGGTGGTCCCATCCGCGAAATTGGCGACACGCACGGCCTCTTCCACCTCCGGGCAGTCGTTTTTGACGGATTGCGCCCAGGTCGGCGGGATGATGGCGTAGCCCGTGCGGCGGTCCGGATAAATGCGCTCGAGCGACATGCGCCAGGTGCGCTCGCCGTTGGGCCATGCCTGATCGAAGCTGCGTTCGTCTGCCACATACATCAGTATGAGCAGGCAGCAGGCGATGCCGAAGCCCAGACCGAGGATGTTGATCAGGCTGTAGCCCTTGTGTTTCAGGAGGTTGCGCCAGGCAATGTGAAGATAGTTTTGAAACATGGCTCAAGGCATTGAGTACCGGTTTTATTTGCAGTTTTCAAAATGAATGGTATTCAAACAGGGCATCGTCGTTGTGCTTTCGTTTTCCGCCGGCCGATTCGTACAGGTTTATCGCTGCTGAATTGGTCTCATTCGTGATCACGAACATTTTAAGGCATTTATTTTGAACACACCATCGCTTCAGTTCGAGGATCAACGATTTCCCGATCCCTTTCCGCCTGTATTTTTCCAAAACATCCAGCTTGTAAAGAAACATCATCGTTTTGGCCTGATCAACCCTGTCCAGTTCGTAGGCCAGCAGAAATCCCGCGACCGCTCCATCGGAATGGGCTGCCAGCAAAAAATTGCGGCTGTCAGAGAGCCACTCCTGCATCCGCACGGAATCCGTGCTTTTTCCGTGAAACATTTCCACGATGCCGGCCGCCGCGCCGGCATCGTTTTTTGTCAGTCGTTCAATTGTGATGGTCATCTTTAAAATACCCTTAGTGCAAATCAATAAGTGATAAAATTATTGAAAATCAACCCTAAATCCATCACCCGCGGTTCATCACTGCCCCAATAACCTTTCCGGCGCGATTCATTCGCTCCGCAACGACTTTACCGGATTCGCCAAAGCCGCTTTCAGGCTTTGAAAACTAACCGTCAATATCGTAATTGCCAGCGCACCAAGGCCGGTAAAGGCAAATATCCACCACGATATTTCGGTGCGGTATTCATATTGCCGGAGCCAGGCCTGAAGGTAGTAATATGCGATCGGGGCGGAGATCAGGCACGAGATGAGTACCAGGGTCATAAATTCTTTCGACAACAAACGCCACACATTATACGTCGAAGCGCCCAGTACCTTGCGCACGCCG
>JAKOXM010000137.1 GCA_029781095.1 Bacteroidota bacterium
CGCGGCAATATTCTGGCCGACGACGGCAGCCTCCTGGCTACCTCGCTGCCTTATTTCGACGTGCACTGGGACGCCAAAACCATAGGCCTGACCGATGAAATATTCAACCAGTCGGCGGTTGACAGCCTGGCCTGGTTCCTGTCTACCTACATCGATCAGCAGTACACACCGGGCGCTTACCGCGACTGGCTGATAAAATTGCGGGCTTCTCCGGACAACGTGCCGGGCATCCGGTACGTACCCATCGCGAAAAACCTGCCATATAATAAGGCCTTGTTAATCAAGAGCTTCCCGATCTTCCGGGAAGGCAGGAATAAAGGCGGGTTCATTATGGAGCAAAACCCGCGCCGCGAACGCCCCTTTAAAATACTGGCTCAGCGAACCATCGGTTACACCCGTGACGGCGCTTTGCCGGTTGGACTGGAAGGCAGTTTCAACAACGTTCTGGAAGGCCGCCCGGGCAAACAGCTGATGATCCGGGTGCCCGGCGATATTTACATACCCGTCAATGACCTGGCCGAGATCGAACCGGAAGCAGGGGACGATGTGGTCACCACGCTCGACATCAATATACAGGACGTGGCAGAACAATCGCTGCTGAAAGCCTGCCAGACCCACAATGCCGACCACGGCTGTGCGATCGTCATGGAGGTAAAAACAGGGAAAATAAGGGCCATGGCCAATATCGGACGCACGCCGGATGGCTGGTGGGAGACTTATAACTACGCCGTCGGCGAACGTGTGGAACCGGGTTCGATGTTCAAACTGGCCTCCTTTATGGCTATGCTGGAAGACGGTTATATCGATGATTTTGACCTGAAAATACCTGTTTATAAAGGGAAAGTAAAGATTTACAACGAAGAATTGCAGGATGCGGAGCCGCACGGTCTGGATTCCATGACCATTAAACAGGTATTCGCACACTCGTCCAACGTGGGTACGGCTACCATGATCCAGAATTTTTATGGAAAAGGCAATGCTGCCAAATTCGTCGATCACATCAGGGACTTCGGGCTCGATCTCCCGACCGATATCGAGGTAGGGGGAGAAGAGGCGCCCATTATTAAAAACCCGGAGGACCCGAAAAGCGATTGGTCGGGCACTACACTGCCCTGGATGAGCATCGGTTACGAACTCCTTCTCACACCCCTGCAACTGCTCACCTTCTACAATGCAGTGGCCAACGACGGTAGAATGATGAAACCCTATATCGTACAGCGCACCGAGCAATATGGCGAGACCGTCCGGGAATTCCAGCCGACCGTGGTGAAGCGCAGCATTGCTTCAAAAACCACGCTCCGCAAGGCAAGGGAATTACTGAAGGCCGTTGTAACGGAGGGCACTGCGAGGAGTATACGCTCGGATAATTTCACCATGGCGGGCAAAACGGGAACCGCCCAGTTGAACTACCACAAGTTCCGGGCTTCCAAGGGCATTCGCCACCAGGCCGGTTTCTGCGGCTTTTTTCCGGCGGATAACCCGGTGTATTCCTGCATCGTAGTGATCAGCGAGCCTGAACAGGGCGGTTACCATGGGGCCGAAGTAGCGGCGCCAGTGTTCCGGGCCATTGCCGACCGGTGCTTTGCGATAAAAACGGAGATGCACGAGCCCATCAACTTGAACAAACCGGACAAACTGAAAACCGGCGAATTGCCCACTTATGACGCAGGGAGCGTGGATGAAATGGAGAAAAGCGTGAAATGGCTGGGGCTTGATTATTTCGAAGAACCGGATTTGGGTGACTGGACGGTGCTGAAGGCCGAGCGCGGTGATTCGCTGATGATGCTCAGCCGCACCGTTTCGGATAAAGCAATACCATCGGTGATAGGCATGGGTTTGAAAGACGCGATCTATCTGCTCGAAAACCGCGGCTGCCGTGTGAAGGTAAGCGGGGTGGGGAAGGTGCGACGGCAGAGCCTGGCGCCAGGGACAAAAGCGAGCGGACAAACATGCGTGCTGTATCTTGAATGAAATGACAATCTGTTAAATATAATGACACTCGATCATCTGCTTAAAAGCGTCCGCATATCGGACATCACCGGCGACATAGCCGTGGAGGTCGGAGCCATTCGCTTCGACTCGCGGCTCGTGCAGCCCGGCGACGTGTTTGTGGCCGTACGGGGGGCGCAGGTGGATGGTCATGCATTCATAGACAAGGCGATAGAAAAAGGCGCAGCAGCCATCGTGTTCGAGCAGATGCCGGATGCGGCGATAGCCGAAGGCCGGGGCAGCACTTTTGTGCGCGTGGAAGATTCCGCAGAGACGCTGGGACAGATGGCGGCCAATTATTACGGGAACCCGTCAAAAGAACTCCAGCTCGTCGGCGTTACCGGCACCAATGGGAAAACCACGGTTGTCACGCTTTTGTGGCAGTTGTTTACCCGGCTGGGCCATACCTGCGGCCTCATCGGCACGATAGAGAACAGGGTAGGCAACGAAACGGTCACCAGTACCCATACCACCCCCGATTCGGTGCAATTGCACGAGTTGTTGCGCCGGATGGCAGACGCCGGATGTTCGCATGTTTTCATGGAAGTAAGCAGTCATGCCGTACACCAGCGCCGGATTGCCGGCGCATTCTTCAAAGGCGGCGTGTTCACGAACCTCACCCATGATCACCTCGACTATCATGTCACGTTCGCCGCTTATCGCGACGCGAAAAAGAAATTCTTTGATGACATGTCGGCGACCGCTTTTGCGCTGACCAATATCGACGACCGAAACGGCATGGTGATGCTGCAAAATACCCTTGCAGCCAGACACACCTACGGCCTCAAAAAACCGGCGGACTTCAAGTCCAGGATACTGGAAAATAACCTCGACGGTCTTTTCATGGAACTGGACGGCGCCCACCTGCATGCACGCATGATCGGCGAGTTTAACGCCTACAACCTGACTGCCGCATATGCCGTGGCGCGCCTGCTGGATTGCGAGAAGATGGAAACGCTTACCGCCCTCAGCGACCTGACCGGGGCCGAAGGCCGGTTCGACTATCTGAAACACCCTTCAAAACCGGGATGTATCGGTATCGTCGACTATGCGCACACCCCCGACGCTTTGGAAAAAGTGCTGGAAACGATCGGGAAACTCAGGAAAAAAGGCGCCCGGATCATCACTGTTGCAGGTGCAGGCGGCGACCGCGATAAAACCAAGCGTCCGCTGATGGCGCAGGTTTGTGCCCGATTCAGCGACCAGATCATTCTGACCAGCGACAACCCGCGTACCGAAAACCCGGCCGCCATCCTGCGGGATATGGAAACAGGCCTCGACGCGGATGGCTTGAAAAAAACATTGGTAATCCAGGATCGCGAACAGGCGATTAAAACGGCCGTCCGAATGGCCGGCGCCAGCGATGTGATACTGATCGCCGGGAAAGGACATGAAAAATACCAGGACATCATGGGGGTCAAATACCCCTTCGACGATAAAGAGACCCTGAAAAAGTTCTTTTATGAATACGCCGAATCCGCGTGAAACTGCGGCACTCCGCAGCAACCGCGTTCAGGATATAATAGTGGAGGGACTATTATTTTGAGCAGGTTGCGGGGCGATGCAAGATCGCCCCACAGCCAATTTTTAAACCGGAATTTCAGATTTTCAAAATTACCCCATTAAGAAGAAATACCCTGAGAACACAACAACCATAATGACAAAACAATGCTGTACTACCTCTTCGACTATTTAAAGACTGAGTACGACTTCCCGGGAGCCGGGTTGTTTCAATACATCTCGTTCCGGGCCGGTACAGCCTTGATATTGTCCTTATTGATATCCATATTTTTCGGCAACCGCATCATCAATTGGCTGCGTGCAATGCAGATCGGCGAGACGGTACGCGATCTCGGACTGTCCGGGCAGGTTTCAAAGGCAGGCACACCGACCATGGGCGGTATCATCATTATTGCCGCTACGCTGGTTCCATGCCTGCTGCTGGCAAGGCTGGACAATGTATACATCCTGCTTATGATCGTCAGTACCGTCTGGATGTTTGCGATCGGGTTTATTGATGACTACATCAAGGTTTTCAAGAAAGATAAAAAAGGGCTCAAGGGAATATTCAAGATAATCGGGCAAATCGGGCTGGGCCTGATCGTGGGGGTTACGATGCTGGTAAGCGATGAGGTGGTGGTTCGCCTGGACCCCACCGTGGCCGAACAGCATGGTTATACAGTGACCAATTCATTGTTTGTCAAGGATAATTCGGCGCCCAATACCTACAAGGAAATGGTATACGTAAAAGCCCCTATCACCAATGTGCCGTTCTTTAAAAACAATGAACTGGACTATTCCCGCCTGCTGTGGTTTCTTGGCGACAATGCCCGCGGCATCAGTTCGATCCTTTTTGTCATCATGACCATTTTCGTCATCACGGCTGTCAGCAACGGCGCCAACCTGACGGACGGTCTCGACGGACAGGCAGCCGGCGTGTCGGCCATCGTCATTACGGCACTCGGTATCCTGGCGTATCTCAGCGGCAACTCTGTGGCGGCGGATTTTCTCAAAATCCTGTACATCCCGTACAGCGGCGAACTGGTGATTTTCGCGGCCTGCCTGATCGGCGGCTGCATCGGGTTTCTCTGGCACAACGTATATCCCGCGCGGGTATTCATGGGCGACACCGGAAGTCTGACTCTCGGAGGCATCATTGCGTCTCTGGCGATCATTATTCGACAAGAATTACTGATCCCCATCCTGTGCGGCGTATTCCTGGTCGAGATCCTGTCCGTGATCATCCAGGTCTGGTATTTCAAAAGAACAAAGAAAAAATACGGTGAAGGACGGCGGATATTTT
>JAKOXM010000150.1 GCA_029781095.1 Bacteroidota bacterium
GTCACCGGCACGCTGCCGGTGGCAAACGGCGGTACAGGTGCTACGACTTTAACCGCCAACAGGGTACTGCTCGGCAACGGGACCAGCGCAATCACCACGAGCAGTAACCTGACTTTCGCGAGCAACCTGCTCACGATCGGCGGGTTTTCCATGACTTCCGGCCTCAACATGAACGGCGCGCTTACTATTTCGCCGGGTGGCGTCAGCATATCAAGCAGCAGCAACTTATGCGCAGTCACCTTCGCGCCCACCATGACGGCTAATAGCCTGACCGTCAACGGGTTCAACCTGGATTACACACCCTCAAATGACGGCACAAAAACCGGACAGAACTATGCAACCGGGAAATACACGATCAACACATCGAGCAGCACAGCGGCTTCGGTCAGCGAGGTGATGAACATGACAGTCACGAATTCCAGCCCCAATATATCGCAGCAGTACCTTTTTCGGGGCACTATGTTCGAAAACGCTACCAGTGGCACCCTGACCACTCGAACCGGTGCGCGTATGGACATCACCAAGGGCTCCAATGCGCTGGACAGCGGCACCGGCACCGGCATACAGGCCACCGTTCAGGATAATACCGGCTCAGGCCGATGGAATCTTGGCTTCGGAATCGTTGCCAACGTGACCAATGCAATTACAGGACGCGGGGTTTCTCCAACGATCACGACAAACAAGGGTACTGGCAACACACAATACGGGGTGGAAGTCGCCAACAACGTATCGGGTTCTGGGGTAGTCGTGGATAACGCCTATGGCATTTCTCTGCAATCGACAGCGTCAGCGAGCGGCATAATAACAAATTATTACGGGCTGTATCAGGCCAGCGTGCCATCCGGCGCCACCTCTACATATTTTCTGTACAACGGACAATCGGCACACAGTTATTCAGCCGGAGGGCTATCTCTTGGAGTGAACAGCACCAGCGCAAAGGCAACTATCCGTGGAACCGGAACCACGTCTGGCTCTACGGCGCTGCTGGTTGAAGACAACTCCGGCGGCGACATTCTGACAGTACGCGACGATCAGATGAGCGCCTTCGGCGGTTCGCCGGCATCGAGCGTACGCCTTACAGTTGCCGCAACATCGGCGGACAGCACCACCTATGCTCTCGACGCTAAGCGATCGAGCACCAGCGTGCTGAAGGTGCGGGCAGATGGGAAAGTTACGATCAACAACGCTTCATTCCAGGACGAACTTACCATCAACGGCCACATGCGGTCCGATGGGCTGGTTCTTACGCACCAATCGGCCAGTAAAAGCAGCGGAAAAGTGAGGTATAACAACGGCGGATCGTATGCGGGCTTCCTGCAACTCGGAGACGGGGATAACGCGACCATCATTGCCCCGAAAACGATCCAGTTGCAGGCGATCGACTACAATGTCGCATGGACAACAGGCCGCACAAAAGCCTTCTGGACTGTGCCGGCCAGATACAACGGATATATGGTGTCGAAATGCTACCTCGTGGTTTCCACGATAGGCAGCGGAAGCAATACCGTCGACATTGAAAAGGGGGGCTCGGCATTGGCCTCCCAAACGATAAGCAGCAGCGATCACACCGTCACACTTAACAACACACTTTCCACCGGCGACATTTTCACATTCAACGTGACCTCTGTGGGCGGCACTGCCAGCAAGGGTTTGTTTGTGGAACTCGAACTCGCCACTAATTAAAATGAGCATGAAACACAAGGTTAATGCCTTATTGTATTACATCCCTTTCGACTACCAGCCCTGTCTGGTCAAGCACGTAACTCCCTACTACGAAGAAGGTGACGCGCATGCCATGATCACTGTCGAGTTTACGGATAACGACGTGCGGACAATCCCTGTGGCTATCCAGGACATATACCTGGCCACGGAGGTGCCACCGACACCGAAGCCTCGACCGGAACTACAGCCGGTGGTGCGCAAACAGAATATCCTGCAACGGATTTTTTCGCCAGCAAAAAAGCAAGGTTTGAAATTGTCCGTTATGTTTAACACCGGCGTTTATCCTGTGCTGCTACTCCTGTGCAGTCTATCTGCACAGGCACAATCCGGAGTGCCTGTGAGCGACACGTCGTACGTAACGAAGCAGGGGAGCCTGTTCTACGAAACCAAAATGTCCACTTACCAGGACGGCAGCGAGATCACGACCAAGACGCTGATCGGCGACACGCTGGCGCTGGTGCAGGCCGCGAAAGACCGTCTGGTATCGAGGGCCGCCACGATGTCGGTCGACATCCGGTTTGTAAGCACTTTCCGGAAGTCTTTTACGCAATTACTCCGCGAGAGCGATGCCGTGCTCGCTTTGACTGGAATAGATCCGCAAAAGGCCGTGCAAAACGAATACAGCACAGCCTTTCTCGCCGGCACATGGACCATCAAGCGTGACGGCACAAACAGTGACATCACGTTTGCCTTGAATGGCCAAGGGGCACTGCGCTATGCCATAAATGGAGGCGCAACCAAACAGGCTATACTGATCGGCCAGGCGCTCCGCCTGAAAAACTACCCGAGCAATGGATCGGACGTGGACCTGTATGCACTGCCTGGCGGTGTGTGGGTAGATGCCACCCGGGCGGTGGTGTTGCGGCCACCGGGAAACAATAACCCGGTGAACAGGGCTGCCACGGCGCCACCCAAAAGTTCAAAAAAAGGTTGACGCATTCGATCGGCTTAAAAATTTACCTGGTTGGTTTGATATTTGATGCCGGCCCCTGCCAATGGGTGGGGGCTTTTTGTTGTCCTACGCACGCGCGAGGGCATGCAGGATATTTGTACCAGACATTTATTTGGAAACCCAAAACTCCATTATGAGAAAATTACTCACTATCGCCGCCCTCTTCGCGGCGTTGTGCGCATCGGCGCAGACGCTTACCATTACCGCAGGATCCGCAGAAGTTTCAGGATCGGCCAAAAACCAACTATACCCGCTCCGCAGCCTGTTTTTTAACTACAACACCGAGACTGACAAGTTCGAGGCTTTCCAGACCGAAACCCGCGACAAGGTGTACGAGGCGAACATCAGCACCGTAACTATTTCAGGCCAAAGCACGGCTGCCAACAAGATCGCCTGGCTCGAAAATACGCACCTCAAATGCAACAACGGCGTGTATAATATATTGGTGCCGAAAGATGGCATCGCGGTCCGTTATCGCAGCAGCAACAAATACACAGAGTTGTTCCCGGCAATCTCGGAAGGCAAAAAAGCGCTTTTTTCTGGCCCACTCGACAGCATCAAAACTGCCTCTACGGATAGCACCAGTGCGCTCCGGCTTACTGCCCTTCGCAAGATCATTCGCGGCGCCACGCCGCAATTGGTTGGCAACAACGACAAGGCTGCCACCATTGCTGCAGGCGCGGCCGCAGGTTCCAGCCCGACTGTATCGGTCACCGGCAACGGTTTGAGCGGCGAGATCACCCTCACCACTGGCACCACTGCAACTACCACCGGCGTGTTGTGTACACTTACGTTACCGGCAGCATTTCCAAACGGTGCACGGGTGATCATTACCGCCTCCAATACCAACGCCGCCGTGCACATTGCCCGGGTATTCGCCACTACTACTTCAGGTACAGTAGTCCTGAACGCGTCTGGCACCGCTCTTTCGGATGCCACGGCGTATAAGTGGTTCTACACTGTCACCGGCTATTGATCCACGGCTTAACGCATTAATGCTCTAACCCCGAAACATTTGCCCTATGACTCCTGAAGAACTGAATGCTATACGATGGATGCGCTCCATGCCACTTGTGCTGGAGTTCGATACATCTCGCATCGACCGTGAAAACGGCGTGCTGCATGACGTCGTTATGGTGCAGGAGGGAGAGGCGAAGGGGCATGATGTATTCCTCGAGGCTGAATTCATCGAGGCCCTGGTGGCCTACGATCAAAAGTTTTTTTCCCGCAATGGAGTGAAGGCTCGCTTTGGGCATCCTGGCGCCAGCAGCGAAACAATGGGCACCCAACTTGGTGTCTTTTCCAATTTTCGCACTCGCAAGAAAGCAGGAAAAATGCAGGCCATTGCCGACCTGACGCTACTCGATGCCGCTGAACTATCTCCTACTCATCCGGGTATGAAATCCTGGGTATTGAATATGGCGCAGGAGCAGCCAGACTTCATTATGTCGAGCATTGTTTTCAAAGGCAGCGGCTACTATCAGCGAAATGCTGACGGGTCCAAAGAGCCGATGAAAATCGCGTACAATGAGGACGGAGCATACTGGAAAAACTACGATTCCAGCAAGCCGCTGTTCGTAGAATTCGATACAAAAAAAGGTGCTGCTCACTATTACACCGACCTGGTCGAAGCAGGCGCAGCCACCGAATCCCTTTTTAGCACGGAAGCTAACCCGCACTTGTTCGTCAGCAAGGCACTCTCCTGGCTTGATGAGCACCCCGAACTCAAATCATTCGCCCGGGAGCATCCAGAGAAGGTGACAGCCTTCCTTGAAAGCCTCGGCGTTCAACCATTAAAACCCAAGACACTTACCATGTTGTCACTCAAAGAGATCCTTTTCGGCAAGGACAAACCCACGGAATCCGTAGAACTGAGCGCCGAGCAGATTACAGAACTGCGCACCAAATTGGCGGCCGCAGAGACGGCGCTTGCCGCCGCCGAGAGCCGCGCTGACGCTGCCGAAGCGAAAGTAAAGCAACTCGAAACGGCCGCTACCGATTTGTCCACTCAACTCAAAACTGCGCAGGATCGCGTGGAGGAACTGGAGCAACTGGCTGCCGATACGCACCAGAAAACCGGCGACCGCAAAACGGAATCCGACGACCAGGGCGATGTGAAGTCATGGATGCGCGACCCGATCAATGCCGCGGCCGGCGCTTTCAAAACGAAAAAATAAGGCCCCTAAAACCCTGAACTACAAAACCCCAAAAAACTAAAACCCAAGAAACCAATGGGAGATTCACTTGATTACAGCCGCGCGGAAGCCTTTCAGGATTACGTCCGCGAATTCGCCGAAGAACTTTTTATCGAGATGTTCTACGGCTTTAAGACGGCCGACCTGGCCACGATACACGAAGGCATCAAGGGTGAGAAAATATTCACCCAACTCGAAGTAGCCGACAACCTGGCCCGCCGCTGGGCAAAATCATTCGACCCGGTAGAGGCCGCTGCATTCAAACCTCGCAAACTCAAAACTGTACTGAACAAGGTGGATTTCTCCATCGTGCCGACAGAGTACGAAAGTTCCTACCTGGGCATGTTCCGGAAGAAAGGTCAGAGTGTAGAGGATTGGCCGTTCCAGGCATTCATCATGGAGAAGGTGATGGCCAAACTGAAGCAGGAATTCGAAGTGGCCGCATGGCAGGGCGTGGAAGAAAGCACCCCGAGCGCCGGTGATTACCTGCGCCAGACCTTCGATGGTTACCTCCAGGTGATTGCCGACGCGCTTACTGCCGGCGACATTGACGCAGTAACAACCGGAGCCATAAGCACATCCAACGTTATCGACAAACTCCGCCTCATGTGGGCAGAAGTCGACACGGTGTATAAGGAAAACGGTATCGACATCTTCGTGCCTTATGCCATCTACGATATGTATCGAATTGCGTATAAAGATGCGTACAAAGTAGATCCGGCTTTCCTGCAGGTCACCAATGCCGGCTACAATGGCATCCAGTATGAACTCGGCGGCGGCAATGCCGTGATGATACCGGTGAACGGCATGGGCAGCAGTGGCCGCGTCGTGATGACACCCCGCGCCAACCTCGCCATCGGCATCGACAGCCCCTCTGATGTAATGTTCAATGTAGAGAAGGAAGTGCGCGAATTGAAGTTCTGGATGGATTTCCGCATGGGCGCACAGATCATGCTGCAGAAGAACGGCATCCTGGTAGTGAACGACCAGGCGTAGTAATTCGTCACCGCACTATTCGTCATTCCGTTATTTGCCATACCTATGGAAATACGGAATGACGAAATGGCTGCGATATTCAACCCCTAACTCCGAATCAAAATCGCACACGCGATTCTAAACGCTTACAAAATGTCTGAAAAAACGCAAAATAAGCCGGTATCCGAAATTCTGGTACAAGATCCGGAACAGGCACCGGTTACCAATGAAGAACTTCTGCAACTGCATGCTTCGCAAGGCGAAGTGATTGCAAGGCAGGAAAAAGAGATCGAAGTCATGCGCCAGGCCTTGCTCGAGTTATCCAAGCGCAACGACGCTCCGAGCGCAGCGAAGTCGAAAGGCGTATTGGTGACCGTAAACAAAGTCGAATACAAAGTGGTACACGGTATCGTACATCAAGGCCGCAGGCTTTCTGCACCTGAAATCGCTGCCGATAAGAAACTGTGCGCCGACCTGGTAGCCGCTGGAAGCACAGCGCTGCAAGAACAATAATTCGTCATTCAGTCATTGATCGCAATCTGATCAAAACCGAATAAACTCCAAAACTCAACCCCAAATGGCAAATTGCACCTGCTCCGTCGCTGAAATCGAAGCCTTTTGCGGCGGCATAAACGCTCCAGATCTCGACCGGATGCTTAGCATCACGTGTCAGGACGAACTGCTGGCCATCGCTGCTCCCGGCACCGGCACGCATACCATCACCGACGACATTACTTATCGGGCTGCCGTAACGGGCCCGCCGGCTGTCGCTGAAGGCAAATTCTACAAGTGGTTTTTCTCGAAAGACAATAGCTCTTATTCAAGCGAGCGCGACGAGAACGGCCTTTGGAATACGGAGGTAAAAATCTTCATCCCGAAACTCCAGTCGACCACCACATACACTTTCAACGGCCTCACCGGCGAGAACCTGGTGCTTGTAGTGCCGGATCGCAACGGAGAGGAGCGACTCATCGGGTCGCTCACCAACGGTGCATCCGTATCGGTGAAGGAAACTACGTCGCCGAAAAACGGCTACGAGGTTACCGTGAAGTGGCAATCGGCGTACGCTCCGTACTACTACACCGGCGC
The DNA here is from genome assembly GCA_029781095.1 of Bacteroidota bacterium. Taxonomy (GTDB): domain Bacteria; phylum Bacteroidota; class Bacteroidia; order Chitinophagales; family Saprospiraceae; genus M3007. The sequence goes on from JAKOXM010000150.1 coordinate 6,934, forward strand.
GCTCAGCTATTGATAACTTAATTGACCGGGCGTCTTGAAGTCGCCCGGTCAATATTAATAACCAACAATGGCAAAGAAAACCGCAATCGAACCGGAGGAGCCGCAAACAGAAAATGTGGTAGTGGAACCGATCGTCCAGGAGGAGCCAGGCCGTGCCACTTTTGTGTACGTCGGCCCGAAATACAACCAGGGCATCGCTTTACACGGAAACCGGACTCTGCTACGACCGCTTGATTGGTCGCAGGAACAAATCGCGGCATTCCTGGAAGCACACCCTGAAAAAGCCCATTGGTGGGCAACCGAAAGCCAATGAACCCTGAAACCCTCAACACGGCATACGAAACGATCACCAACCCCATACTGAGGCTGATGATCTACTTCCTGACCGGCGCCGTAGCGACGCTGTCGGGTGCGATCGTGTGGCTGTACCGCGAAAGGCAGGAACTCCAGCGCGAAATGCTCGCCATGAACCGCGAGAACATAACGGCGCTCAACAATACTGCCGACGCCCTCGAGGACCTGCAAAAAGTATTGAAGCCATGAAAAAACAATTGAAATCCATGACAATGGAGCGCCGGCTGGCAGCCGAACGGCTGGCCAAACTGAGCGGAAACCAAAAGCAAATACCGCTGCCGAGCCAAAAGCCCACCAGAACCCGTCATTTCGTTATTGATACCCTGCGCCACACAGCGCTGGAGCCGATAAAAAATTGACGAATAACACCGTCAGTAATAACCTCCAAAAACGCACCAAATGAATGAAAATCTGAAAGAGCTCCAGGAACTGATAAACTTCCTGTTCGAGCTGCCCGCAACTTACGACAAGGTAAAAGCAGATGGCAAAATCGACTTCGCAGACCTTCAGTATGCGCTTCCGCTTTTTCTGTCGGCCAAAACCGGCATTGAAGGCGCTGGCAACCCGCTGGCGCGCTGGCGTTCGCTCACGCCCTCCGAGAAGGCGCTGGTGATTGACAATGTAAAAGCAAAATTTTACCTTTCTGACAATGCGTTGGAAGGCCTGATCGAGCGCTGGTTTGAGGCCGGCATCGTTCTGGCTGAGTTGGTGGCTGATACCGTGTCGTACACGAAGAAACCCGCTGACACGCCAGCCTGATGCCTGTTTCGGTGGAAATACAGGTGCCGCGCCGCGGACTGTGGCCCCGAACCACCTACCGCCGCGTCCTTCCCGCCTCTTTCAATGAGGTGGAGGAGGCGCGGCGGTTGCCGTTGTGGCGGGCGCTCTTGTCGGGCGAAGGCGAAGCCGGTCGCATGGCCGCGCTTCGACTCCTGCTGAGATTACCTGGCAGTGTGCGGCGCGCCCTCGATGCCGACCAGGTCGCCGCGCTGCTCGCAGCACTGCCCTGGCTGCAAGCAAAGCCGCGCCCCGCGCCGCCGTTCGATTATTTCGACCATGGCGGCAAAAGGTATTTTCTGCCCAACGCATACGGCATGAACCTGGTCGCGCTGGAATACCCCATATCGGACGAGGCATTTACGAACTACATACGAACCGGCGAAGCAGACCACCTAAGGCTGCTGTGCGGCACGCTATGCCGGGAGGAGGAGGCGGAGCCCGCTGCCATAACGCAGCGCGGCGACCGGCGCGTGCCGCTACTTTCACGCCCGCAAGCAGAGGCCCGGGCTGAACAATTGCGCGACCTGGATCCACGCACCATGAACGGCGTGCTGTTCTTTTTTGCCGGCGTGAAGGAGTATGTGCACAACTCCTACGGAAAAGTGCTCTTCGAGGAGCCCGATACAGACGAACATGGTAACCCGCTGCCGAACAATACCAAGCCCTCGCTTGGCTGGTGGTCGGTCTATTTCACCGTGGCGCACGACGGGCCTTTCGGCGATGTGGAGCGCGTGTACCAAACTTCGTTTCACGATGTATGCCTGTACCTGGTGGATCGCATCCGGGCGCAAAAGGAAGAGGAGATCAGGATGCGACTGGCCAGCAAGGGTTTTGGCGAAAATGGCGGGTAATGCTTCCTGTCCTATACAGCGCAGATGTGCCGGCACACCTTTGACTCATTCAATCACACCAAATCTTATCAATATGGAATTCAAGTACCGAAATGGCCAAAGGTTGTTTTTCCAGGGGAAAAACGCAAGCGTACCTTACTGTGATCCGCGTATATCAGGGATAAGCCTCGATCGCATCTATGAAGGCAAGGTGATCGGCTGCGAAATAAGCGTGGACGATATGACGCCAGACGACGTGATACCTACACAGAGAACGACCGAACAATATACGCTCCAGGTGGGCACGCAAAAACTGAATGTGATCGTGCCGGCAGAGCATTTGCGCGAAAACGTGTCGGAACTCACGCCGCTGACCATTACCTATTTGTACAACTCCCTCTGAACAGTATGGCCCCCATCCTGACATTATCCGATTTGAAATCGTATTTCAGTAGCGTAGCATCCGACCTCGGATGCTCGTTCGAATTCGGCAATTCGGAGCGCATCCTTAACCGGCAACTGAGCAACCTGGTGTACCCGGTATTGTGGCTCGAAGTGCCGGATATCCGGATGCTGCGGGATGGTACGCTACATCGCCAATTCCAGGCCGCATTCCTGTGCCTGAGTGATGTGCCGGCGGATGACTTCGATGGCCAGGATGAAGCGCTGGATGCCATGTACACTCTTACGGAGCAAGTGCTCCAGCGGATGCAGGCCGATAGTGAATCTCAGCCGGTGCCTTTCATTTTCGATATTGCTGGAGCGCGGTCGGAATACAAGGGCATGTGGAGCGCCGACGACGATTGGGGCTGGCGCACAGAATTCGACCTGGTGGGCGCAGCCTGCGACAATGCAGATTGTTGCGCCTGACCGGTCATCACTTCAAACATCTCAGATATGATTACCAGAAAAAGCAAATTCGAAGTAGGCGACCTGGTTGCACACCAGGGGAGCAAACAGAAGGGAATAGTGCGCGATGTGCGCAATGGTTGGGTCAAGTTTGAGGTGCTGGAAAAACGCAAGGCTGATGGATCGCCTTACTACGCGCGTTTTGCCAGCGCTAAAGTAACACTGCTGGCCACGCGTAGCCAGGTAGCCGCCTATGTGATAAAAAAACAGGCCGTAAAGGCCAAACAAAGAAATATCACCAGCCGTGTCGCTTCCTGGGTAAAGCGGCTTTGGAAAGGGAAGCCACCAGCCCAAGTTACTCCGCAAATCGGAGGGGAGAAAACGGCCCCCGCCGTATAGATAGATGTTTGGTTTGGTGATGAACCCGCCGTCCGGTGCGATTGGCGCCGGCGGCGGTGTTTTTTTGGTATTTTCGGGAAACCGGCTTACTTTTGGTAACAAATAACTTTGTGCTTCAAACTATGAAACATTTCCTGCTTCTCTTCTTCCTGATCTGTCTTTCCTGCGGCGACGTTGATCCGCTCCCCCCAACCATAGAAGGCGAATGGCAGCGTTTCATTCCGGAGCATCCACCTATGTTATGGAGTATCCGGGACGGGCTTATTATCCAGCAGGTGACGGCTGGCGATCTGCCGGTAAGTACCGTGCTGATCCCCTATGCCGAGCGGCAGGACACCTTGTTCCTCGGCGGCGACCTAAGCACTCCGCCGAGGCAATATATTACCCGGTTGATCGGTAGCGGCGTGCTGGAATGCACGCCATGGAATCCGGGGCCCGTAATAACGCTCGGACAGAAGATGTACTTCGAGCGACAGTAAGCATGGTCATATCACGGTTTATATATAGCCCGGCAGATGTAAACGCTGTCGGGCTTTTCTTATGTCCTACGAGCCGGGCATGAGGCGCCCGTACATTTGCGGGCATGAGCCCGCAACAAACAATAGATTACTGGCTGCGCGTGTTTGCCAGGGAATTCGTGGCACACCGGGCCGCCGACATCATAAAGGCTGACCTGCGTAACACCGACACATTGTTGGCCAGCCTGTATTCCAAGGTGAACAGCCAGCCCGATCGAGGCATCTTCCTTATGACTTTTTTTGCGGCGGGTTATGGCCGGTTTCAGGATATGCGACGCAGGTACACACACCCCGGAGGCCCGGAGATGGAGCAGGCGCTGGAAGAGTGGGTAAGCAAGGAAGGGTTGGGTAAGTTTCTAAAAGGTCGTTACGTAGGCCTATACACCAAAAAAACGCCTGAGCGGGTGATAAACCGTATTGCATGGGGGATACTACGCAAATACAAAGAAAAAGGAACCGCCCGCAAGCGAGGGTGGTACAACAGGGGCAAAACCCGCGACATAGAGGTATTCTATGACCTCCTCCTGAAAGCATACAGTGAGGCCGTGATGCTGGAAATGAAAGGCGCCTTCAAATAAACCCAAAAAACCGACCCCAAAATGAGCATACGCCAAGACCAGGCTAACCTGATCCTTACCATCAACGGAATCCAAAGTGCCAAAACACTCAAGGAGATGGAGGCAAGCGCACGCGATCTGCGGCGCTTGCTGTCGAGAATACCGGTAGACAGTAAGGAATTCCAGGATGCCAGCAAGCGCCTGCAGGAACTCGACACGCGGATAAAACAAACGAAGGCCGGCATGTCGGCCATGCGGCAAGAATCTGGATTGTTGTCTGCCGGTATTGCCAAGGCCGCGGGTATTATAGCCACTATAACCATCGGTGTGCGCGGGTTCTTTGCGACGCTGAGCGGATCCGCGAAACTGGAGCAACTCAATATCGCATTCGAGACTTTCCTGGGCAGCGCCGACAAGGCAAAAAAAGTCGTCGCGGATCTGCGCAAGTTCGCCGATCTGACGCCGTTCGAGACCGAGCCGGTGAACCAGGCAGGACGGGCGCTGCTGGCGTTCGGGTTTTCGGCTGAAGAACTGATCCCCACACTTACCCGGGTAGGCGACGTGGCTGCCGGCACCGGCAAGGACTTCAACGAACTGGCCCTGATATATGGCAAGGCGCGCGCGGAAGGCCGGATACAGAACGACACACTCAACCAACTGGCCGAAGCCGGCATCCCGATTTATGAGGAACTGGCTAAAGTGCTGAAGGTGAACGAGAGCCAGATAAGGAAGTTGGCAGAGCAGGGAAAGATCGGGTTCGCGCAACTCCAGACGGTGTTCGTGAATTTGACGAGCGAGGGCGGCCGCTTCGCCGGGCTTATGGAGCGTCAAAGCCAGAGTCTCGACGGACTTTTCAGTACACTTGTAAGTGCCATACAGGGCAAACTGACCAGCGCAATGAATGGGCTATTGCCAGTGATCAAGTCGGTAACAAAAGTATTCATCGATTTTCTGAGCACGCCCGTGTCGGAGACACTGGAAAAAGAGCGGCAGAGTTTCAATGGCGTGGCGCTGAGCATCCTGAATGCCAAAGAGGGAACGGAAGAACGCACGAAGGCAATTAAGACCTTACAGGAGCAGTACCCCGCATTTTTGGGCAATATAAATGCGGAGAAGGCTACAAACGAGCAACTAAAGCCCATACTGGAGCAGATCAACCAGTCGTATGTAATCCGTATCGCGCTTCAAAAGCAGCAGGAGAAAATACAGCCGCTCCTGGAAGCACAGGCAGAGCAGGAGAACAGGCTGGCTGAGGGACGTGTAGCCTCTAACCGGCTGCTGGCACGCGGGGCGGAACTGGCAGGCGTGAACCTTCAGCAATTCAAAACAC
>JAKOXM010000156.1 GCA_029781095.1 Bacteroidota bacterium
CGGGAGTATCGGGACGGGTGGGCGCCGGGGAGATGAACTATTTCATTCTGACAACACTCGCGACATAAAATTTTTCAGCCGTCCGGAGGGCTACTCCATAGACGCCTTGCGGCAGTGGCTCCTGTATTTCCAATTCCATTGTATTCATACCGGCAGTCAGAAATACCTCTTTGCTTGATATTATTTTTCCCAGATTATCAATGATTTCAAGCACGCCTTTTGTTGATCCGCCGCTATTGTCGAAAGATACCCTGCACTTATCCCGAACGGGGTTGGGAGATAATATTAATTGTTCGGGTACCATCGATACCTTACTTGGCAATTGCGTGGATACCACCTCTTCCAGCGAATACTTGCACAAAAATTGCCACGATGGCTCAAATACTTCTATTTCGGGATCCCCTTCGCCTGCGATATAAAAGTACGCGCCGTCCGGGGCAATGGAAGCAGGCCAATTCCTTCGACCCGGAATGTCGGAAATGCCACCTTTTACAAATCCGTTCGGGTCATAGGTGGCGAGAAAGTATTCGTAAAAATTGCTGTCAATGTCAGTAGAAATCGTGCCGCTGACTAATAAGAGGTCTTTGCTTATCCATTCACATTTATATGGCGCTTTGGTACCGAATCCATGAAAAGCAATTTTATGTTCCCATAGAAGCTCTCCTGAAGAATTTAGCTTCGAGGTTATGCCTATCAACCCCAAAGTGTCGTCATAGTAAAACATTCCAGAAATATAAACTGCATCTTCAACATCTGTAGTAACGCACCGAAGTCGAGCTGAGACACCATCTGGGTTTACAGTATTGAGCAATTTACTATAATTCCATTCATTTATTCCTGTCGGCGCAAATTTTGACACTTTATATTCTCCGGCATGGTCTCCTATGTATAAATTTCCCAATTGGTCTATGTAATAGCCGGTTTCAAAATAATCGCTATATGGTTCCGTATGAGCAGTATCGATTGTCTGACCATTCATGTCTATCTGCCACGCAAAAAAGCGCAAGCCTTCCGCCGATCCGTTTTGCGCCCAGAATACGATGTGATCGTCCACCAGCCGCGCATCTACTGCTCCGTATCCGTAATCCCCCGCATCCCAGCCTGCGCTCCATATTTCATTGCCACCCGGGTCCAGTTTTACAGTCAGCAATCCCGATTCATTCGATCCCGGATCAACATAACTCCCGAAAATCAACAGGTTTTGCAATGAATCGAGCAGGACCTTGTTTAGATAGGTACTTGCACCCGGAATATCCATATACGAATACTGCGACAGGACGTCGCCATCGGAAGCGTATTTAATCACGATAAATTGTGTCTGGCCTGAAAAGGGATTGGTTGAACTTCCTCCCACGTACACAGCGCCGGCATTATCGGTTGCGGCGCTTGTGATCAGGTCCGTGGCAAAGGTGTCGTAAAACCGCTGCCACAATTTGTTCCCGTCGGGGTCGTATTTTGTGGTCACGAATCCGAGTACGGGGCCAGGGGCGTAAGTGCTTCCGCAGACTATTACATTGTGCGAGGAATCTATCATCACAAGAGGAAGTCTTCCCAGCCCGAGGTCTCCGTCTGTTTCCTCCGTACTTACCCATAAAGGGTTGATCTGCTGGGCTTCAGTGCCAACTGAGATCAAAAAAAGGCAATACAACGCGATATTTTTAATCATTTCGGTCATCATTATTCATTTTAAAATAACACCCGGGCAAGCCGGAGCCCTGTCCCAGGTGTTGATGATTTTGTTATTTCACAACTTTCAAGGTATACGCTTTCCCGTCCACGACAAGGCTCAACCAGTAGATACCAGCCCCCGCATGATTAATGGCATCAATTTCAATTGTATTTTCTCCGGTATGAATAGCCAGGGATTGATGGTTCAGCACTACGCCCAGGATGTTACGAGCAATCAGGTCGCCTTGCGAATTTTGTCCATAGTGTTCGAAAACGAGGCGGCTGTCCTGACTGACAGGGTTGGGGAGGAGCCGTAAATTCCCCGTTTGCGCCTCATTTTCAGAATATATTTTGTCATTTCCACTTCTTTCGCCCGATGCCGGCTCTACTGTGACTGAAAGACTTGCCGGCACTGCTGTTACGCCACTATTGCGCCAGAATTCATTTGTCAAAATCGAATTGTCCAGTTTCAGTATCGATGAAAGATCGGTAATGTATTGTTTGGGCCTCACTTTCAGCGTGAAAAGGGTAGAATTGTCCTGTACGGTTTTGGAGCCGCCGTTTTCATCAAGCCACAAAGTACGTACGGCATCTTCTTCCAGCCGGGTCAGTCCGAAATTATCGGTTTTCGTATACGATGACAGCGACGTGGTTGTGTTGGTAACATCCAGCAATTCGAAATATTCAAACGGCAGCCGGATACCCAGTTGAAATGCTTCCGTTTGCTGAAAATTATTCACCCTGAATCGCAGTGCTACGACCGTGTCTTGCAGCAGGGGCGTCGAAGGAACAACCAGTTCCGGTTTGTCGCCTTCATCCTGTGGCAAATCGGATTCCTTCGGACATTCGTCCGTGTCCAGCCATGAACTGTTTACATCTCCAATTTTGATCCCGTCGAAACCCTTTTTACCGTCGTATGCGTCGGTCAGCGTAAATCCCCAGCCTTGCGTCAGATATTGCGCTCCACCGCCTGCCGATACCTGGAACGGATTGGCGTTGAAGGCAGCGGAGTAGTCTTGGGGAATAAACTCGGGGATGTATCGCCACGGCTGGTCAGGGACAGGCAGTCTGTCGTAAATGCCAAGAATCAGCTTCCGAAGTTCCACAATATCGAATGTAGTCACCGAATTGCTCTCATTGGCATCAGCCGCTATGATACTATACCCCGATGCCAATGGCTGAATGCCAAGGATATGCTTCGCGATCAGTACGAGGTCATAGGTCGACACACCTTGCAGCCATTCGCAGGGGGTATGATCGAAATGACGTCGCAGAGGGTCGCCGGCATAGGCGAGGGCGTTCTTTTTACCGTTGTGATAAGCGTACGAAGTTAAGTTATCGGCATGCAAAATGCCTCCGAATTCGCCGTCTTTGTTGGTTGTTACGTTACATATTCTCGGGTCGTTGGGGTGACGTACGCGTACCGTTACGTTGTGCAATCCCGTGTTACTTCTTTCAAACTCTACTTTATCCGTGAAGTTATCGCATTTATCAAGAGCATATGACTGCTTGCGCACCGTTTCGTAATAATAGCCGATTCGGGCGTATTGTTTGGGTGTAAACTGGTTCAGGCACTCCCGGTTCCAATAAGACATATAATTGTGTCCCAGAGAGAGGCCTGCCGGCGGAGGGTTGATGGCATCGCCGTTATAATCTGCATATGTCAGGGCCGAATTGAATTCGCAGGTCGTAATGCTTTGAGCAGTAATTGGACATCCGGGAAACAAGCCCGGAAGATATGTGCAATCAGCAGGTGTGTCATCTGTCAAATCACCGGCCTCGGTTGCATTTACTATATCAAACGTTTTTTGGGCATTATTACTTCTTATCACCAGTTCCCTTCCCCACCACCAGGGTTCCAATTGACCGGAGGCATTCAGTACCGGGTATGGGTAGTCCGGCGTGTTTTCGCCGGGGGTCGGAACATCGTAGGTTTTATTCGGCATGAAGGTGTGTAAAAGTCCGAACTGGTGTCCGGTTTCATGGATGAAATCGGGTTGCAGCAGGGAGCCGCCATTCATATAAATGAAATTCGTGTGGTCATACTGATCGAAAGAGTAATTCGGATTGCCGGCCTGGTAAGACTGGGCTGGTATAGGGGAATAGTTTGCTATAGATTTAGGAGGGATCCCGGGGGTTACCAAAATTCCCGCATATACTTCCAAAGCCCCCGAAGAATATGAAAACGAGGTCGTGAAGTGGTCTATATCGACGCTGTCCTTGATGCGATCATCCCAAATTTCGTTGATCGGGCTACATTGTACAAAATGCAAGTTTGCGGGCGCGAAGGCAGCGTTTAGATTATCAAGAGCCGTATTGACATCTCCCGAGCTGAGATGGATACCTCCGCTTGGTCCGTTTAAAGCAGTAAATCGAACAGGGATGTCTTCCAGGGAACTCCCGCGCTCGGAAACAAATTGTTCAATTGCCGCCGCTTCTTCTATAAGTATTTTATTTAATTCAACGGGCACCTCCACTCCGCATTCCACCGGCTGGGCAGTGGATGTTGTTGTACTAATAGTGAATGCCAACAAACAAAATGCGGTGCTTGATACAAAATTAAATTTTGAAAATTGAGGGGGGGGGATTTAAATTCTTTCATCGGAAATGGGTTTGATAAATTTAATGAATGCAGTGAATTGGATTGAACTCGGAAATACAAAAATAACCAGCCATCCCTTATCAAGCCTTTATTGATATATAAAATGTGCCATATTGAAACGATTTTAACATATTTGACAGGGAAAATTGCTTTTTTCAGTTAATCCTGCTCAGATAAAACCTGTTATCGGAGTATTAAACCGACTCAGGATTCGTGACAAGTGCTTAGTTTTGACGTTTAATAGCAACGATTCGCCATCCGCATTTTCCGAAAACAAAATATCCAACTCTTATGTGGAAAAAAATCTCGTTCAGCCTTTTCATGTTTCTTTTTTTGTCGGCATGTACAAAAAACGCCTTTACGGGGCGTAAATCCCTGAATCTCATACCAAATTCTACCATCAACTCATTAAGCGCCTCCGAGTACAAAACCTTTCTGAGCCAGAACAAAACAGTGACTTCCGGTAAAGACGTGGACCTTATCCGCCGCGTCGGCAAAGACCTGAAGGCGGCTACGGAAGTATATTACAAATCGATCGGCAAGGCAGCGGACCTGAAGGAATTTGCCTGGGAATTCAACGTCGTGGACGATCCAAACACCGTGAACGCGTTTTGCATGCCAGGCGGCAAGGTAGTGGTGTACACGGGCATCCTCAAAGTAACCCAGAATGAAGACGCGCTGGCCGTTGTAATGGGCCACGAGATCGCCCACGCGCTGGCCAACCACGGCAACGAACGCATGAGCCAGGGGCTGGTCGCCCAGCTCGGCCTCACCTCGCTCGACCTGGCTCTGTCGCAAAAACCCGCCGCAACGCGCACCTTGCTGATGTCGGCCGCAGGCGCAGGCGTACAGGTGGGCGCCCTGCTGCCATTCAGCCGGAAACACGAATCCGAAGCGGACGAGATCGGTCTGTATCTGATGGCTATGGCCGGCTACAACCCGAATGAGGCGGACCCCTTCTGGAAGCGCATGAACAGCATGGGCGGCAGTCGCCCGCCCGAATTCCTCAGCACGCACCCCGATCCCGCCAAACGCTCAGAAACCCTGCGCCGGCTGGTGCCGCGGGCAAAGGCGTATGCCAAGAAATACCCGGTGCCGGCGAGCTCGAAGTATAAAGGGTAGTTTCCCGGGTATATTCGGGATATTGGTTTTTCCCGC